>JBALTG010000032.1:0-5324 GCA_036964625.1 Motiliproteus sp.
TAGCCTCAAAATAGTTCGAAAACTGGCTCAAATCGGTCTTCCCCTCGCTACGACCGGTCAAGTCCGACAGGCTGCTAGTGACTTGATGCGATTACGATCTTTCTTAGCTTCTGTCTGTCCGTGTTTTCGCCGCTCGACGTCCCCGCCCCCGTCTAAAGATTAAACGATCTGAATGAGACGACAACTATCCTGACACGGGGGGCATGTTGGCGCATCCTTGCGTCTCCTGTTAACCCGCCGGGTTAATCGTCGTGATGATTTGGATCTTTAGTTTCTCTTTGGTGCTCGACTTTCCATTGGTCACCGATGATCGGGTCTTCTGCATCATCGGGTTGGCGTTCCCATGAGTAAATTTTACGGGGCGGTTTCGGGTCCCAATGGCGAAATCCTATGGCGCAGAGCACGCCACCCAAGGCGCCGAACAGGTGGTATTCGTAAGAAACGCCCGGTTCGCGGGGGAGTATGGATAACAACATTCCGCCATACATAAAAAAGGCCACCATCAACAGGGCGATAGAGCGTGTATCTCGCCGCAGCATGCCGCTTATCAGTAGGTAAAAAAACATCCCGTGAGCTAAGCCGCTGGCTCCGAAGTGGTAACTCTCGCGTCCAAACAGCCACACCCCTAAGCCCGATATCAGCCAGATGATTGATAGGGTCCACCAGCGCGACTTGGGGTAGCCGTAGATAAGGATGCTGCCCAATAACAGTATGGGTAGGGTGTTACTGATCAGATGTGGCCAGGAAGCGTGGATGAGCGGCGCAGTGATAATACCGATGAGCCCACTGAGCGCATGAGGGTATACGCCGAGCTGATGCAGGTTGCCCCCGAACATAAACTCACTCAGCTTGATCCACCAGATCAGCAATACAAAAATGGAGGCGACAATAATGCTAAATTTGAGGGAGGGGTTTTTGTTCATAACTTTTATATCTTGGGGTGAATAACAGATTTTAAAGAGGCGTTGCGAGCGTGTTACTGGCGCGTAAACAGTTTCCAGGTTACCCATGATCTTCAGCTATCGGCCGATGACGGCTCGGGAATGACGCTCGATCATTGCCGCATGACTCTTCTGGGCGGACGCGTTTTGCCACGATAGCTGTCAATAAAGTTTACAACTTGCGCCCTGGTCCGAGCGGATTGTCCGTCCATAGTATGATTTTATTGGATAAAGTATTGCAGGCATAAGTAATGCAAGCATTGACTGAAGGAGGTCTTGGGCAACTCAGTACCAAGGCAGACTTGTTGTAAGTGGGTGTCTGTATGGACCTTGCAAATTTGATCGCCAGTGGCCCCGTCGCCAAGAAGTCGAGCTTTACGGTTAGGGGAGAATATGGGATTTTGGTGGCATGGATCGATGGCGGGCATTATCCGTGCACACATGAACCCACCTATTGGGTCGATGCAACCTACTACCCAAAAAACAGCCATTCACGCATTCATCGGTGTCAAAGAGGCTTCCGGCTTTCAACCATCTTCTGCATGTGCGCCTGTATCTGTGCCGGTGAACAGGCGGTCAATGAGTCGTTTATCCAGCAACTGAATCAATGGTTTGGCTCTGTTCGCGTGACCTGTTGAGATGCTCCTAGCGTATGCCCCTAGAGTACCGGGATAGAAACCGTTGGATAAGCGCATCGAACAATAATTTGCAGCTTTACTGATGGGCCGGGCGAAGGCAGGGCTTTGAGCTTGAGCCAAGCCGCACGGCTACGGATTTGGGTGCAGCGGTTGCTTTAGATTGTCTGCATGGGTGGCGTCGCGCAAGTAGTCCGCCAGTTGTTGTTGCTCACGCGGGGTCAGGTGCAGGCCCAGCTTGGTGCGGCGCCAGATAATATCCTCGACAGTCAGCGCCCATTCGTACTCGTGCAGGTAATCCACTTCGCGTTGATAGAGCCCGGCACCAAAGTGCTGGCCCAGGTCGGTGATGCAGGTGGTGCCATTCAGAACGTGCTGGCTGCGGGTGCCGTAACTGCGGACGAAGCGTTTGGCGATCGGACTAGGAAGCCAGGGATGCTGGGTCATAAGGCGGGTCTGCAGCGCCTCTTTGTCGGAAAAATCACCCCCTGGCAGCGCTGGCTTTTCCGTCCAGGACGGGCCTGCCTGGGGGAAATAGACACCGATGCGGTTAACCGCCGCTTCGGCAAGCTTCCTGTACGTGGTCAGCTTACCGCCGAATACGGACAGCAGCGGTGGCTGATTGGCGGGCTGGTCCAGCTCAAAGCAGTAGTCACGAGTTACCGCCTGGGCCGCACTGGCATCATCATCGAGCAGCGGGCGAACGCCGGCATAGCTCATCACGATGTCGGCGCGAGCGATGGTGTGTTTAAAGTAGCCGTTGACGACCGCCAGTAGATACTCGGTCTCGGCATCAGAGATAACCGCTTCTGCGGGATCTCCCTGATACTCAACGTCGGTGGTTCCGATCAGCGAGAACGCTTCTTCAAACGGGATCACGAACACGATACGTTGATCTTCGTTTTGGAGAATATAAGCTTCTGGCTGATCATGCAGGCGCGGGACAACGATATGGCTGCCCTTGACCAGGCGTATTTTCTGGGGTGGTTTGCTCGCCAGTGCGGTATCAAACAGGCTTGATACCCAAGGTCCTGCCGCGTTGATGAGGGCGCGGGCGCGAACCACGTCGGTCTCGCCCGTTAGTTGATTGTTGAGGCTGACCTGCCACAGGCCGCCGTGACGTAACGCCTGCACACAGCGACTGCGGGTGCGAATGTCGGCGCCTGCTTCACGCGCCGCGAGGGCGTTGAGAATGACCAGCCGGGCATCATCGACCCAGCCATCGGAATACTCAAAGCCGCGGGTGATGCCGGAACGCAGCGGGCTGTCCGGGCCAAAGTTTATACCGTGCGAGCCCGCCAGAGTGGTTCGGCTGCTTAGATGATCATACAAAAACAGCCCGGCGCGGATCATCCACGCGGGGCGCAGGTGTGGCAGGTGAGGTAACCGGAAGCGCAGCGGGCGGATGATATGCGGCGCTTTTTTTAGCAGCACCTCGCGTTCAGCAAGCCCTTCACGGACTAACCTGAATTCATAATGTTCGAGATAACGCAGCCCGCCGTGGATCAGCTTACTGCTGTTGGATGAGGTGGCCGAGCCCAGATCGTGCATTTCACACAGCAGCACGCTGAGGCCGCGACCGGCCGCATCCAGTGCGATACCGGTGCCGTTGATGCCGCCGCCGACCACCAGCAGATCGTAAATAGCGGGTGCTGTATTCATGTTGATGTTATCCATCGAGTAGAGGCCCTGATCAAGTTAGCACTATCCTGTACTCTACAATCATTACTTGGCACTTTATAAACAGCAGCTGATAAGCGGTACTTCTATGCTTTATCTGGAATCACTATAGTGCTCGACAATGAGCTCATGCAACGCGCTGTGTGTATTCAGGATGCCGCCGTGAGTATTGTCTATGGCGTCGCAGGTGTCTTATGAACCCCTTTATACTCGCTATCGATCAGGGCACGACCAGCTCCCGGGCGCTGTTGGTCAATGCTCAAGGCGCCATCCATGGATCGGCACAGCAGGCGTTTCCCCAATACTTTCCTGAGGATGGCTGGGTTGAACATGAGCCGGAGGAGTTGTGGCAATCTGTGTTGGCCTGTTGTCGTCAGGTTATGGCGCAGACGGGCATAGGCGCAGATCAGATTGCGGCGATTGGTATTACCAACCAGCGGGAGACGACGCTGGTCTGGGACCGGCACAGCGGTGAGCCACTGTATCGGGCGATTGTGTGGCAGGACCGGCGCACGGCGGATTATTGTCAGCAGTTGCAGCAGCAGGGGCTGGAGGCGCAGATCCGAGAAAAGACCGGATTGCTGCTCGATCCCTACTTCTCGGCGACCAAGATCCGCTGGATTCTTGACCAGGTACCGGGCGCGCGGGAAAAATCCCGCCAGGGGCAACTGGCCTTCGGTACCGTCGACTGCTTTTTGCTGTGGAAACTGACCGCGGGCAGGGTGCACCGAACCGACGCGACTAACGCCTCGCGCACCCTGCTGTTTAATATTCATAACCAATGTTGGGATGATGAACTGCTACGGTTGTTTGATATTCCGACCTCGATGTTGCCGCAGGTGATGGATAGCGCCGATGATTTCGGGGTGACAGAGGCTGCTCATCTGGGCGGCGCTATTCCTATTCTCGGTGTCGCCGGTGATCAGCAAGCGGCGCTGTTTGGGCAAGCCTGCTTTTCCCCTGGGATGGCCAAGAGTACCTACGGCACCGGCTGTTTTCTAATGCTTAATACCGGCGCTCAGGCGCTGCCATCGGAGCATCGGTTGTTGACCACCCTGGCTTATCGGCTTGATGGCAAGGTGACCTATGCCTTGGAGGGCAGTGTTTTTATTGCCGGTGCTGCGCTGCAATGGCTGCGTGATGGTCTCAAGTTGATTGCCACTGCCGGTGATAGCGAAGGGTTGGCGGTACAGACGCCGCTAGACCATGGTGTGTATCTGGTGCCCGCGTTTACCGGGTTGGGGGCTCCTTACTGGGATCCCCGTGCCAGAGGTGCGATCGTAGGGCTGAGCCGGGATACCGGGATCAAGGAGATCGTCACTGCGGCCCTGCAGGCGGTCTGTTATCAAACCCGGGATCTGCAACAGGCGATGCACCGGGATGGGGTGCTGCTGACCACGCTAAGGGTCGACGGCGGGATGGTGGGCAACAACTGGCTGATGCAATTTCTGGCCGACATGCTCGATGCCAGTGTGGAGCGGCCGCAGATTAGCGAAACGACCGGGCTGGGTGCTGCGTATCTGGCGGGATTACAAGCGGGCGTGTTTGCATCCCTCGAACAGCTGGAAGCGCTGTGGCAGTGTCAACACCGGTATCAACCGGAGATCTCTGCAGCGGACCGGGATCGCTATTATGCCGGCTGGGAGCACGCTGTGCGCCGGGTGCAGTGTGATTAGCCGTCGAGCTACAAAACCCGATATTCAGGTGTGGGTCGGAATTCTTGGGTTTATGTGGGTCGGTCTGAAATTGCCCCTGCATTTAAGACACTTCCCACGTCCCTGTGGGTCGGGCTTCAGCCTGACAACCCCCCCAGACAGCCACCCATGTTGGGATGTTACAGCCACAAAACCAGTCATTCATGCATGGATTGGTCTTAATGCTGACCAAAGTGCCACCTATGTCAGGCTGAAGCCCGACCCACAAAAGAAAGAGCAGCTGGGGTTTGTTGGTTTTTGTGGGCGGTACTTTGTTCTGACATTGGTGCTGCTTGCGTCAGGCTGAAGCCCGACCCACAAAAGAAAGAAGCAGCTTGGGTGGTTGGTTTTGTGGGTCGGTCTGAAATTGCTCC
>JBALTG010000032.1:5423-10396 GCA_036964625.1 Motiliproteus sp.
CGGCTTCCTATGTTCGGATGGGGTGTGCTCTGGCATCGGTTCCACCTATGTCAGGCTGAAGCCCGACCCACAAAAGAAGCAACAAAAGAAAGATGCAGGCTTGGAGTGTTGGATTTATGGGTCGGTCGGTCTGAATATAGGTAGTTATGGCTGTTGTTATGGCTGTTGTTATGGCTGTTGTTATGGCTGTTGTTATGGCTGTTGTTGTGCTGATTGTTGTGCTGATGGCTGTAACGCCAGTTCTAAACAGGCTAGCTGACGCCGTTGCAGCTCCTGGCCCAGCGCTGCGCCTTTAAAACCTTCGGCGACCAAGGTTCTGGGTTGGATCTGCGCGAGAGTATTGAGCAGCAGCTGCAGTTGCTCTGCTACGCCAAAGGGTTGGGTTGGGCTGAGTCCGGCCAATGCCCGGCAGCCCGCGATAAAGGGTGCGAGGCGCTCGGGTCGGCGCTGCAGGTCGAGCCCCTGATACAGGGCCATGACGGCGTCGGCGCGGAGCGGGTCGGACAAGTATTGGTGATAGCGCCACAGCAGTCTGGCGGTGTCGCTGAACAGTTTGGGGCTCTTGAGTCGTTGCTGTAGCTGCTCCAGTTCGGCCTCGGTCGCAACCGTTCGGCACAGTACCGACCAGCGTACGCTGGCTTGGGTGCTGGTCGCCGTGGCATTCATTAAGGCTTGTAGGGCGGGAGTCGTAGCATAACTGCTGCTGTTGTGATTGCTCTTGTTGTTGCAGGGCATGGCGGCGGCGAGTTCAGGCATCAGTTGCTGCAGCGCGCCGCAACGCGCCAGGGTGATGAAATACTGTTCCGGATTGGCATCGTTCAGCGCCCGCTCGGTCTCTTTCCAGACCCGCTCAGCCGATAGGGCCAGCAGCTCAACGCCGCTGCTGAGTTCGCCCATCAGCGCCAGCGTGGTTGGATCGATACTGAAACCTAAGCGGTGAAACCGGGCCATAAATCGGGCGACGCGCAGTACCCGCAGTGGATCTTCGGCAAACGCGGGGGAGACATGACGCAGCAGGCGTCGTTGCAGATCCTGCTGGCCGCCATAGGGATCGGTTAAATGTCCCTGGTTATCAGCGGCGATGGCGTTGATGGTCAGGTCACGCCGCTGCAGATCCTGCTCCAGGGTCACGTCGGCCGCGGCGTGAAACAGAAACCCGGCGTAGCCATGGCCGCTTTTACGCTCGGTCCGCGCCAGGGCGTACTCTTCATGCGTGTCGGGGTGCAGAAAGACCGGAAAATCCTTGCCCACGGGCAGGTAGCCTTGTGCCAGCATCCGCTCGGCGCTGGCACCCACCACCACCCAGTCACGGTCATACACGGGCAGCCCGAGCAGTCGATCACGGACTGCGCCACCAACCTGGTAGATCTCCATGTCAGTCCTTGCTACAGAGTTCGGGGAACGTTTGCTGCCAGGCTTCGAAGCCACCGATCAGGCTATAGACGTGATCAAAGCCGCGCTCAAGCAGAAACTGTGCCGCCGACTGGCTGCTGTGGCCGTGGTAGCAATACACGACCAGGGGTGCATCGAGATCGGCGGCATCAATAAACTCCTGCAGGTTGTGGTTCTCCAAGTGCGCCGCACCGCGGATATGGGCAGTGCGATAGCTGGATTGATCGCGAATATCGGCCACTGCGGCCCCCTGCTCGAGCAACTGTTGTGCCTGCTTGGCATCGATCTGTTGATACTCAGTCATGGATGCACCCTGTTGTTGTGATCGTATAGTGATGGTGATGGTGATGGTGATGGTGATGGTTATGAAGTGCCGAATTACCCATGGCTACCGTTGGGAACGCTGAAATAGCGTTTATCTTCGAGCCGCAGCGCGGTGAGAGGGCCGCCCCATACGCATCCGGTATCGAGCGGATAGACGTTGGGGGTGTCGGCCTGGCCCTCAAGCGAGGCCCAGTGACCGAACAGTAAGCGATGCTGGGAGGTAAGCCGGTCGCTGAAACTGAACCAGGGGGCATACCCCGGAGGCGGGTTTTGCGGTCCGGTTTTGGTGTCGAGTTCCAGCTTGCCCCTGGCGTTACAGAAGCGCATCCGGGTCAAATAGTTGGTGATCATGCGGTAGCGATCCCAGCCGTCCAGACTGTCTTTCCAGCGGCTGGGTTCATTGCCGTACATCTGGGCGAAGAACTCTCCAGCCTGCGGGCTTTGCAATACCGCTTCGACCTCACGGGCGCAAGCGATCGCTTTGCTCAGACTCCAGATCGGAGGGATTCCGGCATGGACCATCACATAACCCTTGGCGGAGTCGTGGTGCAGTAACGGCTGGTGACGCAGCCAGTGCATCAGTTCGTCGCGGTCCGGTGCGTTAAGAATGGCCTCGAACGTATCCTTGCGATTGGCTTTTCTTTTTTCAAAGGCCACCGCGAGCAGGTGCAGGTCATGATTGCCCAGCACGACGCGGGCCTGATCGCCGAGGTCTTTAACGAAGCGCAGCGTCGCTAAGGACTGAGGACCGCGGTTGACCAGATCACCGGCAATCCATAGTTGGTCCTGAGTGCTGAAGTTAACCAGAGCGAGCAACGCTTTGAGTTCATTCAGGCAGCCTTGCAGGTCGCCTACTGCGTAAGTCGCCATCGTTAGTGGAGCGCGTGTGGCAGGGCCAGGGTAAAAGGGTTGATTGGGGTTTGGAACTGCTCTCCGGAGGGTTTTTGCATCACATAGTGGCCCTCCATCATGCCCACTTCCGAAGGCAATACGGTGCCGCTGGTGTAACTGAAACTCTCTCCGGGGGCGATATCCGGCTGCTCGCCGATCACGCCCTGGCCCTGAACCTCCTGCTCGTGCTGGTCGCCGTCGGTGATGCGCCAGTAGCGACTGAGCAATTTAACCGATTCATCGCTCTGGTTGCTGATGGTGATGTGGTAGGCAAACACATACCGCTGGTTGTCAGGATCGGATTGGTTGTCGAGGTAACGGGTCTCGACTTCGATATTTATTTGATCGGTCTGCAAGGGCTGGGCGCTCATAAATGGCTCTCCGGGGTATCGCCTGCTGCGGCCTGTTGTAGTTTGTAGCCAGTATAGTGGTTTGCCAGACGAACGAAATCGGTCAGTGACAGATTCTCTGGACGCAAGCCGGGATCAATACCCAGGGCTTCGATCTGCTCCCCGGGGAGGAGTTTCTTGAGGTTGTTGCGCAGGGTTTTCCGCCGCTGGCCGAAAGCGGTGCGCACCAGGGCTTCGAAATCGCCGATGCAGTCTGCCGGGTGCGGCGGTTCGGTGTAGGGACGCAGCTTGACGATGGCCGAGTCGACTTTGGGCTGGGGGTGAAACGACTCGGGCCCGACCAGGAACAGTGAGGAGACCTCGCAATAGTATTGGGCCATGATTCCCAGTCGCCCGTAAGCACTGTCCCCGGGTTTGGCGGCCAGTCGATCGACCACCTCTTTCTGCAGCATGAAGTACATATCTTCGATCAGACCGCTGTGGCTGAGCAGGTGAAAGATCAGCGGGGTGGAGATGTTGTAGGGCAGGTTTCCGACTATCCGCAACGGCCGTTGATCGTCGGCCAGCGAGCGGAAATCAAATTTAAGCGCGTCGGCCTGGTGGATCCGAAACGCGTCGCCGTAACTGAAAAACTGGGTGCGCAGGATCGGAATCAGATCCCGATCCAGCTCGACCACATCCAATTCACCGCAGCCGCTGAGGATCTCCTCGGTCAGTGCGCCCAGTCCGGGGCCAATCTCGACCAGGTGTTGCCCCGGGCGGGGATTGATGGCGCGGATAATCCGGCCAATGACGCCCTGATCCTGGAGGAAGTTCTGACCAAAACGCTTGCGCGCCTGATGCCCCTGAGGTTTATGTTTCATGTATGGGTCGTCTCTGGAGTCGAGCTGCGGGAGAGGGTTGAAGCCTCGACCATGCGGATTGCGTAGTCAATGGCTGTTACCAGGCTGCCAATACTGGCCTGGCCGCTGCCTGCCAGGTCGAGTGCGGTGCCGTGGTCGACCGAGGTGCGGATAATCGGCATCCCCAAGGTGATGTTGACGGCCTGGCCAAAGCCCCGGTATTTGAGCACGGGAAGTCCCTGATCGTGATACATCGCCAACGCGACATCGCCGCGTTCGAGCTGGTGCGGGGTAAACAGGGTATCGGCGGGCAGCGGCCCGATCAGGTTCAGGCCCTCTGCTCGCAGCGCGTCCAGCGTGGGTTCGATAATTAGTTGTTCCTCTGTGCCCAGGTGGCCGCCTTCGCCCGCATGCGGGTTGAGACCGCAGACCAGAATCCGGGGCTGCGGCAGGCCAAAGCGCCGCCGCAGGTCAGTATCGAGAATGCGACAGATCTGGGTCAGACGCTGGGGGGTGATCGCAGCAGGGATCTGTGCCAGCGGCAGGTGCGTGGTGACCAGCGCCACTCGCAGGCCTTCGGTGGCAAGCATCATCACCACCTGCTCGCTGCCAGTCTGCTGCTGCAGGAATTCGGTGTGACCACTGAAGGGGATGCCCGCGTCGTTGATCACGCCTTTATGGATCGGGGCGGTCACCAGGGCGTCGAACACGCCGTCTAAGCAGCCCTGGGTTGCCCGCGATAGCGTCTCAAGCACGTAAGGGGCGTTGGCGGGGTTCAGCGTACCCGCGCAGACAGGCGCCGCTAGCGCCGTCTCCAGGATGCTCAGCTCGCCCGCCTGGGTTGGCTGCGGCGGTTGCGCGGGGTCAAACGGGCGCAGACGCAGGCTCAGTCCAAGCTGCCGGGCGCGCTGTTGCAGCAGTTCCGACGCGGCGATGACCACCAGTTCATGCGCGTGGGCTTGTTGGGCCAGCTGAACGCACAGGTCTGGGCCGATGCCAGCGGGCTCTCCCGGGGTCAGCGCTAAACGATAGCAACTCATGGTTGAGGCCTTTTGGTGCAGGTGTGGGTGCAGGTGCAGGTGCAGGTGCAGGTGCAGGCGGGCTCTCCCGGGGTCAGCGCTAAACGATAGCAACTCATGGTTGAGGCCTTTTGGTGCAGGTGTGGGTGCAGGTG
>JBALTG010000032.1:10496-10608 GCA_036964625.1 Motiliproteus sp.
CAGGCGGGCTCTCCCGGGGTCAGCGCTAAACGATAGTAACTCATGGCTGAGGCCTTTTGGTGCAGGTGCCGATATTGGCGCGGCAGGACGCAGAGTAAGCTGTTGGGTCAGG
>JBALTG010000032.1:10706-40659 GCA_036964625.1 Motiliproteus sp.
GTGTTTGGGTCATGGCTAGAGTGTAACGGATCCGGGTGGCTGATGACGAGCGAACGCTCTATGAGCGAACATTCCATGCGAGAACAGGCTGGCCGAGATGCCGCGTGGCATTCGGCCCGTCTGTATTTGTGCTATTGGCTGGGTTATAGCTTGATCTCGATATAGGCTTCGGCACGGATCTCACGTAACCAGCTGGACAGGTTTTCGGTGAACTTGCGCTTGCGGATGGTCTCTTTGGCCTGATTGCGTAAAATTTGCTCGCCGAAGTCTTGCTTGCGGCGATCCGTGACCTGCAGCAGGTGCCAGCCAAACTGGGACTGAAACGGCGCGCTGATGTCTCCGGTTGCAGTCGCGTGAACGGTCTGTTCGAACTCGGGAACCATCTGTCCGTCCATGGTCCAGCCCAGATCGCCACCATTACTGCCGCTGCCTGGATCATCGCTGTATTGCTTGGCGAGCTGGGCGAACTCTTCACCGGCACTGAGGCGGCGGAACAGCTCGCGGCTGAGGATTTCGGCCTCTGCCTGCGAGCGAATCTCGTTGGGGCTGATCAGGATATGCCGCACCTGAGTCTGCTCGATAAGCTGCTGCTGTCCTCCACGACGCTCCATGACTTTGAGAATGTGGAAGCCGCCGCCGACTCGAAACGGCTCAGTGAGCTCACCCGCTGCCAGCTTGGCAACGGCTTTTCCGGCGGCCTCAGGAAGTTCTGAGGGTTTACGCCAGCCGATGTCGCCGCCTTTGAGTGCATCCTGTCCTTTCGACACTGCCAGCGCGGTCGCCGCAAAATCGGCTCCGTCGAGTAACTGTTGGTGTAGCTGTTCAGCGAGCAGCCGGGTTGCGGCGGCCTGCTCGGTGTTGGCGTTATCCGCCAGGGGGATCATGATATGACTGATACGCAACTGAGGTTCTGCATCTTTTCGCCCCTGCTCTGAGACCAGCAGGTTGTTGATCTCCAGCTCGGAGATATGGATACGCGGATTAACCCGGCGTTCCTGGACCCGGGTGATCTGGATTTCGCTGCGGATCTGTTCGCGCACCTCAAGATAGTTCTGGCCCTCTGCTTCGAGTTGCTGTTTGAACTCGGTGAGCGAGAGTGCGTTGCTCTTGGCGATTCGATCGAGGGTGCTGTTGAGTTCGTCGTCGGATACCTCGATGCCACTGGCGCTTGCCAGGTGCTGCTGGATTCGATCGATAATCAATTTGTCCAGTACCTGCTGAGCAAAGGTCGCCGGGTCGGGCAGCTGAGTGCCGCGCTCGAGCAGCTGCTGGCGAATGCTGGCGCTGCGCCGGGTCAGCTCGGTCTGGACGATGATGTCGTTGTCGACGATAGCCACCACCCGGTCAAGAAACTGCTCCGCGGCCTGAGTCGGCTGCGTGGTTGTGAGCAGGGTTAGCAGCAGTGGCAGAACCGCAAGGCGTGATCGCTTAATGGGGTTGGTCATTGTCTCGGTGCTCTTCAAAACCGCTTATCTCTTTCAGAAAATTCTTAGCCAGGGGGCCGTTATCGCCCGCCGCGCGGGTGCCGATGCCCCCCAGTCCTTTGAGTACAAATTGCAGGAAAAGGCCCTCTTTTTTGCGTGAGGTCAGATCATCGGTGATCCATTGGCGATAAACGCTGCGGACCTGCCAGCAGCAGTTCTCGTATTCCAGGCCAGTGATCAGGTCCTGCGCTTCATTGCCCAGGATATCCTGCTGCCAGCGCCCGAGCATACTCCACTGGGTCGATAGCGGCCAGATCATCGTCAGGTCGGTCTGCTCCAGTTCATCCTTGGTGAACCGGTAGCCGAAGCTAAGCAGGTGGTCGATATCGGAGCGGTAGGCCACTTTGAAGTTGCGGACTAGGTTGGTGCTGGCGTTGCGATCCCATTCGGCGTCGGCGGAGATGCGCAGTTGATCGGTGATGTTCCACAACCCTTCCGCGACGATGTTCGAGTTGCTTTCGGTGATGACCGGGTCGGTCGTCGAGAGACGAACCTTGCGATCCACATCGTAGTAGATCTGGCCGATGCTGGCATTGCCGCGCTCATAACCTCTACTGTCGAGTAACCGGGTGGTCAATCCGGCTGTCGTCTGACGTGTGTCACCGATGCGGTCCAGGCCACTGAAACGGTTGTCCCGGAACAGCTGGTTAAAGCCGAAGGTCAGTTCGCTGGAGTCAAACTCAGGCAGCTCAGCCTGGTTTTGGAACGGTACGTCGAGGAAGTACAGTCGCGGTTCCAGCGTTTGCGTGTAAGCTTCACCCGCGTAGTCAAAATAGCGGTCGAACAATAAACCGGTATCAAAACTCAACAACGGCAGGGTTCTGGAGGGCGTGTCGTCGACTGCCGGAGTATTCTGCAACTTGTACTGGGTGTGAGTCAGTCTGAGGCCTGGACGGATGTAGCCCCAGGGACGCTCAAGCCGAAGCTTCAGCGTTGTTTCCAGGTGGAAGCGGCTACCGGTGGTTTGGGCGTTGCCGACAAAGTTGCTGGGGTTGCGGTCAAAATTGCTGTAGCTAGCCAGATAATCCAGCAGTATCCAGTCGCTATCCAGAGCCGGGTTGCCACTGAGTTTGAGCGCTGGGAGCTTGCGATAGGGGCTGTCGGCGTCATCGATGGTTTGGTAGTCGTGCACCAGCGCGTCAAAATTGAAGTGACGAGAACGGTAGTTAACCGAGGCCTGTTGATCCAGGTGTGACTGCTCGCTAAGGTTGAGATCGGTCCCCAGGTCTTCAAAATAATTGCCGTCACTGGCGGAGGTGTAATCGACGCGGGTGGTCCAGTTGGTGGAGGGGCTGCCGCTGTGGTTAAAACCTAAAATCCAGCGGTCCTCGCCGTTGCGCAGGTCGTCGTCGGGAAGATAGGCCATGCCTAGCTCGAACTGTCCCCGGCTGCCGCGATAACGGAACTCATTCTCCACCATCTCGCCGCGTTCGCCGATATGGCGCAGGGTCAGCGTATCATCGTAGTTGGGCGCCAGATTGAAATAATAGGGCTGAGCAAAATCAAAGCCGTTGTCGGTAGTGAGTGAGAACTTAGGGACCAGCAGTCCCGAAATACGCCGTCCATCGATCGGAAAGGAGAGATAGGGTGCATAGAGTACCGGGATATCATTGAGTCTGAGGGTGGCATGGGTGATCTCGCCCAGGCCGCTGTCCTGATTCAATAGGATCTCGCTGCCCCTGATGCTCCAGGACTGGTCGCCGGGGGGGCAGCGGGTGTACTCGCCCTGAGTGATCACGATCTCTTGTTCGTTAAGGCGATTGATCTTTTCCGCCGACCCGCGCAGGTGCGCGCTATGGAATAAAAACTGGGCCTGCTCGATCACCGCCTCGTTGCTGGCCATATTGACTTCGGCACGCTCACCCAGCAGCAGTAGGTCAAGATCGCGGAACTGTACCAGACCCTTGAGCTCGGCCGTTTCGCTGCGATGATCGACTCGAGCCTGTTGACTGCGCACCTGCCGGTTGCCTTTGCGTAGATAAACATTCCCCGTGAGCTCGGTGCGCTCATTGTTGAGGGTGCGGCTATAGTCCGCACTGATATGAACCGGTTGTTCATTCGCCTGCAGTGCCGCATCCGTAAAGTCAAAGCTGGGCTGGATATAGCTGCCGCCGCAGTGTGACAGGGGCGAGATACCGGTGGGGTTGGGGTACCAGTCCAAAAAGGCAAAGGGGGCCTCGGTAAACAGCGTTTCGGGTTGACCGATCCCCTCGGGATGCGAGGCTTGGCGCGAGCGTAACCGCCACGCTTGTTGTGCTTGGCGCTGTCGTTCTGCCACAGTTTGCTGCTGGGCGTAGCCGTTTGGGTAAGCCTGGCGGTACTGTTTGTCGGTTAAATTAGAGGCGATGCTGACCGTTGTTGCTATTCTTTGCTGCAGGGAGTCGGTCGCTTCGGGGCAATCCCTGTTTTCAGTAGCTGTCGCAGTAACAGTAGCATCATCGCGCGCGTCAGCACTGCAGTCGCGCATTGCATCGGCCTGCTGAGGCGCTGCGATTGGGGCCGTTTCGGGCTCTTGAGGCGCGCGGGTCGGGTCCGCCCAAGCGGCCGTGGCAGGCACCCAGAGGAGTGCGCTTAACAGCAGCCCGCGTAGATGGGGGGGCAGGATAACGGGCATAGCGGGTGTATTGGCTCCTTCAGTACTGAGCGGCGGGGACTTCAAGCCCCTGTCCGAAGGTATTAGATTTCTTGTAAGATGCGCGCAGTGGAGGAGGGCATCCAGAATAACGGCTGTCATTTCTTAACTGGAGCGCATGATAAAGCATCCGCTCAGAACCTGGAAATCATTTAACTGGGATAATATGTTCGTGGATCAACGCAGACAGCTGCTGCACAACTGGATTGTGACGGCCTTTGAGCAACTCGGGATCGATCTGGATCCTGACTGGCGCCTGGAAACCGTTTCCGGGGATGCCAGTTTCAGACGCTATTTTCGGGTGCATAGCCATAACCTCAGCTGGATTGCAGTTGATGCCCCGCCGGAGAAAGAGGACAGCCACGCCTTTGTCAATATTGCCCGTACCTGGGAGGCTTTGGATATTCACGTCCCCAAGGTGCATCTGGCCGATCTGACTCAGGGCTTTATGCTGCTGTCAGATCTTGGTGATGTGCTGTATCTGGATCGCCTTGATGCAGACAGCGCCGAGCTACTGTATGCGCAGGCGCTGCAAACCCTGACCCATATCCAGCAGTGCCGTACGGTGCTCGGTGATCCGCTGCCGGCTTACGACCGGACCTTGTTGCAGCGTGAGATGGAGCTGTTTCGGGACTGGTTTCTAGGCCAGCAATTGAACTTGGTCCTCACCCAGTATGAGCAAAAGTTGCTGGATACGCTGTTTGAAAGTCTGATTGTTTCAGCGCTGGCCCAGCCCCAGGTCTGTGTGCATCGTGACTATCACAGCCGCAATCTGATGCTGATTGATGGCTCAGCACCGGGAGTGATCGATTTTCAGGACGCGGTGATAGGGCCGATCACCTACGATCTGGTGTCGCTGCTGCGGGATTGCTATATCGCCTGGCCCGAGTCTCAGGTAGAGCTCTGGGCGCTGGACTATGCGGTGCTGGCTCAGCAGTCCGGGCTGATGGAAGCGGTGTCGCCGGAGCGGTTTCTGGGCTGGTTTGACCGCATGGGGATGCAGCGCCACCTGAAGGCGGTTGGTATCTTTGCCCGGCTGAATATTCGTGATGGCAAACCTGGCTATCTGCAGGATATTCCGCGCACCCTGAGCTATCTGCGCCAAGCGGCCCGGCATCTCCCGGTGTACGCAGAGTTTGGCAGCTGGCTGACCCAGCGGGTTGTCCCCGCCATGGCGGTGAACGGTGGGTTCGATATGACCCTGTTGGACGCGTCCCTATCAGAGCCGCAGTGCGCGACCGATGCGCTATGAAAGCGATGATTTTGGCGGCAGGTTTAGGCACGCGGATGCGGCCGTTGACCGATCACTGTCCGAAACCGTTGCTGCCGGTGGCGGGAAAGCCTTTGATTGTGCATAGCATCGAGCGGTTGGCGAGCGCCGGTATCGATGAGCTGGTGATTAACGTCAGTCATCTCGGCGCCCAGATCGAAGCCGCCTTAGGCGATGGCCGTCGCTGGGGGGTGGCGATTGAGTATTCGCGTGAGCGTTCGCCGCTGGAAACCGCCGGGGGGGTGTTACAGGCGTTACCGCGGCTTGCGGACGCCGATGACCGACCGTTCCTGCTGCTCAATGGCGATATCTGGTGTGATTACCCGCTGCAACGGTTGCCGCACACGCTGGCGGGTCAGGCCCATCTGCTGCTGGTTGATAACCCCGCGCATCACCGGCAGGGCGACTTTGGGCTCGAACAGGGGCGGGTTGTTGCTGATAGTGCCGCTAAACTGACATTTTCAGGCATCAGCCTGTTGCGCCCGAGCCTGTTTGCCGATTGCATACCCGGTGCCCAAGCCTTGGCGCCGTTGCTGCGTCAGGCGATGGCCCGGCAGCAGGTCAGCGGCGAGCACTACCGCGGCGGCTGGGTGGATGCAGGAACGCCGCAGCGGCTGGCTGATCTGGAACAGCGGCTGACAGTGCTTACGGCTAATTCGGAGACTTTACAATGACTTCCCAGCAGCTGGGTGAACGAATCTACAAAAATCGCACCGGATTGGTGATTGGCGGTTTGCTGGGTGTCTACACGGGCGGCCTATTTGGATTGCTGTTTGGCGCTTTTATTGGCTACAGCCTGCAGCAGATGCTGATCGGGGTGAAGCTGGGGGTGCTGAGTCCGCAACAGGCTTTTTTTGAAGCGACCTTTGTGGTTATGGGCAAGATTGCCAAGGCCGATGGCCGGGTCTCCGCGTCCGAGATTCAGTATGCCCGAGATGTGATGGCGCGGATGAATCTGCCCGAGGATAAACGGCTGCAGGCGATGGCGCTGTTCTCCCAGGGAAAACAGCTCGACTTTGATATCACCCCGCAGGTACAGGCGCTGGCACGGCTGATTCGACGCCGCAGAAGCCTTAAACAGATGTTTGTTGAGATTCAGCTGCAGGCCGCCTTTGCCGATGGCTCGGTGAGCCAGCAAGAGCTGCAGGTGATTCAGCAGCTGTGCTCGCTACTGGCGATCAGCTACCCCGATCTGGAGATTATTTTGCGACGCTGCCAGGCCGAGCAGGGGTTTGCCGATCAGACCTACCAGGCGCATCAGGCGGGTAATCCTAATAATCCGCGGCTGTTGGAGCAGGCTTACGCGGTGCTTGGGGTGTTGCCGGAGGTCGATGACGCCGAGCTGAAGAAAGCCTACCGCCGGCTGATGAGTCAGCATCACCCCGATAAGCTGATCGCGCGCGGCTTGCCACCCGAGATGCAACAGTTAGCAAAGGAAAAAACCCAGGAGATCCAAGCGGCCTACGAGCGGGTCAAGCTGTCTAGGGCGGACTGATTTTTCACCTCGGGTAAGTTGTTTGACCTTCGGTATCCCAATCGCCTGCAGGCAGGCTCCCACAGTACCGGGCCAGGGTGTTGTGCATCACGAGGTCCGGACTTCTCTGCGGTAACGCGGTCTCAGTACATGCCCGGTATTTGTTGTGTGTTGGATTTAGCTTCGAGCCTGCCTCTGGGAGTGGCGGCTAGGAGTCGTTGCAGCATGCCTCTCATCACCCCGAGCAGGCGTTTGTCAGGCTGGCGCCAGTCACCGGCCCTGGAAGACATGCGGCTGCTGAGCAGGAGGCCCTTGCCCTGACGTTTGGCTGCATTGCGACGCTGCAGCGCCAGTACCTCGATGGGGTTCTGGCCCAGGCCGTTGCCATGGTACAGGTCCAGGGTGGGGCGCTGCAGCTGCGCAATCAGTTCGATCAGTGTCGGTGTGGTCGCTGTGGTCGGGGCAACGGTATCGATCAGGATCGGAAGCAGCGGGCGGTCTTGGCCGGGCCCGACACTGTAGCGTAGCGCCCAGTAAGCGCCGCTGCCTTCGCCCAGGATCAACACCCTTGGCGGTTGCTGCTGGTCCAGATAACGCAGCCCTGACTCGATCCGCGCGCTGATCTGGTCAAAATGGGCTTGCAGCTTATCCTCCGCTTCTGCAGCCGTCGCAGGGGCGGTTTGAGGGGTGCCGGGTGACGCACCGCTGGCGCTGTTGCCCAGCTCGGCCAGAACCACATCCTCGGTCCGCGGCGGGATATATTCGGGGGCGTCGGGGAGGGCGATCGACAATGTATGCCAGCCCTGATCAGGTAATCCCTGGCGTAGCGTGGTGATGCTTCCGGGCCAGTCGGCGCTGGTGCGATCGTGGTGGAGCAACAGTACCGCGCCCTTGGCCGAAGGGCTGTTGGCTGGCTTGAATAACCCCAGAAATGATTCATGCGGCGTTTCCAGCCACAGCGTTTGCGTGTCGGGCAGCTGGCTGTTGGCCAGTGCCTGGAGCCGCTCCTGTTCCAGGTCGGGTAAGATCCGCGGATCGCTGCCACTGTCGGCCTGAGTGGCGCTGGCCGGGTCAGATTCTGCGCCCGATAGGGGGCCTGTCAGCAGTAATCCGAGCGCCAGTATGAGCGCGCAAGGCTTTAGTTTGCCTATCAGCGACTTAGTGGTGGGGCAGAGAGACTGTGAATTCATCCTGCGATTATACCCAGCATTGGTGGGTGAGCCTAATGGCCCTTTTGCTGGTTAGGTTGTGAATAGATTTTAATTAGATTGTGGCTAGATAGGCTCGATTTTGGCTGAAATTTTGACTGATTCGGTTAAGATATGCGCTTTTATCGCCCTTGCCTTATCGCCTGTGCCAAGGCCCGCGTTGCTGAGACTGACTATGACCGATTTTCTGATTGCGCCTTCGATTCTGTCTGCTGATTTTGCCCGATTGGGGGAGGAGGTCGACAACGTGCTCGCGGCGGGTGCCGATGTAGTCCATTTTGACGTGATGGATAACCATTATGTGCCTAATCTGACCATCGGTCCGATGGTGTGCAAGGCGCTGCGCAAGCACGGCATCAAGGCACCGATCGATGTCCATCTGATGGTTAAGCCGGTGGATCGGATGATTGGGGATTTTATCGAGGCGGGTGCTAGCTACATCACCTTTCATCCCGAGGCCAGCGAGCATATCGACCGCAGCCTGCAGTTGATCCGCGAGGGAGGTTGCAAGGCGGGGCTGGTGTTCAACCCGGCGACCCCGCTGCACTGTCTCGAGCATGTGATGGACCGGGTCGATATCATCCTGCTGATGTCGGTTAACCCCGGTTATGGCGGCCAGTCATTTATCCCGTCAACACTGACCAAGCTGAAACAGGCGCGCGCGTTGATTCAGGCCAGCGGGCGTGATATCCGTCTGGAGGTCGACGGCGGGGTGGGGGTCGGCAATATCGCCGAGATCGCCGCAGCCGGTGCGGATATGTTTGTGGCGGGTTCGGCGATTTTTAATACCGATGACTACGCGGCTACGATTGCCGCTATGCGTGCCCAATTGGCCAGCGTCTAATGAATCTTATGCTGTCCCGGCCCTTGGAGGGGATCGAGCTGGTGCTGTTCGATCTCGATGGCACCCTGATCGATAGCGTCCCGAGTCTGACCCTGGCGGTGGATCGGATGCTGCTGCAGCTGGGGCGGGCCGGTGCTGGCGAGACCAAGGTTCGCCGCTGGGTCGGCAACGGCGCCGCGATGCTGGTGAGTCGGGCCTTGAGCGACAGTCACGAGGTCGTCCCTGGACTGGATCAGGCGTTGCAGCAGCAGGCGCTGGAACTGTTCATGCAGGCCTATGCGGAGTGTGCCGATCAGCATACGCAGCTATATCCCGGTGTTCGTCCCTGTCTGGATCAGCTCAGCGAGCGCGGTATCCAGCTGGGTTTGGTGACCAATAAACCGCAGCGGTTTCTGGGCTCATTGCTCGCAGCGATGGGGTTGGAGGCGTACTTCGGGCGGGTGCTGGGGGGCGATACCCTGGTGCAGAAGAAACCCCATCCGTTACCGTTACAGCACTGTATCGAGCATTTTTCCAGCTCGCCGGCCCGTACTCTGATGGTGGGCGATTCGGCGACCGATGTGAAGGCGGCACGTGCTGCCGGGGTCAAGGTGGCCTGTGTCAGCTACGGCTACAGTCATCCGCTGCCGGTGGCGGCCAGCGAACCCGATTGGCTGGTTGATTGTCTGACCCAGCTGCTGTAATTTTGAATCTCTCCTTTAACTTCCTATATCAGGTGTTTAGATTGAATTTTTGCAGCGTTCAAGGTGCCCAGCCGTTGCTCCGCAGTGACCCCCGCGGGCGATGGCGATGGCGATGGCGACTGTAGGTCTGATTTATTAACCCGGCGGGTTAATACGAGACGCAAGGATGCGTCAACATTGGTCGAAGACCAATGCGAGCCCCTGAAAATCAAGCAGTTCCACGCAACTGCGCCAGGTTTTCAGGGGCGATGGACAAAATAGGAATGGACCTATTTGTCCGCCAGGTTAATAGCTCAACTCTGAGTGCTGTTTAAACGCGTCACTGGCACTCGCTGACGTTACCTTTAGTTGTTGGAATAATCATGACACCCGAACGTTTTTCTGAACTGGCCCAGCAGGGCTACAACCGTATTCCGGTGATGCGCGAAGTCCTGGCCGACCTGGACACCCCGCTCAGTACCTACCTGAAACTGGCGCACGGCCCCTACAGTTATCTGCTTGAGTCAGTTCAGGGCGGGGAGAAGTGGGGGCGGTATTCGATCATCGGGCTGCCTTGCCGGACGGTACTCAAAGTGTTTGGCCGACAGGTTCGTATCGAAACCGATGGCGAGGTCGTAGAGCAATCGGAGCAGGCTGACCCGCTAGCATTTGTGGAGCAGTTTCAAGCTCGTTTCAAGGTGCCTGAACTCAAGGGCTTGCCGCGCTTTAACGGCGGTCTGGTGGGCTATTTTGGCTACGACACGGTGCGCTATATCGAGCCCCGGCTGAAAAACGTGCCCAAGGATGATCTGAACACCCCCGACATCCTGCTGATGGTGTCCGACGAGGTGGTGGTGTTTGATAACCTGAGTGGGCGTTTGATGCTGGTCAGCCACGCCGACCCCGGGGTTGATAACGCCTTCGAGCAAGCGCAGATTAAGCTGGATCAGCATATCGCCAAACTCCGCGATGCGATTTCGAACGAGGCGGTTCCCGCACAACGCCGGCAGGTGTTGGAGTCGGATTTCAAGCCTGGTTTTGCCGAGGCCGATTTTAAGGCGGCGGTGGCGCGGATCAAGGAGTACATCCTTGCCGGGGATGTGATGCAGACCGTGATCGCGCAGCGGATGTCGATTCCGTTCGAAGCGCGGCCGCTGGACCTGTACCGAGCGCTGCGCAGCCTGAATCCCTCCCCGTATATGTTTTTACTTAACCTGGGCGACTTCGATGTGGTCGGTTCCTCGCCCGAAATTCTGGCCCGGCTCGAAGACGGTGAAGTGACGGTGCGGCCGATCGCCGGTACTCGTAAGCGCGGTATTACCGAGGAGCAGGATCTGGCGCTGGAGCGGGAGTTGCTGGACGATCCCAAGGAGATCGCCGAGCATCTGATGCTGATCGATCTGGGGCGTAACGATGTCGGCCGGGTGGCCGAGATCGGCTCGGTCGAACTGACCGACAAGATGGTGATTGAGCGCTATTCGCATGTGATGCATATCGTCTCCAACGTCACCGGTAAACTAAAGCCGGGGATGAGCGCCATCGATGTGCTGCGCGCCACCTTTCCAGCGGGCACACTGAGCGGCGCGCCGAAGATCCGGGCGATGGAGATTATCGATTCGCTCGAGCCGACTAAGCGTGGCGTCTACGGCGGCGCGGTCGGGTATCTGTCCTGGAGCGGTAATATGGATACCGCGATCGCGATCCGTACCGCGGTGATTAAAGATAAGCAACTGCATATCCAGGCCGGTGCCGGCGTGGTGGCGGATTCGCTACCCGAGCTGGAGTGGCAGGAGACCCTGAACAAGGGCCGCGCCGTGTTCAAAGCGGTGGAGATGGCCTGTCAGGGACTGGACCAGATCGAGTAGCGGGTGATTGTTTTTATTCTCTGGCGCTCTGCTGCTCTGGTGCCGCACAGAGCGGTCCGCCTCCGCGGCGGCTTCTACGCCCAGAGTCGCATTGTGCGGTTCATAATGGGAAAGTTATGATGGCTGCGTAAACAACGGCTGCCCAGAGCCGCCGAACGCTATCTCCAATTGTTGACGGCGTGTACAGAGAACCTTGATGACTGTGTCAGTTAACCATAGTGCTTTCCAAGGCCATCGCCTAAGCCTGGCATCTGTGTACCTGTTGCTAGCGCTGCTAACCAGCTGCTGGCTATTACAGAGTCACGCCTCTTTTATCAGCTTCGCAGTGATCACTGTAGATGTTGAACAACGCTCAAACGGCGTTGAAAATGACCTTGATTCATCTTCAGACCTGCTCAGCGGTACGATCGCGGCCTATTTCTCCCGACCTGACGAGCGTCAACTCTCCGGAAAAGACTCTGCGCGTCCGCGCTACGTATTCAGTCTGCGCCTCATCAGAGGCCCCCCTCTTCTGTTGTTCGGTTGAGGAACCTGTGATCAAGTCCCCTAGTGTTTCTGGCAGCCAGGCTGCCCCGTAGGGCAAGGCCTGAACTGCACGGACTCGTCGTTACAGGCTTTACTAAGGACTACGGCCATTAGCCGCAGCCTGCGCCTAGATTCCGCACACTTCAGGCCTTGCAGAAACGCAATTGGACTTAATCACAGGTTCCCAGAGTTAATCTGGCTGTCACGCGGATCGTGATGGTCATTCAAACCGTTCAAACTTAAAGGGTTATTCAATGTCATTAGCACTCATAGCGATCTGCTTGGTGTTCGTGCTTGGCTATATCGCCATCGTCACCGAACACAGTATTCACGTCGATAAAACCGCCTCTGCCCTCATGACCGGGGTGCTCTGCTGGACCGTCTATATACTGGCGTCCGGCTCCTTGGTAGACCTGTCGACCCTGCCGAGCTGGTTTACCGAAGAACATGCCGGTAAAACGGCTGCTGAGGTGGCTGTCGCCTGGGTCGGGCATCATCAGTTGCTGGAGTTTCTGGGTGAGATCTCCAGCATCCTGTTTTTCCTGCTGGGTGCTATGACCATCGTCGAGCTGGTCGATGCCTACGGCGGCTTTGCCATCATCACCGACCGGATTAACTCCACCAACACGGTGAAGCTGCTCTGGACCATCGGTCTGATCGCTTTCTTTATGTCGGCGGCACTGGATAACCTGACCACCACCATCGTCATGATCTCGCTGATCCGCAAGTTGATCGCCGACCAGAAGGACCGCCTGTTCTTCGCCGGTATCATCGTTATCTCGGCCAACGCCGGTGGCGCCTGGTCACCGATCGGTGACGTCACCACCACCATGCTCTGGATCGGGGGGCAGATCACGACGACCAATATCATTCACAGCCTGATCGTTCCCAGCCTGCTGTGCATCCTGGTGCCCTTGACCTTCCTCTCCTTCACCCTGCGTGGCCAGCACATCACTACCCCGAAAATTGTTGAAGACGAAAACAGCTTCGTGGTCAGCATCGCCCAGCGCAACCTGATCTTCGGCGTGGGCATGGCCGGCTTGCTGTTCGTACCGATCTTCAAGACCGTGACCCATCTGCCGCCCTTTATGGGTATGCTGCTGAGCCTGTCGGTACTCTGGGTCGTCAGTGAGGTGATGCACAAGCATCAGCGCGACGAGGTGATCGATGCGGGACTGCATATCGTCACAATCCTGAAGAAGATCGACTCGGCCAGCGTGCTGTTCTTTCTTGGTATCCTGCTGGCCGTTGCGGCCTTGCAAGCCACGGGGCTGCTGGCGTCCTTGGCAGCGGGACTGGATGCGACCGTCGGTAACATCGATCTGATCATCTTCCTGATCGGTCTGCTATCGGCCGTGGTCGATAACGTACCCCTGGTTGCTGCAGCGATGGGGATGTACGACATGTCTGTCTATCCTACCGACCACCAGATGTGGGAATTCCTGGCCTATGCGGCCGGTACCGGCGGTAGCTGCCTGATCATCGGATCGGCCGCGGGTGTTGCGGCGATGGGCATGGAGCGAATCAACTTCTTCTGGTACATGAAGGTGATGACTCCGCTGGCCCTGATGGGCTATGTAGCAGGCGCTGCGTTCTACCAGTTCGCCTGATCTAAGGGTTCGCGCTTTGGTTCTGTCCCGTACCGGGCCAAAGCGCGCTATTAACCTGCTGGACAAATAGCTTCCATAGCTATTTGTCCATCGCCCCTGAAACCTGCCTAAGTTTCGTCTAACTAATTGATTTTCATGGCTAGAATTGGTGTTAGACCCATTTAGACGCATCCCTGCGTCTCCTCTTAACTGTGGTCGAGTAATAAAGAATCACCTGATTACCCATGATCTTCAGCCATCACAGCGCCAACCCATGGGCATACGGGCTCGCGAGAATAGACCGGCTGCATCATGGCTGAGCTTTGTGGGTAATCAGGTAAACCCTTGCCGCGCAGGCACTCCTCGTGTCAGGGGAGTGGCGGGTTATGCGGAAAATTCAACTTTGAGTTTACGTCCTACCGCATGAGCCAGCTGCTCTAGTGACTCCAGCGTGACGCTGGTGTTGTTGGGGTCAAGCAGTCGATTCAGCTGTGAGCGGCTGGTGTGCATTTTTGCTGCAACCGCTGTTTTGCTGAGCCTTTCAACGGCCATGATGTCTTGGAACTGCAGAGCGAGTAGGCGTTTATGTGCCCGTGCGCTTACCTCTTCTAATACACAGTCCTCTTCGAGGAAGTCGTCAAAGCTGCTGCCTGCGTGTTTGTTGGTATCCATAGCTTTAGCCTCTTTCCCAGTCGCGTTTGCGTGTTTTTGCCAGATCCAGATCAGCCTTTGGGGTTTGCTGATCCTTCTTTATAAAACCGTGCAGCAACACCATTTGAGCCCCATTAACGGTGAAGAGTACTCGGACGATGCGCTTGTCCAGGGAGGTGCGAATCTCCCACAAATCGGTTTCCATTTTCCTGACCGTGGGCATGCCCAACGGCCAGCGGAACTCAACCAGCTTTATATCCTCACCAATCTTTTTGCGGTCGTCCTTGTCCAGCGACAGCAGCCAGTCTCTGACGGGCTCCGTGCCACTGTCGGTCTTGAAAAAGACGGCGCTGATGATTTTTGATGTTGGATTCATTGTGGAGAAATGTACCAGATACGGTACGTAAAGATTAGACCAACATTAGAAAAAAGTAAGAAAAAATTAGGCAATAGAGGGAAATGTACACTGATGGTGCCGTAACTGATTACGACACCATCATCTAACAAACTGAAACCATGTGCGGAAAAATTGACCATGCCTGACTTTAAAAGCTCAAGAAGAAAAGGGACGGGTTGGAACTACATGGCAGCCTGGGAGCGTAAACAGTTCTACAGAGAAAACGAGAGCCGTGAGCGCCGGGGATTGGAGCCACTCAAAAAACCAGAAAACAGGCCCGCAAACAGCGGCATCTAAACAGCCACGGAAAAACTCCGTGGAACTACACTACAAGAAGCATTCGATCACACGGGAGTGGAGAAATGTCTATCGAGGAAATGACTTACTTGGTCGCGGTAAGCTTCTGCATGAGCTCCGCTGCTACAAGCTATCGCTCATCCCTTAATCGCGCTGTTTATTAGTTGCCTGAACCAGCTAGCCTGCTGTCCACTATTTCTACGATTGCTGTCGTAATAATGATCATTGGAGGCTTCTTCTGGCTAAATTGGAAGTGGCCTTTTATTGCATTAGTAACCTGTATCATGGTAGTTCCAATTCTTGGCAAAATCGCGATTTCTTGTGGAGCCTACCCCTTTGTAATAATTGGGCTTTCTTTGATTTGTTTGACAGTAAGTACTGTATTCTTCTTCGTTTAGTTGAGCGTGCGCGTATGGCTAAGCGTCTCTTAACGACACGTTGCTGCCGCTGACCCCTAGCCGGAATGAACTACTGATGAACCTCTAACGCTCCAGATAGCGGACGCTCGCCTGATCATAGACGTACGGCAATAGTGGCCTCATAGCCGACATTCAGGCTTCTAAAGTTCGAGGGGCAAAAGGCAAGACCTAATGACCCAAACACAAGCTGCGTCCCTGCAGCTTGCCCTGCGGGCAGCAATCGCTGTGTAAATCGACTTTCCTGTCGATTTATCGCCTCGGATGATCGGAAAATCTGCCTCAAATCGACTTTGGCCTAAATCAAAAGGCCGTCGCTACGATCGGCCAAGCCCGACAGGCTCCTAGGCTAGCTTCAGTCTACCTCCAGTACCTTGTCACGTTGTTCGCGCCGATTTCTCGCGGTGCTTTGCTGTAGCAGCGCTTCCATCGCTTCCAGCTTGTGATAAATATCCTCGATAGTCGGCTCATGCGCATCCAATGCTTTTTGCTTGAGTAGCTTGTTGTGCTCATCGTTCATCACGTTGACGACAATCCCGATCACCATATTGAGGAACGCAAAGGCGGTAAAAAAGATAAAACTGATGTAATAGGTCCAGCTGAGCGGATAGACTCTCATGGTCTCGTACATCACATCGGTCCAGTCCTCGAAGGTCATCACCCGAAACAGGGTCAGCAAGGAGATGGTGACATCGCCCCAAAGCTCCGGGTTGATCTTTTCAAACAGGGTGCTGCCCATCGCGGCATAGATGTAAAAAATGATAAACATCAGTAGCAGCACATAACCCAGCTGCGGCAGCGCCTTAACCAGCGAGTTCAGCAACATCCGCAACTCAGGGATGATCGATACCATTCGCAGCACCCGGAACACCCGCACCAGTCGGGCCACCAGCGCCATATCGGTATTATCGATGGGGATCAGGCTGATTGTCACGATCAGCGTATCGAAGAGGTTCCACGGGTTTTTAAAGAAGTCACGTTTGTGTTCTTCGCCAATAAAACGGATGCTGATCTCGGCTAAAAAAATTAACGTGATCAAGCGATCCAGCCAGATTGCTGCCGTCTGGGCCAGTGGGTGCAGGTCGTAGGTTTTCACCCCGACCAACAGCGCTGAGCTGATAATCACCGCCACCACGAAGAGTTCGAAAACCTTGTTGCTTCTGATTATCATGAAGCGTTGTTGCAGGGACTGGGTGTTCATAGGTAGGACTCAAATCAAAGGGTCTGTCGATGTGCGCATAATGAAGGCAGTGGCGGTATTTTCCAAGTACCTGTGTCGATGGGTTATGCCTTGTCGATCAATAATGCCGGCCGTTACGTTCACACTGACGGGGCTGCGTCGGCCTATATCAGGCGCTCAATACGGTTGTAGCGGGAAATTAAGGCTTTTGTTTTTTAAGGATAACGCTTCGCGCTGCAGTTGGTTATCATCTTGCCGCGGCACTGACGGTGTGTCTGATCGGCATCAGGCAGTCCTGTGCAAGGATGGGTTCGTAATCCAATACCCGCCGGCTAACGTTTGTCCTGATCGGCAAAGAACGCAGTCGCTCACCGGCGAGCATAATGAAAAGGTTTTAGTGCCCATGAAATTGATCTTTGTCTTGTTTGAACCGCAGCTTCCTGAAAATGTGGGTGCGGCCGCGCGGGCGCTCAACACCATGGGTTTTGATCAATTGCGGGTGGTGAATAGCCAGGCGCACCTGCAACCAGCCGCAGGCTGGGTTGCCCATGGCTCGGAGGGTGTCCTCGGCGAGGTCGAACACTTTGATGACCTGAGCGCAGCGTTGGCCGATTGTGATCTGGTGGTGGGGACGACCGCTAAACATCGGGCCGGCTATCGTGATATCTATGCGCCGGAGCAGTTGCGGCAGATGCTGCAACAAAAGGCCGCTAACCTGAGCCGGGTTGCGATACTGTTCGGGCGTGAAGACCGGGGGCTCTCCAATCAAGAGCTCGAACAGTGTCAGCTGCTGAGTGCTATTCCGCTCGCCAACCCCTATCCGTCACTCAATCTAGGCCAAGCGGTGATGCTGTTTGCCTATGCTCTGACCGAGGTGCAGGCAAACCTCCGGCACCTTAAGCCCAGCAATAATCAACAGGGACAGCTGCAGGTATTGCGCCAGCGCAGCGCGCAGTTAACCGAGCAGTTGGGCTATGCAACGGACTCTAAGTTGCAGCGTTGGATGCAGGAGCGGTTAGGGCAACTTAACAGTGAAGATATCCGTTTTATGCACAGTTTTTGTGCCGCGCTGGAAAAGCGCCTAGATGCAGGCGATCAGGGGTGATAGCACCAGCAGTGAAGATATCCGTTTTATGCACAGTTTTTGTGCCGCGCTGGAAAAGCGCCTAGAGGCAGGCGATCAGGGGTGATAGCACCAGCAGTGAAGATATCCGTTTTATGCACAGTTTCTGTGCCGCGCTGGAAAAGCGCCTAGATGCAGGCGATCAAGGTTGATAGCACCAGCAGGGGCGGGATAACTGAGGCTATAGCCCCATACTGGCGTAGCCGTCGGCGATAAACTGAATCGCCAGTGCCGCCAGGATCACCCCGAGGAATCGACGCAGAATTTCATCGCCGGTGCGGCCGATAATAACTTTCACATATTGCGCCAACAGCATCAGGACCAAGGTGATCAGGGCGATGCTGAGGATGGCAGCGAGGACGGAGAGTCGAGCGCCGGAAACCTGGGCGTTGGAGAATAGCAGTATCGACAGGGTTAGCGAGCCGGGCCCCGCGAGCATCGGAATTGACATCGGAAAGACCGAAATATCTTTACGTACGGTGCTCTGGTTGTACTCGATGTCACGCGTGATCATGTTGAAGGCGGTATAGAACAGTAATAAGCCGCCAGAAATCCTCAGTGCGTCGATGCTGATACCCAGCTTGCTTAACAGGGTTTCGCCGTAGTTGCCGAAAATAACCAGCAACAGTGTGGAGATCAGCACCGCTTTGGCGGCCATCGACACGCGATAGCGGGTGTCGCTAAGCGGTATCAGCGAGTGAAAAATTAACGCCGCACCGATCGGGTCGATAATCACAAACAGAGCGGTGATGGCGTTCAGGTAGGTGGTGAGATCCATAGCTACTCGGTGGCAACGGTGAAAGGGTCGTGCTATTAACCTGGTGGACAAATAGGTTCCATACCTATCTGTCCGTCGCCCCTGCTCTTTCCCCAAAAAAGGCTGCCGCAGTTGCGTGGAACTGCTTGATTTTCTGGGGCTCGCATTGGTCTACGACCCATGTTGACGCATCCTTGCGTCTCCTGTTAACCCGCCGGGTTAATAACAGCGAGTCAGATAAATTCTGGTTTGAATTGTGGCTCGCTCTGCTGCAGTTCTGCGCTGGGCTGCTGGGTTTGCTTGAGGCTGACGAGTGCCGCCAGCTGGCCTTCAGAATAAGCCAGTTGCTGAGCCATCTCTGCGTGCTTGCTGCGCATCTGGTCCAGCGTCAGTTCGGTGGATTCGCTCAGGTCTTCCTGTTTGATCAGACGTTTGCGTAGATCCTGCAGCTCGCGCTCTTTATTCACCAGATCGGTTTGCAGACGGGTTTTTTCGACCAGAACGCTGGTGCATTTCTCCTCCAGTTGCTCGTTCCGGCTGTTCATCTCCAGGTTTTGCTGGCGGATCGGTTTGATATCGGCTTCCAGAGTCAGTTTGGCATCCCGGAACTGCTGTCGTTCCGCCTCCATCTCGGTGTAATGCAGGCGCATCCGGTCCTGTTTTTCGTTGAGTGTGTCCAGTTGCTGCTGCAGCAGCTGGTATTTTTCCTGTTCTTGCTCAATCCGGCCCAGGGCGTTATTCAGCTCGGTTTGGGTTTCATTGCTCTGCTGTCTGGATTTGTCGATCTGCTGCTTTTGAATAACATAATCCTGGTTTCGTTCCTCAAGCATGCGTATGAAATTCTCGCTATCGCTTTCGAGTTTAGCTTGCAGCTTGGCTTGTTTGTAGGCAGCGTACCAGCGTCCGCCCAGGTAGCCGCAAGCGCCGGCAAGTGCGGTGACCAGTACTAAAATCAAAATGTCCATCATGACGGCTATCCCTGGTGGTGATGATTAACGTGTGCCGGATAAGTATAAGGGCTACCGAGGGCTATAAATAGCCTCCGGCCGCGCAGCGCTTGAATAGTCAAGATCGATAACGGTCAGTGATTAAGCGTGGCATAAAGCTGCTCAAAGTCCGGCGCCGGGAGTGCCGGCGAGTACAGGTGGCCCTGGAGAGAGTTGAAGCCCTGTTGGTTTAAAAAGTCGAGTTGTTGCTGCGTCTCGATCCCCTTGGCTACAGTCTCTAGCCCAAGGCCTTTGGCCATGGTCAGGGCCGCTTTGATCAGTGCCTGGTCCTGAGGCTTGTCGATAATGCCTTGGATACAGCTACGGTTGATCTTGAGGCTGCAAAACGGGAATGTCTTTAGCTGGGTCAACGAAGCCTGGCCGCTACCAAAGTCATCTAAAGCGATTCGAATCCCACGTTTAGCCAGTTGGTTGAATACTTCCAGGGTGTCGTTCTGGTTCCGGAGCAGTAAGTCTTCGGTGATTTCGAGTTCTAGCAGCTCGCCTGGTAGTTGCAGTTGTTCTAATTCTTGAATGATGGTGCGGCTGAGGTCAGGGCTACTAAAGTGCAGTGGGGAGATGTTAAGTGACAGTTTGATATCTGTCAGTCCGGCTTCGCGCCACTGCTTGAGCTGACTTAAGGCGGTGCGAACGACCCACTCGCCGATAGGCAAAATAAGTCCCGTGGCTTCTGCCAACGGAATAAACTGTTCAGGAGGGGTGTCGCCCAGTTCGGGGCTGTGCCAGCGCAGTAGTGCTTCTGCCGCGGTGATCTTGCCGCTATGAACGTCAATGATCGGCTGATAACGTAGCTCCAGCTCCTCGTTTGTTATCGCCAGGCGGAGCTTCTTCTCGATTTTCATTCGCTCGGCTGAAGAGCTGTTGACGGCTGCTGAATGGAACTCGTAACGGTTACCGCCGTCATCCTTGGCGCCAAACATTGCGGCATCGGCATGGCGAAGTAGTTCGTAGGGGTCCTGGCCATCGGTGGGGAAGATCGCCATGCCGATGCTGGCTGTAATAGATAACTCGTTGGCGTCGATCATGCAGGGCGCGGACAGCTTAGACAGTATTTTCTCGGCAACTCTGCTGGCATCGTCCGCTGAGTCCAGGTCGTTGAGTATGACCATAAACTCATCGCCCCCGTATCGCGCTGCGGTATCGGTCTGCCGAATGACTTGCTGGATTCTGGTGGCCGCCATAGCGATCATCTGATCGCCGCTCTCATGGCCGAGGCTGTCGTTAATCAGTTTGAGGTTATCCAGATCAATAAACATCACAACCACGGTTTGATCGTGACGAATGGCCGAATTGATCGACTGGCTCATTCGGTCCATCGCCAGAAAACGGTTGGGTAGTTCGGTCAGGGAGTCGTAGTTAGCCTGGTGCTTAATCTGATGTTCTTGTGCCTTGCGCAGCGAGATATCTTCTTCGATCGCCACGAAATGGGTCACTTCCCCTGCGTCATTTTTAACCGGCGATATCCCAGCCTGAACCCAATACGCTGATCCGTCTTTGCATTTGTTCATCATTTCGCCTTCCCAGGGGTCGCCTCTGCGGATCGTTTCCCAGAGTTCTGCATAGGTGCTGTCGGGGGTCTTATCGGAACGGAAGATGCGTGGGTTTTGACCAATAACTTCGGCGCTACTGAATCCGGTTATCCGTTCGAAAGCGTGGTTGACGTATTCGATGGTGCCCTGAGTGTCGGTAATAATAATAGCCACGGGACTTTGGCTGACGGCTTGGGACAGCATTACTAACTCCATGCGGCTGGCTTCAGACTTGGCTTGGACCGCATTACGGCGCTGCAGTTCCCGGCTCAATAAGATAAGGATCAATAGACTGGAGAAAAAAACAAAGCCCCAGCCTTTATAGGTCTGAAACTGAGCGATATTGTCGTGAAACAGGGCCTCGATTAGCAGATCAGACAGGTTGATCCACAGGGCTGCAAAGACAGCGTAGATTGCGGCAATTTTTACAGGAAAGGTCATAGAGGCGAATCTCAAGGTTACGCATTGCTTCCCAATTCTGAGAATCATTAAGTGTAACTGAACATAATAACCCAAGAGTTGATACAGGTCAGGCATTCGGTGATGAAAGGGTCGGGTCTGTCGGTTTTTGAGCGCGCCTGCTAAGTCGCAGGGATGGCGACTTACCAGGCGCTGGCAGCTTGCCCAGAGAGGCTTACTGGACGTTTTCGTTATCGCTGAACATCCCGTCAAAGAGTGCTGTGGACAGGTACCGCTCGCCAGAGTCAGGCAGGATGACGACGATATTTTTGCCCTGATGTTGAGGCTGTTGTGAGACCCTTACTGCTGCCGCCATCGCCGCACCGCTGGAGATACCGGCCAGAATGCCCTCTTCGCGCATCAAACGACGGGCATACTCAATCGCCTCTTCGTTGCTGACCTGTTCGACCTGATCAACCATCGCCAGGTCGAGATTTTTGGGAATGAAACCTGCGCCTATGCCCTGGATCTTATGGGGGGATGGCTGCAGTGGCTGGCCGCTGAGCTGCTGGCTGATGATCGGAGAGGCTTCGGGCTCTACCGCTACCGAGGTGATGGCTTTGCCCTGTTGCAGTTTGATATAGCGCGAGATGCCGGTGATGGTACCGCCGGTGCCCACGCCTGAGACCAGAATATCGACCTGTCCCTCGGTATCCTGCCAAATTTCGGGGCCCGTGGTCTGTTCGTGAATCTGCGGGTTGGCAGGGTTCTCAAATTGCTGCGGCATAAAATGCTTGGCGGGGTCGGTGTCGACGATCTGTTGGGCTTTGTCGATGGCGCCTTTCATTCCTTTGGGACCTTCGGTGAGAACGATCTCCGCACCCAGGGCTTTCATGATTTTGCGGCGTTCGACGCTCATGGTTGCAGGCATGGTTAAAACGACTTTGTAGCCGCGCGCTGCTGCGACAAAACACAGCGCGATACCGGTGTTGCCACTGGTGGGTTCAACCAGGGTCATGCCCGGCTTGAGCTGGCCCGATTTTTCGGCTTCCCAGATCATGTTGGCGCCGATCCGGCACTTGACCGAATTGGCCGGATTGCGGCTCTCAATCTTGGCCCAGATGGTCGCGTTACCGATATGGTTGATCTTGACTAGCGGGGTTTTGCCGATGGCGAGGGAGTTATCTGAAAAAATCGCGCTCATGCTCAAAGTCCTGTGGCTGAGTTCATCGTAGAGTGAATCGATTATATCCATAACCAGACTTATGCTTAGCATATTATGAGATATAGTTATTTCAAGTTGTTATAGAATCGGTCGTCAATGGTTGCCGCGATGGATTTAAGTTTGGAGGGGATGTGTTGTATCGATGGGGGCTCGGGTTGTGGATTTTGTTGCTGATCGGATGCAGCGGTGCGCCGTCGCATCCGTCGGTTTACTCTCGAGGTGTGGTTGTCTGGCATCAGCAACAAGCGCTGCTCCCGGAAGATTTAAACCAGCAAATTATCTCAAGTTACCAGCGCCTCCAGCAGCTTAGTGACAGCTCTGTCGCGCTTGTTATCGCGGCTGACCCGAATCCGAATGCCTTTGCTGCCATTGATGACCAGGGGGCGGCGTCGGTGCGTCTGAATGCAGGATTGATCGATATGATCGGCTACGATCTGGATGCGATAGTCTTTGTACTCGGGCATGAGTTGGGTCACATCGAGTTGGGTCAGCTCGCTGGCAATAACCGCCAGGGTGTAAAACGGCAAGACTCTATCGTCGATGTGCTGAGCACCGTTGCGGACATTATCGTGCCGTTCAGCAGTCTGCTGGTGCTTGCCGGTAATGAAATGCTTAAGGCGGGTTACAGTCGTGATGATGAACGCGAGGCCGATCGCTATGGCCTGGAGTTGATGGTTCGAGCGGGTTTTGATCCGCAGGGCGCGGTGCGGTTTCAGCAGCGGCTGCAGCTGTTACCAAAGGGGTCGGGATTGGGGTTTTTAGCCACCCATCCTGACGGCGATGAACGGGTGGAAAACATCCAAAAGCTAATCGAGAGCGTTCCCACTGCGGGCGTGGTCGAGTAATAAGGTTTCATCCTGAGCTTTGCTAGGAGCCCCATGTGACCGCTCAATTATCCAAGCCTGCTGTAATAAAGCCGTATATTTAACATGGATAATGAGCCTTATCATGATAATCATTAGTAATAAAGAGTCATACAGCGATCCCCAACTAGCAAGAATCCACAACCCAGGCGACAGGTATGCGCCCGAACCGGACATTTCAGAGATTCTAAGGCTGATCTGATGTATCCCGCCCCTTTTCGGCAAACCGGACCACCCCCCACCCTTGGCTATCCGCTGCACCAGGTCTTTCCCGATGACCTTGATGGCGATGCCTGAATGGCAAGTCATGCGGCGTGCTGCGACTCAACAACGTTTACTCGATTGCTGTCGTCTTCAGAACCATTCTCTGTAACGGACGCTGTTTCATGCCTTACGACGTCGATGTCGCCTACTGTAATCCGCACCTGTGATCTCACGGCCCCTCCTGAGTAAGGAAAGAGGATAAGTCGTGCTTTTCAAATACTACCTGGCTTTCTATACCCCGGCTGCAGTCCGTTGATTTTATCAACGTGATAGTCGTTTTTTGCTTTGGTCGGTGTGTTTAGTTGGTTTTAGTGTTTATATTCATCAAAAACGATACTAAAGAAATCAAAATTACGCAAAAAGCATTGTTTTGTACGGCGCAAGGTTGATAACCTAAGACGACAGCTTGAATCAACTAAAAATAAAAATTCAGATGGTGTTTCTATGTCTACAAAGGTTTATGACTACATTGTGGTTGGGGCTGGGTCTTCTGGATGCGTGATGGCTAACCGCCTTTCAGAAGATCCCAATAAGCGGGTGTTGCTGCTAGAGGCCGGGGGTAAAGATACCAATCCTTGGATACACGTCCCCATCGGCTACTTCAAAACCATGCATAACCCGAAGACTGACTGGTGTTTCAAGACCGAGAACGACCCTGGAATCAGCAATCGCAGCCTGCAGTGGCCCCGGGGCAAAGTGTTGGGTGGATCGAGTTCCTTAAACGGCTTGCTCTATATCCGCGGTCAGGCCGAGGACTATGACAACTGGGCGGCGCTGGGCAACAAAGGCTGGTCGTACGCTGAGGTGTTGCCTTACTTCATAAAATCTGAGAACAATGAGCGCGGTGCTAATGGATTCCATGGTGTCGGAGGTCCGTTGAGCGTCTCTAATATCCGGGTCAAGCGAGAGATCTGCGAACTTTTTATCGATGCCGCCGAGCAGACCGGTATCCCCCGCAACGACGACTTCAATGGCGCCAGTCAGGAGGGGGCAGGGTACTTCCAGCTCACCATCAACCAGAACGGCACGCGATGTAGCACTGCGGGAGGGTTCCTCAAACCCGTGAAGCAGCGGGAGAATCTCGAAGTGGTGACCAATGCACTGGTGCATCGGGTCAATTTCGCCGGTAAGCGAGCCGATAGCATCACTTACTCGGTTAATGGCGTTGAGTTTAACGCGCCCTGTCGAGGTGAGATCGTGCTCTCTGCTGGCGCATTAGGTTCGCCTCATATTCTGATGCTGTCCGGTGTCGGTGATAAAACCGAACTGGCCAAGCACGGTGTCGCTTCGGTTCATCATCTGCCGGGTGTGGGTAAAAACCTTCAGGATCATCTACAGATTCGCACCATCTACAAAGTTAAAAAGCCGATGACACTCAATGATGAATTGAGAAACCCACTACGCAAGGTGATGATGGGGGTGGAGTACGCGCTGTTCCGTACCGGTCCTCTGACCATGGCGGCCAGTCAGGTGGCTATCTTCACCAAGACCGATTCCAGCTTGGATCGCCCCGATATCCAGTATCACCTGCAGCCTTTGAGTGCTGATAAGCCCGCGGATGGCACTCATAAATTTTCCGCCTTTACCGCGTCGGTGTGTCAACTACGTCCCACCAGTACCGGGCATGTCGAGCTCAAATCTGCAAATCCGGCTGAATATCCTGCGATTCACCCTAACTATCTGGCCACCGAAGAGGACCAGAAAGTCGCCATAGAGTCGATCAAGGTTACCCGTCGTATTGTTAATGCCCCTGCGCTTAAGCCTTTGATCAAAGAGGAGCATGAGCCGGGAATTCAGCACCAGAGCGATGAGGAGCTGCTGCAATACGCCAGAGATCGGGCCACGACCATCTACCATCCCACCGGGACCTGCAAGATGGGATTGAGCAGCGATGAAACGACGGTGGTGGACGATCGTCTGCGCGTTCACGGTCTGCAAGGACTGCGGGTGGTGGACTGCTCTATCATGCCGGAGATCGTCTCGGGCAATACCAATGCCCCCGCGGTCATGATCGCGGAGAAAGCGTCGGATATGATCAAGGAAGATGCGGTGACTCAAGGGCAGGAGGCCGGCTAGTAACGTCTAGCATTGCCCCATCGGCGAATTGACGCTGTTTAAGAAAACGCCTCAGCTCCAGGGTTGTGGCGTTTTGTTTTGAGCGGTGAATGTTTATTTGATCAAGCCGGTAGGACCCTATATCAAGGTTGTCCAAACGTGAGATTGGCAGTGCCCGGGAAAGGACCGTGTGGCCTACGACTCCAATAGTTCAATCAGTTCGGCGGCGGCGGCTTTTAACTTAGGTACCTGCTCGAGTGCTTTTTCCAGACTCATCCTGGCGCAGGGAGCGTGGATCGCCAGAGCTCCGAAGAATTGCTCTTCAGCCGTCAGCAGCGGCACTGACACCGCGACCATTCCCTGCATAAACTCCTCGTTGTCGATGCCGATGCCTTCCCGACGGATACGCTTTAATTCCGCCTTAAGCTGTTCCAAATCGGTGATGGTATTGGGTGTCCTGCGCTCTAAATGTAGCTTGTCGATCAGTCGGCTTCGCTTGGCGCTGGGCAGGTGGCTGAGAAATAGCTTGCCGCTGGCGGTGCAGTAGACCGGTACCCGGTCGTTGATCTGTAGTTGTACCCGGAGTGGCCAATGCGTTTCTACCCGGTCGAAGTAGACCATCTCCACCCCGTCTGGGATAGATATGTTGCAGGTCTCTCCCACTTGGTTGGAGAGTCGCTGGAGAATGGCGTGACGTTCGGTACGCAGGTGATCGTTGTTGCTGAACACTCCCAGCGCCATCTTCGATAACCGATTACCCGGCCGGTAACCGCGGCCGTCCAGGCTGGTTTGCAGGTAGCCCTCTTTTTCCAGCATCTGACAGAGGCGGTGCATGGTGGGTTTAGGCAGTTCCAGCTTCTGATTGATATCGGTGGCCGTCATCGGGTCGGGGGAGGTCGCTACCGCTTCCAGGATGCTGAGCGCGCGCAGGGCGGCGGAGGATTTGTCCTTGTTATCGGATTCGTCAATCATTTGAGATTCCTTTTTGATTGATTCGATGAAAAATGAAACTGAAAGTATTAAGCAGCCTAGTTTATGGTGATTTTGTAGCGGAGCAAAGCGGTTTGTTGAGGCCGTCGGCGATTGACGCCTAGTGGACGTAGAGCCGACTGCCCGCCCACTGTCGGACGCGGTGGGCGGGCAGTGTGCAGAGGCCGGTCGTTGAGTGCCAGCCGACTAGTGTATTGCGCGTAGCAGTTCGGCCAACCGGGCAATGCCTGGCGCGATCTGATTGTCGGCAATTGCTGAGAAACCGAGCTTGATAAAATTTTGCGGTGATTTAGCCTCCAGGTAATAGAAATCCCCGGATTGCAGCAGGATCCCGTTTTGTGTTGCCGTCTCTTTGAGGTGGCGGGTGTTGATATACTCGGGTAACCGTATCCAGATTGAGGACCCGCCTTCAGGGACGGCGTAGCTGCCGTTTAAGTGCGTTTCTAACGCGTTACTCATCAGTTGGCAGCGGGTCTGGAATACTTGAACAAGTTTGCGGGTGAGGGAGTCGTGAAACCCTCGCTTGATAAATAGCGCCACGGCCCGCTGGTTGTTCACCGGCGGGTGCTTGAGCATCAGGTGGCGTAACTGGCGGGCACGCTTTATCAGTGGCGCTGGACCAACCATGATGCCGATACGTAATCCGGGTGCCAGGGTTTTTGACAGGCTGCCGAGATAGATAACGCGGTCGTCTTTGTCCAGGCATTTAAGGGCAGGGGTCGGCTCGGAGTTGAAGTTGACCTCACTTTCATAGTCGTCCTCGATTAGGATCAGGTCCTCCATGCGCGCTTTTGTTAGCAACTGATGACGTCGCTCAAGAGACATTGTCACGGTAGTTGGGCATTGATGGCTGGGTGTGGTGTAGAGAAGATCACACTTATCCATACTTTCGCTAATGATCAGCCCTTCGCCGTCGACCGGTAACGGTTGGATCTGTGTGCCCTGCAAGCGGGCGATATTGGCCACCTGTGGATACCCAGGATCCTCAATACCCAGCGTGGTATCGCCATCCATCAGCAGTTGGGACAGCATATAGAGGCCGTGTTGAGATCCCAGCGTAATCAGTACTTGGTCTTCTTGGGCGAAGATGCCTCGACGGGGCAGGATGCGTTTGCGGATCTGTTCGATCAGTAGCGGGTCGTCAGCGTCGTCGTGGTCAGAGCTCCAGTCCTGGATGTCGCGGACACGAACCGCATCGCGACAGCATTCCCGCCACTCGTTAACAGGGAATAGCTTGGGGTCCAGCTGGTTGTAGATAAACGGATAATCGAACCGTTTCCAGTTGCCGGTCTGGGCGGATAGGGTTTTTGGCAGGTTGTCGGTGTGCAGGCGTTTTTCCCAATCGGGACCTTGTGATGGCAATGGTCCAACTGTTTCAGCGTTGATTTGGGTTTCCGTCAGTGACGCAGTGCCAAGTTTTAGGGTCGGATTGACAAAATACCCACTCCGTTCTCTAGAGACGAGGTAACCTTCGCTGAGTAGGCGCTCATAGACGTTGACCACCGTATTGCGTCCCACGTGGAGTTGCTGGGCCAATTTACGTGAAGGGGGCAGGGGCGTGGAGGCGTCCAGGCAGCCATCGAGAATAGCTGAGACGATCTGCTCGCGAATCTGTACTTGTAATTGGCCGTTGTGGTTGATTAGAGGCTGGAAAAGTTGATACGTCATGATCAGTTCCTCGGGGTCATTCTCTCTGCAAGAATTTTATTGTTATTGTTTTTTTAGCGTCGATCGCTTCCTTGTCGTCCTCTGTGTGCATGCTTGTTGATGATCACCCTTGACGGGCGATCTCAGAATTGTGACTGGCGCGAAGATAATCGGCATAGATCGATGCCAACGCGCAGGAAGCCAAGCGAGCCTCGGCCGGATCAGCCCTGGAGGTAAGAATGATCGGCACCTTGGCACCCATGATGATGCCCGCCGCTGTGGCACCCATAAAGTAGACCATCTGCTTGAACAGAAAATTTCCCGACTCCAAGTTCGGCACCAGCAGGATATCCGCATTACCTGCCACCGGGCTGGTGATCCCCTTGATGTTGGCGGCCTCCAGCGACACGGCATTATCGAACGCCAGTGGGCCGTCGACGATGGCGCCACGCAGGGCGCCCATCTTTGCCAGTTTGGTCAGCTCGGCGGCGTCAACGCTGGACTGCATGCTGCGGGTCACCTCTTCGGTTCCGGATAGAATGGCCATGTGCGGCATCGAGTTCCCCAGTGCATGCATCAGATTAATCGCATTCTGGGCGATATGGATCTTATCCACTACCGAGGGCGAGACGTTGATTACAGCGTCGGTGATGCAGAGCTTTTTATTACTGCCCGGTATGGTCATATGAAACACGTGGCTGAGGCGATTGTCGGTGCGCAGCCCGCCCTTACGGTTAAGCACCGCTCGTAGCAAGGTGTCGGTATGCACATGGCCCTTCATCATTGAGGCCGCCTCTCCGGCGTTGATAATCTCCACCGAGCGGGCGCAAGCGCTGGCCTCGTCCAGTGCAGTCTCTATCCGGATGTTGCTCAGATCCCAGCCGATGAGCTGAGCAGCCTGAGCGATCTTTTCCGGATCACCGACTAGGATGGGCTCGATCAACCCGGCCTCATCTGCCAGACGGGCGCTGGCCAGGGTGACTTCGTTGATGGCGTTGGCAACCACGGTAGCAACCCGTGGCAAAGGCTTAGCCATTTCCAGCAGGTAGGGTGGGCATTCCAGAGGGGTATTGCTCAGCATTTTCGTTACCTACTCTATGTAGAGTGTTGTTGTTATAGGGTAAATACTGGTCAGTGGATATCGCTCTTGCAACGAAGAGCAGTGATGCTTTGGGTCAGTACGCTAGATAAAGTGCACTGACCCAAAGAGGCTGAATTAGCCATGAACTTTACACGTGACTTAGCACCGGAGTCGGTGGTTGGTTTTCAGCGATAAAAGCCAGAGTTTAAAAAAGGACCACCAGGTCGTAGGACCCGGCGGCCAAATAGCCAGCGGTGAGGCGGCTTTCTTGCAGAGTTACTGGAAGTCTTTGTACTTCTCCAAGTGACGAACGGGCTTGGACAGCGCGTCACGACGGAAGGGGTCGCCCAGCTCACGGGTACACATGATCTCGATCACCGTAGTGACGCCATCTTTCTGCGCATCGCAGGCTTGCTTGAGAGCAGGACCGACATCTTCAAGTTTGTCGATGGTGATGCCCTGAGCGCCCATGGAGCGAGCGATCTCGGCAAAGCTTGGGTTCTCCAACTCACCGGCAAC
>JBALTG010000033.1:0-16789 GCA_036964625.1 Motiliproteus sp.
CGCGGCATACCGTACATCCTGTACATCGCCGCTTCTGCGCATCCATGCGCCCGCGGCATACCGTACATCCTGTACATCGCCGCTTCTGCGCATCCATGCGCCCGCGGCATACCGTACATCCTGTACATCGCCGCTTCTGCGCATCCATGCGCCCGCGGCATACCGTACATCCTGTACATAAAAAAGCCCTGTCACCGACAGGGCTTCTTATGATCCTTCATTTCATCTGAATGAGATTGTATTTCACCTCATTGAGACAAAATCTCACCGTTGGTGAGATCTGACAAAACCTGGATTAGATGTCCAGATTGGTCACATTCAGGGCATTGGTTTCGATAAAGTCACGTCGCGGTTCAACCTCATCACCCATCAGGGTGGTAAACATCTGGTCAGCGGCGATCGCATCTTCGATCGTAACCCGGAGCATCCGCCGACACTCCGGATCCATTGTGGTTTCCCACAACTGTTCAGGGTTCATCTCACCCAATCCCTTATAGCGCTGAATGTAATAGCCGCGCTTGGCTTGAACCATGAGCCAGTCCAGCCCCTCCTCAAAGGTTTCTATCGGTGCCATCCGCTCGCCACGCTGAATAAACGCGCCCTCTTCCAGCAAACCGGTCAAGGTCACTCCCAGGTTAACCAGTGACTGATACTCACCGGAGTGGAAAAAATCATAGCTGAAGCGGTAAGTGCGCGGCACCCCGTGCGAGGTCATAACCACTTGGGGCAGCGTCAGATGACGCTCATCGTCCTGCGCCACGCCCGCCTCAAAGGAGTTGGACTTGCTCCGGATCACTTCGATACTGGTGACAAGATCCCGGGTCCAGGCGGCAACCTGGTCCGGATCACGCAGCATCGCTTCGGTCATTTGGGGCGCATAAACCATGCGCTCCAGAACGTCATCCGGGTACAGTTTAGACATCCTCAAAATCAACTTGTTAACCCGACGGAACTCAAGGATCAGCGCCTCCAGCGCAGCATCGGTAATACCTGGCGCCGAGGGGTTCACATGCAACGCGGCGCCCTGCAAAGCAGCCTGGAGCATAAAGTTATCCAGGGCATCATCGTCTTTGAGATACTGCTCATGCTTACCTTTCTTGATTTTATACAACGGCGGCTGGGCGATAAAGACATGACCGCGCTCGACCAGCACGTTCATCTGGCGAAAGAAGAAGGTCAGTAGCAGGGTACGGATGTGGGATCCGTCGACGTCGGCATCGGTCATGATGATGATACTGTGGTAACGCAGTTTATCGGGGTTGAACTCTTCCCGACCGATGCCACACCCCAGGGCAGTAATCAGGGTACCGACCTCGACAGAGGAGAGCATCTTGTCGAAGCGGGCCTTCTCGACGTTAAGAATCTTACCCTTGAGCGGCAAGATCGCCTGGGTCTTGCGATCACGCCCCTGCTTGGCGGAACCGCCAGCTGAATCACCCTCCACCAGGTAGATCTCCGACAGCGCGGGATCCTTCTCCTGGCAATCAGCCAGTTTTCCCGGAAGGCCGGCGATATCCAACGCCCCTTTACGGCGGGTCATCTCACGCGCTTTACGGGCCGCTTCACGGGCACGGGCTGCGTCGATCATCTTGCCGACAATCGCCTTGGCTTCGCCGGGATGTTCCTGCAAGAAATCACTCAGGTGTTTGTACATCGCCTGCTCAACCGCCGTTTTCACTTCCGAAGAGACCAGTTTGTCCTTGGTTTGGGAGGAAAACTTAGGATCCGGCACTTTGACCGATATGATTGCGGTCAGACCTTCGCGGGCATCGTCACCCGAAGTCGAGACCTTGGATTTTTTCTGCACGCTCTCAGAATCGATATAGGTGTTCAGCGAACGGGTCAACGCAGAACGGAAACCGGACAGGTGGGTCCCGCCATCACGCTGGGGAATGTTATTGGTGAAGCAGTGCACGCTCTCGGAGTAGCTATCGTTCCACTGCAACGCCACCTCGACCACGATCCCCTCTTCGTTAGTATCGACGAAGTGGAATACTTCGTTGATGGTCGATTTATTCTGGTTCAGATACCCTACAAAGGCGCTGACGCCGCCTTCGTACATAAAGGTATCCTCCTTACCGCTGCGCTCATCTTTGAGATTAATGCGCACACCGGAGTTCAGGAACGACAGTTCACGCAGACGTTTGGCCAGAATATCGTACTGGAACTGGATATTGGTAAAGGTCTCAGGCGAGGGCTTGAAATGGAGCCGGGTACCGGTAGTCTGGGTATCGCCAACCACGGACATCGGCCCGGAGGGGACGCCATGATGGTAGGTCTGCTCGTGGACTTTATTATTACGTCGGATCGTCAACTTAAGCTCTGTCGACAGTGCGTTAACCACCGACACACCCACGCCGTGCAGGCCACCGGAGACCTTGTAGGTGTTGTCATCGAACTTACCGCCCGCATGGAGCACGGTCATGATCACTTCGGCAGCAGAAACGCCCTCTTCGTGAATATCGACCGGAATGCCACGACCATCATCAAACACACTGATGGTTTCATCGGGATGGATGATCACTTCGACACTGCTACAGTGCCCGGCCAGCGCCTCATCGATAGAGTTGTCTACGACCTCGAACACCATATGGTGCAAGCCCGTGCCGTCGTCGGTATCGCCGATATACATCCCCGGGCGCTTACGCACCGCGTCCAGACCTTTCAATACCTTGATACTGGACGAATCGTAAACGTTTTCGGTCCCGTCGTTCATTCCTAACTCCCGTTATTAATCCTTAAGGATCGATGCTATCTCATTGCGCCAGAGCGCCGTCATGGATCGCAAAGTCACGTACCTCAACGTCTGCACTCCAACAATCGGAAAACGCGTCCCTTTCGGTACTGGTCACCAATATCTGGCTATTGAGTTGTTCGAGTAACCGGCACAGTCTCTGCCGGTGTTGCCGATCAAGTTCGGCGGGTAAATCATCAATCAGATACACACAGCTGCGCTCGGTTTGCTGCCTTAACAGGTAGCCCTGTGCCACCTTAAGCGCACAGACCACCAGTTTTTGCTGGCCGCGCGATAACAGATCAGCCGCCATCATGCCCCGTAGCTTAACCTTCAGGTCAGCCCGCTGCGGCCCCTGGTGGGTAAATCCCAGGTTACGATCCCGTTCGAAGCTCTGCTCGAGCACCGCATCCAGTCCGCGCTTTTTATCCCAGCCGCACTGATAGTGAAGACTCAATTCATCAAGCTCTAGCAGCTGCTGTAACAATCGCTCAAAGCAGGGGATTAGCAGATCCAGATACGCTTGCCGGTAACTGTCCAGCTCCAGCGAACGCGCGATAAATTCGTGGTCCCAGGTGGCTCTGAGCGAAGCCTGGAGTTTACCATGTTTAAGAAGACTATTGCGCTGCTGTAACGCCCTTCTGACCGCTTTCCAGGCGCTCAAAAACTGCGGTTGCAGATGGAATCCACCCCAGTCAATAAATTGCCTGCGCACCGCCGGACTGCCCTCTAACAACAGGAAGGTATCCGAGTTAATTAACTGGATCGGTAACAGCTCGGCCAGGGTCGCCAGAGAGTCGATCGATTCACCGCCGATGCGGATTTTCAGGTTGCCATCCTGGCGTCTCTGAAAGCCCACCGGCAACTGTCCGCTATGACCCGCATTGATGCGACTAAACAGCACCGTATCGGGCTGCTGGTGCTGGATATAGTGCTTGTGTTTGGTGGTGCGAAAGGAGCGCGCCAAGCTCAGCAGGTGTACCGCCTCCAGAATCGATGTCTTACCGCTGCCATTGCCACCGTAAAACAGATTGATCTGGGGCGATAACGCCAGTTTTAGCGAGGCGATGTTGCGCAGATGGGTAATCGAAAGCTGACTAATCGACATTCAGGATACGCGAAGAGACTGGGTAAACATAACAACGGGCTCATCAGCCACTGTCGCTCGGGCGTCGTATCGACGGGTTTCAGGGCCTACAGCGGACACTAGGAGCCTGTCGGACTTAACACTGATCTACTGCGGAAAACCCGAATTTGGTCATATTTTCACGATCACCCTCGTTAAATAGCTCGCTATTCGCCTCTGATGATCGAAAAATCTGCCTCAAATCGTATTTCCCTCGCTACGATCGGCCAAGTCCGACAGGCTCCTAGAGACTCTGGAAATAGCGGCACAGTCTAACACCCATTCGAGCGTCTACCTAAAGCTGCCGATCCGCGGCCAAAAGCGCTATGTCTAACAGGGATACCTTAGCGCAAACCTGACCGGAGCACTTATCCCACCGCGGCTACGCTCGCTAACGGGGCCCTTTATGGGTCTGGATCGACTCGAAGATGGCAGCGCTCAGTATCATCACACCCCCGACCAGCGTGGCGGCGTCGGGTATCTCCCCCAGCAGCAACGCCGCCAGTACGGCGGCATACAAGGGTACCAGACACATAATCAGGCTGGCCGTCTTCACCGACAGCAACTTCAGACTGAAGGAGAACAGGGTATGCGGGGTTGCCGTAAACAGTACCCCGAGCACCAGCAATAGAAGCCAATTATCGAGCGTGGTCGAGACAATAAAATCGCCCGCAAACGGCAGCAGTAACAGGCCCACGATCAGGCATTGATACATCATTGCCAAGGAGCTGCCGTAGTGCGAGAAATTCCGCTTGTAGATAATATTTCGCACACTGAACAGCAGCGCCGAAAACAGCCCCCAGAGCACGCCCTGGGTAGCGCCCCGGTCCAGATTAAGATCCGGCAGCATAATCGCGATCCCGCAGAGCACCCAGAGCGCAGTCAAAAGATCCGCAACGCGCGGCTTTTGTCGGGCAAACAGCGGCTCGAGCAGGGCGCTGATGACCGGGTGAGAAAAGAACGCGATGATCCCGATCGCAACGGATGACACCTGCATTGAGTGAAAGTAGGTGACCCAGTGCACCGCAAGCAGGGCGCCGAGTAGCAGCACGATGGCATAATCCCTAACGCTGCCTAACCGAACCTGGGAGCCTCGAAGCAGCAACAGCAGCAACAGCGCCCCTGCCGCGATAAAGCTGCGCCACAGGGTGATTTCCAGCGCCGTGGTCTCAATCAGTTTCGAGAACAGCGCGGTACCACCCAGCAGCAGTGACCCCAGGTGCAGCGCACTCAGGCCTTTACCTGTGTCAGACATGAATCTGGCCTCGTCGAGGAAAAGAATGGTCGCAGGCGCTCACCGGAATCGGCTCAGACAATAATCCAACTTAGTGTTCCGCTTTGTCATTGTTCTCTTTGAGTGATTTCCAACTCGTACCCCACGGGGTCCACAGCCACTTTAGCAGCAGCTGCAGGGTGGACAGTTTTTTCCGCTGGATCGGGCTAACAGACTTACCGGGAGCCTTATTCGGTCTGTTGTTAACGCCCTCATCAGCCTCCGCAACCACGCCGGGAGAGAGTGTCGTCGTGGCTGGCACCAGCCGCTCCTCCTCTGCGGGCTCTGTCGATTGCGACACGATCACTTCAAACTTATTCGGCAGCGTCGCTACTGAACCCCCATTATCCAGATGCAGCAGATTGTCTTGCATCGCCGCCTGAACCGATTGCAGTTTTTGATTCATCTTGTCCGGTAAGGAGGCACTGGCAAGTAGCACCCGGGTATCATCGATAATGCTTTGAGCCTCGGCCTTTATCTGGGCGACGCATTCTGATTCCTTCTGCCGCAGCGATTGAATCCGCTCTGCTACCGATTCCTGGCTGAAGGGGAGCTTGAACGCGGCGAGAACAACACCCCGCTTTTTCAACAGAAAACGCAGTATCAGTGACTTTTTGGTGCGCTGTTCAAACGCCTCAATCAGCTGTTTAAAGCCATCGACAGAGAGTCCCTTAATCTCTTCGTCGCGCAGGGCCGTCACGTCCAATTGGGCAAAGACTACGACCCTGTTAAGTAGTTCATGAATGGTCGATTCGATCAGATCCAGCTTCTGCCTGAGTTCATCAGGCGCGACGTCGGCATACTTAACCTCAAACAGCTGCATATGCTGAACGGTCTTGGCTGGGATCTCCTGAGACGGTTTGGCGATCAGTGACAGATCTTCCATCGCCTGCTGCTGGCTCTGAATACCGATAGCGATATCGATCAGCTTTTCCAGCGCCGAGCGTTTGCTGGCGACCTTATCCAGCTGACTGAACGCATCCATTGTATTTCTCCTAATTCAATACTTGAGTTCGTCTCACTGCAGGCTTCAACCTGACCCGCCAGCGGATTACATAATAACTGCTAGCCGCCACGAGGGTCAGCTCAGCAGCAGGCTGTCATCGGCCAGCTGTTCGCCTTCGCTGCGCTCGAACAGTGCCAGCAGATCTTTGACCTCAAGCCCCTGGCGATCGGCCCCGGCGACATCAAACGCGACCCGGCCACCATGCAGCATCAGCGTACGCTGCCCCACCTCGAGTGCCTGCTTCATGCTGTGGGTGACCATCAACGCGGTCAGCCGTTGCTCGTCGACAATCTCGCGGGTCAACTCCAGCACAAAGGCAGCGGTCTTGGGATCCAGCGCCGCGGTATGCTCATCCAGCAGCAGGATCTGCATCGGCTGCAGCGTTGCCATCAACAGGCTGACCGCCTGGCGCTGCCCCCCGGAGAGTAACCCCATGCGGTCTTCGAGGCGATGCTCCAATCCCAACCCCAGCCGTTTCAGGCGTTGCTGAAAGCGCTGCCGGTACTCGCGCCGCACCGCCCAGCCCAGGCCACGCCCGCCGCCGCGCTTCATCGCCAGGGCCAGGTTCTCTTCGATGCTGAGGTTTTCGCAGGTGCCCGCCATCGGGTCCTGAAACACCCGCGCCACATCCCGGGCTCGACGTCGGGTGGAGTGAGTGGTCACACACTGATCACCCAGGTAGATTTCGCCGCTATCGACGCTGATCTCACCGGAGATGCTGTTGAGCAGGGTCGATTTACCCGCCCCGTTAGAGCCGATCACGGTGACAAATTCCCCCTCGCCGATAAAGATCGACAAGCCGCGCAGGGCGGGATTCTCCACTGGCGTGCCCTTGCCGAAGGTGACATGAATATCTTTAATATCGATCATCGTGACCTCCACTTGGCCAGGGCGTCACGCTTGAGCTGGGGCAGGACGATCGCCAGCGCCACCAGGGCGGCGGTGACCAGATTCAGATCCTGTGCCTTGAGCCCGATAAAATCGGCATTCAGTGCAAAGGCGATCACCAACCGATAGAAGATCGAGCCGAGCAGGCAGGCGATCACCGCCAGTAATATGGTGCGGGTCGACAGCAGCGCTTCACCCCCGATCACCGAGGCCAGGCCAACCACGATCACCCCCACCCCCATGGTCACATCGGCACTGCCCTGCGACTGTGCAAACAGACTGCCGGAGAGCGCCACCAGTGCGTTGGAAAGCGCCATCCCGAGCAGGATCATGCCACCCGTCGCCACCCCCTGGGCACGCGCCATCCTCGGGTTGGCACCGGTGGCGCGCATCGCCAGCCCCAGCTCCGATTTCAGAAACAGCACCAGCAGCCCCCCCACCAGCAACACCACCACCGAAAACGCCAGCGGCGCGACCCAATAATAGGGCAGTCCGTACGCTTCCAGCGGGGTCAGCACCGTGGTATCGCCGAGCAAGGCCACGTTGGGCCGCCCCATGATGCGCAGGTTGATCGAGTACAGGGCGATCATGGTCAGGATCGACGCCAGCAGATGCAGAATCTTCAGCCGCACGTTCATCCAGCCGGTCACAAAACCCGCTGCAGCACCCGCGACCATCGCCAGTAACGTCGCCAGCCAGGGGTTAAAGCCGGCCACGATCAGGCTCGCCGACACGGCGGCACCGAGCGGGAAACTGCCATCGACGGTCAGGTCGGGAAAATCCAGAATTCTGAATGAGATATAGATCCCAAAAGCAACGAGGCCGAACAGAAGCCCGGTCTCGATAGCGCCCAAAAAGGCGATTTGACTCACATTGTGCTCCCGTTATTGAACGATCTGCTTAGCTTGATCCAGCATCGCCTGAGGCAGGATCACGCCCATCCGCTGCGCAGCGCCAGGATTGAGGAACAGCTCCAGCTGCTCTACCCGTTCGACCGCCAGATCACCCGGCTTTTCACCGTTAAGCACCCGTGCCACCAGCGCACCAGTCTGCACCCCGACATCATAATAATTGAAGCCCACGGCCGCGATCGTCCCCCGGGTGACAGAGTCGGTATCACCGCTGATAAGCGGAATATCGTTCTGCTCGGCGACCTTGATCACCGCTTCCAGCGCCGAGACCACAGTATTATCCAGCGGGATGTAGATCGCATCGACGTTGCCCACCAGGCTGCGCACCGCTGCCAACACATCGCCCGACTTGGTGGCCACGCCTTCGATCAGGGTCATGCCCTGTTTAGCGGCTTGCTCCTTGACCATCTCTACTAACGTAACTGAATTCGCTTCACCGGGGTTATACAACACCCCCAGCCGCTTGGCCCCGGGAACCACTTGCAGCACCAGCGCCATATGCTTGTCGATCGGTGACAGGTCGGTAATACCGGTAATCAACTTACCGGGCTTGTCCATATTGGACACCAGCTTGGCGCCCAGCGGATCGGTGACGGCGGTAAACACCAGCGGTATATGACGCGCCGAAGCCGCCACGGTTTGTGCCGAAGGCGTTGAGATCGCCACAATCACATCGGGCGAGTCACCGGCAAACTTCTTTGCAATCTGAGCCGCGATAGCCGGGTTACCCTGAGCGCTCTCATAGCTCCATTTTAGGTTATCGCCGACCCGGTAGCCCGCTGCGGCGAGCCCGTCCCGGACCCCCTGGCGGCAGGCGTCCAGCGCCGGGTGCTCGACGATCTGGGTGATGGCGACATGCTTCTCGGCAGCCTGCGCCGATTGTCCCAACAACCCTAACCCCAACAGCGCGAAAGCTACGGCAAGAAACGCATTCTTTTTCATTGTTATTGCATCCTTCGGTACGGCGACTTTGAGGGGCGAAAGCTACCACGAAGCGCCCCTGCTGTCAGCTGATGCGACGTTGACAGGGGATCCGGCAGGCCTGTTCCATGATCCTGCGCAACCCCCGCGACGGCCACAGCCAAGCAACTACCTGGGCAGTTAATGCTTAAGCTGATCACATAATCGCCAATGTTATCTAAACTTACACACAGGGCTGCGGTTCGATCCTTTCTAAACTTATACACAGGCCTGAGGTTCACCCAAGACGGCCATCGCCTCACCGATCGTTAAAGGAGTTAGTCCAGGTGAATCAACAACAGTCTGAGGTGTCCGCCTCTCTCACCGCAGTCGGCATTATCACCGAGGTTCACGGCCCGGTGGTGGTGATCCGCTGCGACGCGCTACCACCGCTGGGGCGGGCACTGCAATGCAACCTCAGCAGCGACACCTGCCTGCTCGAGCTGCATCAGCATCTGGATCACCACCACGCCCGCGCCATCACCATCGCCCTGCACGATACCGCGGGCCTGGCCCGAGGGATGCCGGTATATGACCGGGGCACCGCGCTACAGGTCCCGGTCAGCCCGGTGTGTCTGGGGCGGGTGCTGAATGTATTCGGCCAGCCGCTGGACGCGGGAGCTCCGGTCAAAACGGATCAATACCGACCTATCCACGGTAGTCGCAGCCCGCTCACCAGTGCCGTTGAGGCCAACCAGATGCTGGAGTCGGGGATAAAAGTGGTCGATCTGCTGTGCCCCTTCGTGCGCGGCGGCAAGACCGGCTTATTTGGTGGTGCTGGCGTGGGTATTGCGGGGGTTGATACTCTGGGCCAGCTGGCAGGCGCTAGCGCCACCGAAGAGACCGAAAACATCTTGATTCAGCTGACCCAGACGCTGTCTGAATTAGAACAACGGCGCGGACCCTTCCAGCTCAGGGTTCTCTTCAATCACCCCGACCCTAACCATACAGACAGCCACACAGGCAACCAGATCAGCAGCCAGCAACTGCTGCCCCCCTTTCAGCAACTGAGCCAAACAGCACCCCGGGGAGTACAACCCCTGATCACAATGGCACCGCAAAAGCTGCTGCTGGGGCTGGGCGAACATTTCCTCTTCGCCAACCTCAAGCATATTCTGTACCTATCGCTGCTGGCCGAGAATCAGTTACGTATCGTCCATCTGCAGGGGGCGATTAAAAAATTGGAGCAGCGCTTACTGGCGCTGCAGCAGCGGGTTAACCGCATGCGCCAGGAAGCGATTGTTGAAGAGATCGAACTTATCCTGATTAATCAGAGCACGCTCGATAGTTCGCTGAGCACCGACAAGTAAGACTGATCGCTATAGGTTCTCCTGATCACCGACATAGCTCAGCCATGAGGCAGCCGATCTATTCTCGCGAGCTCGTATGTCCGTCGCTGGTTGCTGTGATGGCTAAAGATCATGGCTAATCTGGTCGGTTTATTGCCGCGCCACACCGATCACCCCATAACCCGAGGCGCTACAGGCCGGAAGCGGCGGCGATGAGACCGATCACGGCGCCAAACACACCACCCCAGACGACCAGCCAGCCCAGGTGTTTACGGATCATCGCAGCGACGATCTCCTTGACCAGTTGCGGTGTCAGCTCATTGAGACGCTGCTCGACAACCTGCTCCACCTGGGTGTTGATCTGGGATAGATTATCCGGCCGTTCCAGCTCCTCACGAAACAACCGTACAAACTCCTCATCACCGGTCATCTGTTCCAATTTGACTTTGGCCTTGGCGATGAATGGCTCGCGCATGGGCTGCAGCGCCGCTACACCGCCGACCATCGCCAGCATCCCCCCCAGCGATGACTCTTCAATCGCCTTGACCAACGCATCGAACAGCGGGCTCAGGTCCAATTTCTCGATCACCGGTGCCAGGTGTAAATTGGGCTGAATCCCCTTCTCTGCCCCCAGAAACCGCTCGATATTTTCAGCCGTGAAAAACTGCTCCATGATCAGCGTCTTGATGCCGAGCTTAAACTCCCCGAACCGACTGGGAATGACACCCGATCCGTACAGCCCCGGTATCTTCTCGAATAACATATGGATCGCCAGCCAGTTGGTTAGCGCACCGGACAGCGCAAACAGACCCGCGCTCTGCAGCAGTGGCCATTGCAGTAAGTAACCGGCCAGCGCCGCCGCAAATGCGAGGACATTAGTGAGCAAACTTTTATTCATCAGGTTCTCGTTAAGGATTGGAAGGCTAGGAGCAAGAGATGGGGGCTACACGGACGGGTATCAAGATGCTGATGCCATCCGGGGGTAAAAAAATGGCACTATATAGGCGTTAACTGCTGCAGGCGGATAGCTGTGAACACTAAACGACTCCTGTTACTGGCCGAAGACCAATACAGCATCAGGATAACATCCCACTCCCCTTCTAAACCGATGAAAGCCAGCCTGAGGCGGGCAAACACGACATATCCTTGTGGGTCGGGTTTCAACCTGACATAGGCAGCACTCTGGTCGGTATAACGACCAATTAATGCATGAATAGCGGGTTTTGATCGAGTCGGGTTTCAACCCGACGCATGCAGCACCGCTGTCGGCAGCAATCCCAATACCCGCATGCATATCGGATTTTGTGGGTGGGTGTTTCAACCCGACATAGGCAGTCGCCTGAGGGTTCTGTCGGAATGAATTCCGACCCACAGGAGCGCACCTGTAGGTTGGTCTGAAATTTCTCCTGCATTGAAAACACTTCCGACGACATCCTTGTCTTGCTCCTCGGCTCGGCTCCTGCCTCGCCCTTCGCGGGCTTAATTCAGGCTGACTTTCAGAGCGCGAAGCGCGTGCCCGAGAGGACGAAAGCGTCGATATCTAGTCGATAGGGACCGCTGTTATTACTCCCCGGCGGGCTACCGCCTAAGCGTGGATTCTGCCGTAGGTTCAAACCAATGTTGGGTGCGGTTAACAAAGGCAACCAGCGATAACATGACAGGCACTTCGACCAACACGCCCACAACCGTCGCCAGCGCTGCGCCAGAGTGCAGGCCAAACAGAGAAATGGCCACGGCCACGGCTAACTCAAAGAAGTTAGAGGTGCTGATCAGACATGCAGGGGCGGCAATATTGTGGGGCAGCCTCCAGGCACGGGCCCACACATAAGCGATCGCAAAAATACCGTAGGTCTGGATAAGCAAAGGGATGGCGATCAGCACAATGGTCTGTGGTTGGCTCAGAATTGTCTCAGCCTGAAAACCGAACAGAAGCACCACAGTCGCCAGCAACCCCACCACAGACCAGGGTTTTAGCGTCTTTACAAAATGCTCAACGACCTTAACACCGCCCCGCTGGGTCAAGCGGTAACGGCTCAGGATACCGGCCAGCAGGGGTAAAACCACGTACAGCACGGTAGAGATCAGCAGCGTTTCCCAAGGCACCTGCACATCACTGATGCCCAACAGAAACGCCGCAATGGGGGCGAAGGCGAACACCATGATGAGATCATTCACCGACACCTGAACCAGGGTGTAGTTGGGATCACCCCGGGTCAATTGACTCCAGACAAACACCATGGCCGTGCAGGGTGCGACGCCCAGCAGGATCATGCCTGCGATGTATTCACCGGCGGATTGCGGATCAATCCAATCGGCAAACAAGACCCGGAAGAACAGCCAGCCGAGCCCTGCCATGGTGAATGGCTTGATCAGCCAGTTCATCACCAGCGTCAGCACCAACCCCTTAGGGCGTTTGCCCACGTCTTTAATGGCCGCAAAGTCGATCTGGATCATCATCGGGTAAATCATCACCCAGATGAGCACGGCCACCACCAGGTTTACATGGGCGTACTCCAACTGAGCCACAAGGGTAAAAATGCCGGGGAATGTATTCCCCACCGAGACCCCGATCAGGATACACAGGCCTACCCACACGGAGAGATAACGCTCAAACAGTCCCATATCGATCCTTCCTTTGATCCATACGCTCAGGTTTCCTTGCACCTTGGGCGATCACCCATCGGCAGTACGCGCGGTTGATTCGGTATCAACGGCGCGAGGGTGCTGCCTCATTTATAGCAGACATCTTGAGTTGCAAACCGAATCACTGCCCCTTATTTCAAGATATTAACCCTGGGGTTATTAACCTTGAGGGAAAGGCAGGCGCCTCGCGACCGAGGTGTGGAAAAACGCCGAGGAGCTGGCTGTGTGTGCGGAAGACGGAAGCGAAGGTGAGGATTGATAGGGCGCTAGCAAAAAAAGCGTCTGTACATCGCCGCTTCTGCGCATTGCCTGCACGGACGCAGGTATGCCGTTGTTGTCGGGAACTGACAACGGCCCATGCGCCCGCGGCATACCGTACATCCTGTACATAAAAAGGGGGCCTTTCGGCCCCCTTTCTCACCTTATACCTAACCTGACTGACAGCCAGAGCTAGTTAAGCGCTATTAGTCCCTGTTGCGACAGCTTTTCTTACCGCTATTACGGTCTTTCTTGGGCTGATCCATAGCGGCACGGTCGTCGTCCATGTCGTCGGTCTACTGGCTCAAAGTATGAGCCTTTATTACTCTCCCACACACCCTCCCATCAAAGAGGGCGCTATTCCACCGTCACACTCTTGGCTAAATTGCGCGGCTGGTCGACATCCGTGCCCTTCAGTACCGCGACATGGTAAGAAAGCAGCTGTAGCGGCAGGGTGTACAGAATTGGGCCAAGGATACTGTGGATATGCGGCAGCTCCAATTTGTGGATCCCCTCGCCGTTGTCCAGCCCGGCGGCCTGGTCTGAGAACACGTATAACTCTCCCCCCCGTGCCTGGACCTCCTGCATGTTGGCTTTAAGCTTGTCCAGCAGGCTGTTGTTGGGTGCCACCACGATCACCGGCATATCGCTGTCGACCAATGCCAACGGGCCGTGCTTAAGTTCGCCGGCAGGATAGGCCTCGGCATGGATGTAGGAGATCTCCTTGAGCTTGAGCGCTCCCTCCATCGCTACCGGGTACATCGCCCCGCGCCCCAGGAATAAGCTGTGGTTCTTGTCGGCGAAGCGTTCAGAAAGCTGCTTGATCGGCCCATCCAGCGCCAACACCTGCTCAAGCTGTGCCGGGAGTTGCTTCAGCGCCGCGACCAGTTCGCGTTCGACCGCAGGGTCCAGTCCGTGACGCCGACCCAGTACCAAGGTGGTTAGCAGCAAGGCGACCAGCTGGCTGGTGAACGCCTTGGTTGAGGCAACGCCGATCTCGGGCCCGGCATTGGTCATCAGCGCTAGGTCAGATTCACGCACCAGCGAACTGCCGGGCACATTGCAGATGGTCAGGCAGGCAAGAAAACCGCTCTGCTTTGCTGCCCGCAGCGCGGCCAGGGTATCGGCGGTCTCGCCCGACTGGGAGATGGTCAGGAACAGGCTATTGGGCAGGACCACGGTTTTTCGGTAACGGTACTCGCTGGCGACCTCGATCATGCAGGGGATGCCGACCAGCTCTTCAATCCAGTACTTGGCGATCAATCCGGCATGGTAACTGGTGCCGCAGGCGATGATCTGGACCGACTGGACCTGATCGAAGATGACAGCGGCCTCGGCACCAAAAACTTGCTCAAGCACCGCATCTTTACCCAGACGCCCTTCCAGCACGGCAGTGACCACCTTGGGCTGCTCGTAGATCTCCTTCAACATATAGTGACGGTATTCGCCTTTATCGGCGGCATCCTGAGCGTACTCAAAGCGCTGCACGGAATGACTGACCGGAGCCCCTTCGCGATCACGTATACGGATGGATTCGAGCCGTACTTCGGCGATGTCACCTTCGTCCAGATAGATAAACTGGTCGGTGACCTGTAGCATCGCCAGCGGGTCGGAGGCGATAAAATTCTCACCAATGCCCACCCCGATCACCAGCGGACTGCCCATCCGCGCGGCCATTATCAGCTCAGGCTGGTGCTGATCCATAATCGCCAGGGCATAAGCGCCCTGCAGCTGCTTGATCGTCTGCTCAACCGCAGCGATAAACTCTATCCCAGTATTTAGCTTGTCGTGGACCAAGTGAGCGATTACTTCGGTATCGGTGTCGGAGCTGAATTGAAACCCCTTGGCAATCAGTTCGGCCTTCAGGGGCTCAAAATTTTCGATAATGCCGTTATGTACCACCGCCACCCGATTTCCGGACATGTGCGGATGGGAATTGCGCTGCTCAGGCTTGCCATGGGTGGCCCAGCGGGTATGAGCGATGCCGACACTGCCGCTCAGGGGCTGCTGATCCAATGCCGCAGCCAGCTCGGCGACCTTGCCTGCACGTCGGGTACAGCTGATGCTACCGCTGTCGGCATTAAACACCGCCATCCCTGCAGAGTCATAACCGCGGTATTCCAGCCGCTTGAGTCCTTCCAGCAGGATCCCTGCTACCTGACGTTGCGCAATCGCGCCGACAATTCCACACATAACTGTTCATCCTGATCCAGCTTGGATCTACATTGCTCGATGTTTGTAAACGGGTTAAAGGGGTTCAAACCTTTTTTTGCGGCCGTTGCCATCCCTTGAGGTTAACCTGGCGCCCACGCGAGACACCCAGGGTATCCGCTTCGATCACTTTGGTAATGGTTGAACCTGCGCCTGTTGTTGCCCCGGCACCCACCTGCACCGGCGCCACCAGCGAGGTATTGGAGCCGATAAAGGCGTGGTCGCCGATCTCGGTCTGAAACTTATTCACCCCGTCGTAATTGCAGGTGATGGTGCCTGCGCCGACATTGACCCCACGACCCAGGGTTGCATCGCCCACATAGCTCAGGTGGTTGATCTTAGAGCCTTCACCGACGATGGTCTTCTTGGTCTCGACGAAGTTGCCAATCTTGGCGTTATTGGCCAGCACCGTGCCCGGTCGCAATCGGGCGAAGGGGCCGATATCACAGTTTTCGCCGACCTTGGTCTCATCGAGCATGGAGTGCGACTTGATCACCGTGCCCGAGGCGACGCTGCTGTCCTTGATCACCGAGTTGGCACCGATGCTAACGTTATCGCCGATCACCACCCTGCCCTCCAGGATCACGTTGATATCCAAGCTGACATCCTGGCCGATACTGATATCACCGCGAAAGTCGACCCGGGCCGGGTCAGCCAGGGTGACCCCTTCGGTCATCCAGTGTTTAGCCTGTTGTAACTGATGCCAACGTTCCAGCTCAGCTAACTGAAGTCTATTATTGACCCCCTGCACCTCCTGCTCGCTGGCAGGATGGATCGCTTCAATGCGCCGTTCTGCTGCGGCGGCCATGGCGATAATATCGGTCAGGTAATATTCACCCTGGGCATTGTCGGAGCAGAGCTGCGGTAACCACTGCTTGAGCCAAGCCGCTGGCAGCGCCATGATTCCGGTATTAATCTCACGGATTGCTAATTCGGCTTCACTGGCATCCTTCTGCTCCACGATCGCGACCACCTGATGCTGAGCATCGCGGACGATACGGCCATAACCGGTCGGATTAGTCAGTTCAACCGTCAGCAGTGCCAGACTGCCTTGTTGGGCCCGAGCAACCAGATCCTGCAGTGTTTGCAACTGCGTCAGCGGCACATCTCCGTAGAGTATCAACGCCACGGAATCGGTTGCTACCTGGGGCATGGCCTGATCGACGGCGTGCCCGGTGCCGAGCTGTTCGGTCTGCTCCACCACATTAAGTGACTGATTGTTTGAACTGCTATCGAGGTAACTGCGCAGCAGGTCACCGCCATGCCCCACTACCACATGAGTGGCAATAGGGTTGAGCTTGGCCGCGGTCTCTATCACGTGGCCCAGCATCGGCTTGGCCGCGATGGCATGGAGCACCTTGGGAAGCCTGGACTTCATACGGGTGCCCTGGCCAGCGGCGAGAATAATCACTTCCAGTGACATGCAGATCTCCTAAAACAGTGTGTACTTTGAAAAGTACTAAAGGGGCTAATAGCACGGTGGCACATAA
>JBALTG010000033.1:16888-38421 GCA_036964625.1 Motiliproteus sp.
TACGGCGACACCTCGCCCAGTGATACATAGCACAGTGATAAATAGCACAGTGATAAATAGTACCGCAACAGCTGACCACATAAGATAAGCGTGACGCCGTTGCTCAATCCGTATCTATAGAATTCAGGCAAAAAAAAGGGCGACCTAAGTCGCCCTTATTATAAATAAAACAGACTTTGGATCTGTTCTATTTTATCGGTAATTAACCGAGATTTTTACGAATCTGACGAATCGTACGCAGTTGTGCAGAAGCTTCGGCCAATTGAGCAGCAGCGGCGGAGTACTCGAACTCCGCAGTCTGATCCTTCATCGCCTGTTCTGCATGCCGCATCGCTTCTTCGGCAGCCGCTTCGTTCATGTCATGAGCCCGCAGGGCAGTGTCTGCCATGACGGTAACCTTGTTCGGTTGAACCTCAAGGAAACCACCGGAGACGTAGAAGATTTGCATCTCTCCGCCCTGCAACTTCAATTCGACCGGACCTGGGCTGATCTCTGTAAGCAGAGGAGCGTGACCCGGAGTAATACCCAGGTCACCCAGACTACCTGTCAGAGAAACGAACTCTACCAGACCGGAGAAAATCTCTTCTTCAGCACTGACGATATCGCAATGAACAGTCATAGCCATCTCTATTGCCTCTATTGGTGTCAAAAAGCTGGTGTCTAAAAGCTAAGGTTTCAGTAGTTCTGAGTGATCCAGATCTACTTCTTCATACCCTTAGCTTTTTCCACGACCTCTTCGATGCCACCACACATGTAGAACGCCTGCTCGGGCAGTGCGTCATAGTCGCCAGCCAGGATACCCTTAAAGCTTGCGATGGTGTCCTTCAGGGAAACGTACTTACCGGGTGAGCCGGTAAAGATCTCCGCAACGAAGAATGGCTGCGACAGGAACTTCTCAATCTTACGCGCACGGGATACAGCCTGCTTGTCCTCTTCAGACAGCTCGTCCATGCCCAGGATCGCGATGATATCTTTCAGCTCTTTATAGCGCTGCAGGATACCCTGAACAGCACGAGCCACATCATAATGCTCCTGACCGATGACCAACGGATCCAGCTGACGTGAGGTAGAGTCCAATGGATCAACCGCTGGGTAGATACCCAAAGAAGCGATATCACGAGACAGTACCACGGTCGCATCCAAGTGCGCGAAGGTCGTCGCCGGTGATGGATCGGTCAAATCGTCCGCCGGTACGTATACCGCCTGGATCGAGGTGATGGAACCGGTCTTGGTCGAGGTGATACGTTCCTGCAGAACACCCATCTCTTCCGCCAGTGTTGGCTGGTAACCTACCGCAGAAGGCATCCGACCCAGCAGTGCTGATACTTCGGTTCCCGCCAGGGTGTAACGGTAGATGTTGTCAACAAACAACAGTACGTCACGACCTTCGTCACGGAACTGCTCAGCCATAGTCAGGCCGGTCAGTGCCACGCGCAGACGGTTTCCGGGTGGCTCGTTCATCTGCCCGTAAACCAGCGATACCTTGTCCAGTACGTTAGATTCCTTCATCTCATGATAGAAATCGTTACCTTCACGAGTACGCTCACCTACACCGGCAAATACCGAGTAACCGCTGTGCTCGATGGCGATGTTACGGATCAGCTCCATCATGTTAACGGTCTTGCCTACACCGGCACCACCGAACAGACCGACCTTACCACCCTTGGCAAACGGACAAACCAGGTCGATAACCTTGATGCCTGTTTCCAGCAGCTCATCCGAAGAAGATTGCTCTTCATAAGAAGGCGACTTGCGGTGGATCGGCATCCGCACTTGCTCACCGATCGGGCCTGCTTCGTCGATCGGGTTGCCCAGAACGTCCATGATCCGACCCAGAGTCTCGATACCCACCGGTACCGAAATAGGGGCGTTAGTGTTGTCTACATTCAGACCACGTTTCAGACCTTCGGTCTGTCCCATGGCGATGGTGCGCACGATTCCGTCACCCAGCTGCTGCTGGACTTCCAGAGTCACGTCATTTGAGCTTACTTTCAGCGCGTCATAAACCTTAGGTACTGTATCGCGCGGAAACTCAACGTCGATAACGGCACCGATAATTTGTACAATACGTCCGCTACTCATTGTTCGAGTCCTCTTTAACCTTATTCACCTGTGGCTCTGTTAAACAGCAGCCGCTCCACTCACGATCTCAGAAATTTCCTGAGTGATCGCGGCCTGACGCGCCTTGTTGTAAACCCGCTGCAGATCTTTGATGAGGTCGCCGGCATTATCCGTAGCGCTCTTCATCGCAACCATTCGTGCAGCCTGTTCACAGGCGTTATTCTCGACTACTGCCTGATACACCAAGGACTCAATATAACGAGTCAACAGACCATCCATAAGCTCTTTTGCATCGGGCTCATAGAGGTAGTCCCAGTGGTGATTCAAAGCAACGTCATCGCCTTCTGCTTTCAAGGGCAGGAGTTGTTCAATAACCGGTGATTGGGTCATTGTGTTAACAAAGTTGTTATATACGATGTGCAACTGATCGATCTTTCCCTCTGCGTAAGCATCAAGCATAACCTTGACACTGCCGATCAGGGCGCCAACCTCGGGGGCATCGCCCAAGCCGGAAGTAGCCGCTACAACGTTGCCGCCGTAACTTTTGAAAAAACTTCCCGCTTTAGCACCCATGGCACAGATATCGATGTCGATATTTTTGCCATTGAGGTCAACCATGTCACGTAGCAGGGTCTTGAACGCATTGATGTTCAAGCCTCCACAGAGACCACGATCCGTTGATACAACAATATAGCCAACCCGCTTTACTTCCCGCACCTGCATATACAGGTGCTTGTATTCTGGGTTTGATTTGGCCAGATGAGCGATTACACCACGCATACAATCCGCATAAGGACGGGTCGCTCGCATGCGGTCCTGAGCCCGGCGCATTTTCGACGCAGCAACCATTTCCATGGCGCTGGTGATCTTACGCGTGCTCTGGATACTCGCAATCTGGGTTTTAATCTCTTTTCCGACTGCCATATCACTCTGCCTTTAAGCTCGTTTCGCTTTACCCAACGTGGTAGTCGGGGACCTTAGCCCCCGGTTTTTTACCAGGTCTGGGTGCTCTTGAACTTCTCGATACCGGCCTTGAACTCGGCAGCGATATCGTCGTTATAAGCACCGCTAGCATCGACCTTTTTAACCAGGTCAGCGTGCTCAGAAGCAAAGTAGGCCAGCAGCGCGGCTTCGAAATCAAGGATCTTGTTGATCGCCATTCCTTCGAGATAGCCTTCGTTAGCGGTAAACAACATCAAGCCCATTTGACACAGGCTCATCGGTGCATACTGCTTCTGCTTCATCAGTTCGGTAACGGCCTGGCCGTGCTCGAGCTGCTTACGCGTCGCTTCGTCAAGGTCAGAGGCGAACTGGGAGAAAGCCGCCAATTCACGGTACTGAGCCAGAGCCAGACGGATACCACCACCCAGTTTCTTGATGATCTTGGTCTGCGCCGCACCACCTACACGGGATACAGAAACACCCGCGTTCATCGCTGGACGAATACCGGCGTTGAACAGGTCGCTTTCCAAGAAGATCTGCCCATCGGTGATCGAGATCACGTTGGTGGGTACGAAGGCGGATACGTCACCACCCTGAGTTTCGATGATCGGCAGCGCGGTCAAAGAACCGGTCTGACCTTTCACAGCACCGTTGGTGAACTTCTCAACATAGTCAACACTGACCCGAGCGGCACGCTCAAGCAGACGGCTATGGAGATAGAAAACGTCACCCGGGTAAGCTTCACGTCCTGGTGGGCGCTTCAGCAGCAGTGAAGTCTGACGGTAGGCCCAGGCCTGCTTGGTCAGATCATCATAGACAATCAGGGCGTCTTCACCGCGATCGCGGAAGTATTCACCCATGGTGCAGCCAGAGTAGGCGGACAGATACTGCATCGCTGCAGGATCGGAGGGGCCAGCCGCAACGATGATGGTGTTGGCCATCGCGCCGTGCTCTTCCAGCTTGCGTACTACGTTGGCGATGGTGGACTGCTTCTGTCCGATCGCTACATAAACACACTTAACACCGGTGTTCTTCTGGTTGATGATGGCGTCGATGGCGAGAGCGGTCTTACCCGTCTGCCGGTCACCGATGATCAGCTCACGCTGGCCACGACCGACCGGTACCATGGCGTCGATCGCCTTGTAACCGGTCTGCATCGGCTGGTCTACCCCTTGACGCCAGATAACACCGGGGGCAACCTTCTCGATTGCGTCGGTCTCGGTGGTGCCAAGCTCGCCTTTACCGTCGATTGGGTTACCCAGGGCGTCAACAACACGACCCAGCAACTCATTACCAACAGGTACTTCGAGGATACGGCCAGTACAACGCGCAGTCATACCCTCTTTCAGGCCCAGGTAGTCACCCATAACAACCGCACCTACGGAGTCACGCTCCAGGTTCAGTGCCATACCGTAAATACCGCCGGGAAATTCGATCATCTCCCCGTTCATTACGTCAGCCAGTCCGTGAATCCGGATGATACCGTCGGAAACACTGACTACTGTGCCCTCATTCTGGGCTTCAGAAGAGACATCGAGTTTGTCGATGCGCTTCTTGATTATTTCGCTGATCTCAGATGGATTCAGTTGCTGCATGCTCTATTCCCTCTCGCTCAGGTACCCAAGGCTTCAGCAAGCTTCTGCAGCTTGCCACGCACCGAGCCGTCAATTACCAGGTCTTCGGTACGAATCACTAAACCGCCAATCAAACTCTTATCTGTAGAGCTTGTAATATTGACTTTACGGTCCAGCTTCGCACTCAATGCCTGAGCTAGCTTGGTCTGTTGTTCTTTGCCTAGATCGAACGCAGAAGTGACTTTTACATCAATACTCTTCTGCTGTTCAGCCTTAAGCTGGTCGAACAACTCGGAAATTTCTGGTAGTACGGGCAGACGCTTGTTTTCAGCCAGAATCTTTATAAAATTCTGACCCTGCTCGTCCAGCTTATCTGCACAGATATCGAGGATCAGGCCGGCTTTATGCTCGGCAGCCAATGCTGGAGATCTAAGCAGCTCCGCCACCTGCTCGTTGTTAGCCGCTTGCGCTGCCAAATCGAGCATCTTGGACCAACGGTCCAGTGACTTCTGCTGAAGAGCAGATTCAAACGCAGCTTTGGTATAGGGTCGAGCGACTGTACTTAGTTCAGCCATCGTTCACCTCGCTTATTAAAGCTCCGCTGCAAGCTTGTCGACAAGTTCTGCGCTAGCCTTGCGGTCTACCATTTTGCCCAGGATTTTTTCCGCGCCGGCAATCGCCAGCACTGCTACTTCAGCCCGAAGGGCCTCTTTAGCACGGTTCTTTTCCTGTTCGATCTCGGCCCCAGCAGCATCCTTCAGGCGCGAGCCTTCTGTGATCGCTTGCTCTTTGGCTTCATCGACAATTTGGTTGGCACGCTTGTTGGCCTGCTCGATAATGGCCGCGGCCTGTTCCTTACCTTCACGCAGTGTCTGAGTCGCCTTTTCTTTGGCTAGCTCAAGATCACGTGAGGCGCGGTCGGCTGCATCTAGACCATCGGCAATCTTCTTCTGGCGTTCCCGTAGAGCTGTGATGACCGGAGGCCACACATAGCTCATACAGAACCAGGTAAAGAAGAAAAACGCGATGGCCTGACCAATGATGGTTGCATTGATATTCACGCCAATACCTCTCGTTAACTAATGATTGAGTTAAAGGTATTAACGATTAACCAGCGGCAACTACGAACATGATGTACATGCCGATACCAACACCTATCATCGGAATCGCATCAACCAGACCCATGACGATGAAGAACTGAGTCCGTAGCAATGGGATCAGCTCTGGCTGACGCGCACCGCCTTCCAGGAACTTACCACCAAGAATACCGATACCGATTGCAGCACCAATTGCACCGAAACCCATCAGCAATGCTGCTGCGATATAAAGTAGACCTGTTTCCATTTTCTTTCTCCAGTTTTAAAGTTTAAAGGTTTTAGTAAAGGGGACTCGTCAGTGTGACTCGTGTGCCATGCTCAGATAGACAACGGTCAGCACCATAAAGATGAACGCCTGCAACGTAATGATCAGGATGTGGAAGATCGCCCAGGGCACGGACAACATCCACTGAGCCCAGAACGGCAGCAATGCGATCAGGATAAAGATCATCTCACCGGCATACATGTTGCCGAACAATCGCAGACCGAGTGAGACTGGTTTAGCCAACATACCGACCACTTCTAAGAAGAAGTTGAAGGGTATCATCCACTTACCCAGAGGCTGCAGCGTTAGCTCGCCGATGAACTCCTTTGGGCCTTTGATCTTCAGGCTGTAGTAGATGATCAGTGCGAACACGCTGAACGCCATACCCATAGTGGCATTGACATCCGTGGTCGGAACGATCTTGAGATAAGGTACACCCAACTGGGTCGCAATATACGGAACCCAGTCGATCGGAATCAGGTCCATAAAGTTCATCAACCAGATCCACACAAAAATAGTCAGCGCCAGCGGGGCGACGACAGCGTTGCGGCTGTTGAATGATGCCTTAACGTTCTCATCGACAAAACCGATGATCACTTCAACAAAATTCTGCAAGCTTCCGGGTACACCGCTGGTAGCTTTTGCAGCCGCCTTGCGGAACACCCAGATAAACAGCAGACCCAGGCCTACCGAGAACAGCATGGTGTCCAGGTTGATGGCCCAGAAGCCCATTGCTGAGGCCTCGTCACCGTGTGCGATTGTCCAGGTACTGTTTTGAAGCACTGAGCCGTCATACCGAACTGCGCCTTCGGGCAATTGCCCAAAGGTCAGATTGGTCAGGTGGTGCTTAATATACCCGGAGCTCGTGAGTGCGCCTTCTGCAGCCATGATTTACTCTCCGTTTAATTTTTAAAAAGTGTGTAATTCAGTATCAGAGGCGTCAGCCAGGCACTCAGCTGCATCAGTATAAAAACGCCAAATAAGGAAAAGGGCTCTATCGGCTTGACCAGTACAAATACGACGCCAAAACCCGCCATGGTCAAAGCCATTTTCCATATTTCGCTTTTATACAGCACCCATATGTTCTGCCGTATTCCTGCCCCCGGGCGACTTATCAGTACCCGACAGGCTTGATACGTAAAGGGGATTAAGTAGATCAGTCCACCCAATAACGCCGAATATCCAGCGACCTTTCCCACACTCAACCAGGCAACCAGGGTTGCAGCCAACGTCAGCAGGGTCTGCGACAGGATCAGTATTATTATCTGGTTGCGTTGTTGCTGGATCATACTGCCGGTGTTTTGGGCGGTTTTAATTCGATCCACTAAAATAGTACGCTACTCTTTATTTTGTCGCTTATTTCGATTTATCCTGTATGCGACTGCGGATTATAGGGATTTCACCTAAGTGCGGCAACAACAAATTAGAGTAGTACATCCAAGGTATTAGACGCTGTTTGCTGGCGAGGGCTAAATCTGCGACTGTATTTTTCGCAACACTGACTCTATGTCATCCAATGATCGGTAATTTATGGTCAGGGTGCCATCGCCGCGGTCAGTATGCTTGATTTTAACCGGCATCCCCAACGCCGTGCCCCACCGCTGCTGGAGCTGCTCAGCGCCAGGATTAGTGACCGCTTTGACTTTATCTTTCGGTGCTGCCTGGGCCTGTTTAACCAACTCTTCGGTCTGCCGGACCGATAACCCCCGCGCTACCACTTCTTTGGCGGCGCCAATCTGTTTGTCGCCCTCCAGTGCCAACAAAGCCCGGGCATGACCCATCTCCAGATCGCCGTACTCGAGCATCCGCTTGGTTTCAGGGGTGAGCTTCATCAAACGCAGCAGATTAGTCACGGCAGTGCGCGATTTACCGATCGCATCTGCAGCCTTCTGCTGGGTTAGACCAAACTCATCCATCAGTCGCTGCAACGCCATCGCCTCTTCGATCGGGCTCAGATCTTCGCGTTGAATATTTTCGATCAACGCCATCGCAATAGCGGCTTCGTCAGCTACATCGCGGATACTGGAGGGGATTTCGGTCAGTCCGGCCAGCTGCGCCGCGCGCCAGCGTCGCTCACCGGCGATGATCTCATAGCGGCCCATATCCACAGGCCGGACCACGATTGGTTGGATCACCCCCTGGGCGCGAATCGAATTAGCTAGATCTTCCAAGGCAGCCTGATCCATGTCCCGCCGCGGCTGGTAGATACCGCGTTGAATCTTGTCGATGGATAACATTTTCAAACCGTCTGTCGCAGCCGACAGTGTGCCTTCTGGCGCCCCCTCATGCTGGGTTGAACCCCCAAGCAGGGCATCCAAACCGCGTCCTAGACCTCGTTTTTTCTGCATCAACACTTTTCCATGCCAGTAGGGTTGTTAGGCGTCACGAAGCGATCGACTTGAGTGCCTGGTCGCAGCGTCGATTCACTTCGCCAGCCAACGCCAGATAGGAGACCGCACCGCGTGAATTGCGATCATACAGCAATGCGGGCAGACCGTGGCTAGGGGCTTCGGCCAGGCGCACATTGCGTGGAATCACGGTCCGGTAGACCTTATCACTAAAATATTCGAGCAACTGAGCAGACACATCCCGGGTCAGACCATTACGCGGATCGTACATGGTGCGAATAATGCCTTCGACATACAGATCCGGGTTGAGTCCTGAGCGGATCTTGTCAATGGTATTCATCAACGCCGAAATCCCCTCAAGCGCATAATACTCACACTGCATCGGGATAATCACCGCATGCGCGGCTACCAGTGCGTTGACGGTCAGCATATTCAGCGACGGGGGGCAGTCGATGAGGATGTAATCGTAGTTATCCTGGACCAGGTTGAGCGCCTGCTTGAGCCGGTACTCTTTACGCTTGACCGCGATGAGTTCCACCTCTGCAGCGGTGAGGTCGCCGTTAGCGGGTAGCAGATCGAATCCGCCACGGGTCTCCGAGGTGATCACATCCTGAGGACCCACCCGGCCGGTTAAGAGATCGTAAACAGTATACTCGAGCTGGTGTTTATCAACCCCCGCACCCATGGTGGCATTGCCCTGCGGATCCAGGTCGACCATCAACACCCGGCGTTTGGTCGCCGCCAGCGAGGCCGCCAGATTGACGCAGGTGGTGGTTTTACCCACCCCGCCTTTTTGATTGGTCACAGCCAATATTTTGACCACCCAGAATCTCCTTGCAGTGTCGTAAGATCAAATCGTTAGCAGCGGGCCTGCAATACCAGCAAGTGCCGTTCACCCTCACAATGGGGGACATGCAACGGGTATGCATGCAGTAACTCAAAACCTGCGGGTAGTTCGGCGAGCTCCTGTTCGGGATAACTGCCTTTCATGGCCAGATAGTGTCCAGTCGGAGCCACCAGTGATTCGGTCCAGGTCAACATCGCGTTAAGCGAAGCAAAGGCGCGCGAGATCACCGTATCAAAACTCTGTTGGTGCGGATAAGCCTCAACCCGGCCGTTATAAATCTCAACATTCTGCAGCCCGAGTTCTTGTTTGGCTTGCTGTAAAAAGCGCGTTTTCTTACCGTTGCTGTCCATCAGCGTGAACTGTTTTTCAGGATAAACGATGGCCAACACCATGCCCGGCAAACCGGGGCCCGTGCCGACATCCGCAATGCTCTGCCCCTCGATATAGGCCACCACGCTTAGACTATCAAGCAGATGGCGCTCGACCATCGCTTCGGGTTGGCGAATCGCGGTGAGATTATAAGTCCGGTTCCACTTGTGCAACAAACCGACGTAGCGGAGCAGTAACAGTTGCTGTGCTGGCGTCAGCGCCAGGCCAAGCTGCTGCAGCCCCCGGCTAAGGATCTTTTCACAGTTGCTAGACAATCCCGACGGGGTTACTGTATTCACCGTTTTGCTCCCCCAACCTGATCCAATTTGCTTCGCTTTTTCAGATAGATAAGCAACAACGATGCTGCCGCCGGGGTCACCCCCTGAATGCGTACGGCTGCGGCCAACGTCTCGGGGCGAGCCTGATTGAGTTTTTGCCGCACCTCGTTTGACAGACCTTCGATCTGGTTATAATCCAGATCGCAGGGCAGTACCGTGTTCTCCTGACGCCGCATCCGCTCGATGTCTTCCTGCTGGCGCTGGATATAACCGGCATATTTGGTCTCTATTTCAACCTGCTCGGTCACGTCTGGGGCTAATTCCATAGCCCCGCTTAAGTGACCTAAATCGGCGTATTTCAACTCCGGCCGTTTAAGCAGATCCAACAGGCTGTATTCGCGTGGCAAGGGATTATCGAGCTTAGCATTCAGGCTCATTGCCGCCTCAGTGCCGGGTTGAATCCAGCTGTTTTTCAAGCGCTGCGTTTCCTGTTCGATCGCTTCCCGTTTGGCACAAAAAGCCTGCCAGCGCTGATCGTCCACTAATCCCAGTTCCCGACCTTTTTCGGTCAAGCGCATATCGGCGTTGTCTTCGCGTAAAATCAGTCGGTATTCGGCACGGCTGGTAAACATTCGGTAGGGTTCGGCGGTTCCCAGGGTGATCAGATCATCCACCATCACCCCGATGTAAGCTTCATCCCGGCGCGGACACCAGGATTCACGTCCCTGGGCTTGAAGTGCAGCGTTCGCACCCGCCAGTAATCCTTGCGCAGCGGCCTCTTCGTAGCCTGTGGTGCCATTGATCTGACCCGCAAAAAACAGCCCGGCAATCACTTTGCTTTCGAGCGAATGTTTCAAGTCTTGCGGGTTGAAATAATCATACTCGATGGCGTAACCCGGACGGGTGATGAATGCATTTTCAAACCCTCGCATCGATCGCACCAGCTCCAGCTGGACATCAAAGGGCAAGCTGGTTGAGATGCCATTAGGGTACAGTTCGTGCGTGGTCAATCCTTCAGGCTCAACAAAAATCTGGTGTGAATCTTTATCTGCAAAACGAACGATTTTATCTTCAATCGATGGACAGTAACGCGGCCCTACGCCATCAATCACGCCGGTGTACAACGGTGAACGATCCATGCCTGCGCGAATGATGTCATGGGTACGGGCATTGGTGTGGGTGATGAAACAGCTGACTTGACGCGGATGATCAGCCACCGAACCCAGATAGGACATCACCGGTAGCGGGGTGTCGCCGGGTTGCTCCTGCATCACCGAGAAATCAACACTGCGGGCGTCAATCCGGGGCGGAGTACCCGTTTTCAGCCGGTCGATTCGCAGTGATGTCTCTCGCAGACGTTTGGCCAGTGTTGAAGAAGATGGATCACCAGCCCGGCCGCCCGAGTGATTTTGCAGACCAATATGAATTAAACCAGCCAGAAATGTGCCCGTAGTCAGCACCACGGCAGGGGCGTGAAAACGTAATCCCATCTCGGTGATGACGCCGGTGGCACGCCCCGAGTCTATAATCAAATCATCAACCATCTGTTGAAAAATGTGCAGATTGGGCTGGTTTTCAAGGGTTGTGCGGACCGCCGCTTTGTACAGCTGCCGATCCGCCTGAGCACGGGTGGCTCTGACGGCTGGGCCCTTACGTGAATTAAGCACCCGAAACTGTATTCCGGCGCGGTCGGTAACCTGAGCCATTGCGCCACCTAGGGCATCAATCTCTTTGACCAAGTGGCTTTTACCGATACCGCCAATTGCGGGATTGCATGACATCTGCCCCAGCGTCTCAATGTTTTGAGTCAACAGTAACGTCTTAGATCCCATGCGAGCTGCTGCCAATGCCGCTTCGGTGCCTGCATGGCCACCTCCGATCACTATGACATCGTAACGATTGGGAAAATCCAAAATATCACCTCTTCACAGACTCCAACACAGAACCATCAACGCGCTCTGAACCAACAGGCGCTCAGTATATCGACTTGCTGATTGTTTAGACATTCACCTGAACGCTATTTTTTTGAGCGTAGATAATTATGAATTTATATTTTTATATATGTTTAGAAGATTATTTTTATTACTACTATTAAGCAGCAGTAAATAGTCTTATAAGTCTATAAAGAACATAGATAACAACAATATAAAAACTTACTAACAGGCACTATAAAGCGTTAACAGGCTGACAATGAGGTGTGTGCGGGTTGTGGATAAAGAAGCTGCTTATCCACAGGGGTGATTCGTACACAAACTGAGCACAGGTTTATACCCCTATACTTATACATATTATCAACAGGTTGGTGTGGATAAGTATTTTGGTAAAAGCGTCTTCTACGACCGTTAAATCGGCATAACAGGACCTTAAACACGGGCTTGAAGGGCAGGAAAGGGTTAACCGGGGAGGTTTGGGTTAGCCGGGGAGGCTAATAACCAGAGGCGTGTCATGCTTTTTGGGACGCTGCGAACAACGTTCTTGCGCTTCATAAAGGCCTTAAGGGAGGGGGCTAGCAGCCATTGGCGTTATCAGAGCGCTTGAACAGGTCCTGACATTTCACTGAGCGATCTTTTTCGCAGGTTACGTAGCCAGGCATTCGCCTGATCACGGGTTAATTGGGTTTTAACCGGTATCCAGATATCACCTTTATGACTGCCTGTATCCGCTAGCCGTTGGAGCAGACTCCAGTGTGCACAAGGGTGTCCGCCGTGGCGGATCAGACGCAGATTTTGTTCGAGTGTATGGATGAGAAATGCTCCGTTTAGACGTTATCTAAACGGAACAATAGCGCTTGGATGTGTCAGTCTGATGACAAATAAGGTCGTTTTTTAGGGCGTTAGCGCTGGGTCGACTGAGCCTGCAGGTACTGTTGTTGCAGATAATCCAGAAGCTGGTCGAGACTTGCCTGAGCCTGGGATAGGTCTTGATCGATCAGGGCCTGAAGTAGCCGCTGATGGTGGCCGATGATCACCTGGCGATCGCGTGAGCGGTTGGCGATCATGTTCATCAACGGCTGCAGTGCTTCGATGACGGAGACCATATTGAACATCAATACCGGGTTGGCGGTCGCATCGACAATGGCGCGGTGAAAGCGGATATCCGAGGCACAAAATTGTTCATCGCTGATCGGTTGCTGCTGCAGTGCGAGTTCCTCGGCCAACTGCTCAAGGTGTTGGGCGGTACGTCTACTGATCGCGAGTTTCAGGCAGAGTTTCTCTAACTCACGGCGTGCTTCGGTGATGGCATCGATATCGAATTCGCCCAGCGTCACCATCAGTGTGGTGGCATTGGTTAGGGTGGTGCGCAACTCAGCCTCGGTTGGCCGGGTAATAAAGGTGCCGCCGGTTGGGCCGCGCTGGGAGCGTACCAGGTGCTGTGCGGCCAGGCGCTTTAGTGCTTCACGAATAGTTGGCCGGGAGACCGAAAAGCGCGCCGCCAGCTCCTCCTCCGTTGGCAGGCGTTCATCAACCTTGAGTCGGCCATCAAGAATCGCCGCGCGCAGATTTTCGGCAATCTGTTTGGCCAGGCTCTGGGTAACCAACCCCTCATACTTAATGCTCATTGCCGTTGATGCTCCCGGTCAAAATCGAATAGAGCGCCATTATACCACCGTAAAACTCTATTGTTAATTTGTTTGACAAATTAACAATAGAGTTTTACGGTGGTTACTAAGCTAAGGTTACGAGCGCTGCTTGTGACCGCAAGGCTGACGATTCGAATGCTCAAAACAGGATATGCTGATGACCGACTCCACCTTTAAAGCGCTGCTATTGCGCCAAGACGAGGCAGGTAAAACCTGCGCGACTATCGAACAACTGACGACTGCAGATCTGCCCGATGAACAGGTGTTGATCAAGGTGGAGTACTCCAGCCTTAACTATAAGGACGGGCTGGCGGTGACGGGTACCGGTAAAATCGTCCTCAACTGGCCGATGGTGCCCGGCATCGATCTGGTCGGTACGGTAGTTGATGGCGGCGAGAGTGACTATCAGGCCGGTGACCAGGTTGTGCTGACCGGCTGGAGTGTCGGCGAGAAATACTGGGGTGGCTATTCCCAGTACCAACGGGTGCGTCCGGAATGGCTGGTGCCGTTGGCGCAGAATCTGACCGGGTTGCAAGCGATGACGATCGGTACCGCCGGCCTGACCGCGATGCTCTGTGTGATGGCGTTGGAAGAGGGTGGGGTTAAACCGGACTCGGGCACGGTGGTTGTTTCGGGTGCTGCGGGCGGTGTGGGCAGCGTGGCGGTGGCTCTGTTGGCTAACCTCGGCTACTCAGTTGCCGCGATCACCGGGCGTGAATCAACCCATGCCTATCTTAAGCAGCTGGGTGCCAGTCAGATACTGAGCCGTGAAGAGATGGCGGCGCGGCCGCGGCCGCTGGAAAAATCCCGTTGGGCCGGTGCGATCGATACCGTCGGCGGCGAGCTGTTGAGCCGATTGTTGGCCGAAGCCGACTATGGCGCTACGGTTGCTGCTTGTGGTCTGGCCGGTGATTACAAACTGCCGTCGACGGTGATGCCGTTTATCCTTCGCAATGTGCGCTTGCAGGGGGTGGATTCGGTCATGTGTCCGGTTGCACGCAGACTCCAAGCCTGGAACCGGCTGGCCAGCGAGTTACCCCAAGAGATGCTGACAGCGATCAATCAGGTGGTGTCCCTGGAGCAGATTCCTGAGCAGGCAGACGCGATTATCAAGGGCCAGGTGCAGGGGCGGGTGGTCGTGGATCTGCAGTTGTAAAGACCGGCATCAGACCCCGATTACTCATGATCTTCAATTATCCCAGCGACGAGCGATAAGAATATAGGCTCACGTAGGATGTGGTGAGGCACGAACCGCATCAGACAGGGTTTGGCAGTGCCTGTAGGGGACAGGTGCGACTGCTTGATTGATGCGGTTCGCACGCTCACCGCATCCTACGAGGCCAATTGCTTGCGCTGCCTGAGCAGGGAAAAAATGGTCTTGGGGATCTGCTGTAACGGCGCTTGCAGCTCGGCAGCACCGATCTTAACCGCTTCTCCGGGCATCCCCCAGACCACCGAGCTGGCCTCATCCTGGGCGATCGTCCGGGCACCTGTTTGGCGTAATCTCAACATCGCTTCGGCGCCGTCCTTGCCCATCCCGGTGAGCATCACCCCGATGGCGTTCTGGCCGACATGTTTGGCCACCGAATCGAACAGCACCTCAACGCTGGGGCAGTGGCGGTTGACCAGATCGCGACTGCCGAGATGACAGATAAAGCGGGCGCCATCGCGCCTCACTTCCAAGTGTTGATCCCCGGGGGCGATATAGGCATGCCCGGGTAAAATTTGTTGGCCCTGTTTAGCCAGCGCCACCGAGACCCGGCTGCAGCGGTTCATCCGCTCGGCGAAGGGGCCGGAAAAGGGGGCGGGGATATGCTGGGTGATGATCATGCCCGGTGCGTCTGCTGGCATCTGCATCAGCACCTCCTTAATCGCTTCGGTACCGCCGGTTGAGGCGCCTATGGCGACGATAGACTCGGTGGTTTTAAATCCCATCGACGCTAGCACCGATGGGTGCATGGGGTCTGAAACCTGGCGTGCCTTGACCCGGGACTTCGCCGCAGTCCGTACCTTGGCGATCACCTCTTCGGCATACTCGTCGCTAAGCCGGTTGCGGGTATCACTTTTGGGTTTGGAGACAAAATCGATCGCCCCCAACTCCAGCGCCTTAAGGGTGGCGTCAGCCCCCGCATCGGTCAGCGTGGAGATCATCACCACCGGCAGCGGGTGCAAGCGCATCAGTTTATCCAGAAAGGTCAGCCCGTCCATACGCGGCATCTCGATATCCAGGGTAATCACATCGGGCTTGAGGGCTTTGATCTTTTCGCGCGCATAGAGCGGATCGATGCAGGCGGCAACGACCTTGATATCGGGCTGGTCGCCTAAAATCTTCGTCAGCACCTGCCGGACCACGGCAGAGTCATCAATAATCAGTACTTTTATTTGTTCACTCATGATTCAAATAACTCGATTTCACCCCAGGCTGGGGTTTGGCTGATCCTTTTCAGATGAGCCTGGTCACGCTGTTGCACCAGCTCCCTGGGGCTGTTCACTGAGTGCTTGAGCAGTACCTCGCCGGTGTTGATGTCATAAATCAAGCGCCGCGAGCAGAGACCGCCCAAGTCCTCGGCACTAATGGCCAGCCCCTCGGTCTTCAGAAACAGGCGCACAAACGCGATATTCAGCTGTCCGATATCTGTTTTCATCTGGTTAACCACATGTCCGCCACCAAATAGCTTCACCTCAAAATGTTGTCGTTCACCGCCGCGCTTGATGATCGCGTTGATCAGGGTTTCCATCGCATGGACGCCGTAACGGGTTCTTTCACAGCTGAGCCAGTTATCATGCGCACCGCTATTTTGCGGCAGCATAAAATGGTTCATCCCACCGACACCGGCATAGGGGTCACGGATACAGGCGGCCACACAAGATCCCAGCGAGGTCTCGATGCGTCGGCAGCCATGCCCGACGAAATAGCCGCCGGGCATTATTTTCACCACATTTTCATGCTGTTTATTGACTTCGCTGTAGTTCACACCGTAGCCGCGGCGTACCCCAGGCGTGGCGGTTTGAGCCGCAGGGGTCATGCTCAGTGCCGCATCTAGTCCTGAGATTGTCATCAGCGAATCTTCCGGTAGATCGATTTGCCCATTAGCTGAAATCGATCAGACACCGAATTAAGTGACTCGGAGTGGCCGATATAGAGCCAGCCGCCATCGCTAAGTTGATCGGCAAAGCGATCAAACAGCCGTCGCTGGGTGGGTTTATCGAAATAGATCACCACATTGCGGCAAAATATAAGATCAAACGGGGCCTGCATCGGCCAGTCCTCCATCAGGTTCAGCTGGCGGAAGTGGATCAGCGCGCGCAGCTCCTGGGTGGTACGCGCCATCCCGGCATTAGCGCCCACTCCTTTACGCATCCACCGCTGCATCCGTTGCGGACTTATTCCGCTGAGGTTATCCACAGGGTAAACCCCCTGGGTGGCAGTCTCGACCATGTTGCTGTCTAGGTCCGAGGCCAGAATGCGCAGATTCCAAAGCTCGGGGTGCGGCAGCGACTCCAGCACCGCCATCGCAATCGAATAGGGCTCCTGCCCGGACGAACAACCGGCTGACCAGATGCGCAGCTTACGCGCGGTAGTCTTAGCGCTGACCAGCTCCGGAATAACCCTATTCTTGAGGTGCTCGAAGTGATGATTTTCACGGAAAAAAGCGGTCAGATTGGTGGTCAGGGCATTGATCAGGTGGCCCATCTCGATGGGGTCCTGTTTGACCTGGTCGCAATAGTCGGCGAAGCTTTTTATCCCTGTTGTGCGTAGCCGCTTGGCGAGTCGGGAGTAGACCAGATCCTCTTTGGCATCCGATAGGTTGATCCCCGCCTGCTGTTTCATCAACTGGCGGATATAGGCAAAATCGCTGGCGGTGAAGTTGAACTCGCGCTGGTAATCGCTGCCGGTTAACGTCCTTGCTACTGCGCCCATGCTAGATTCCCTTAATGGATCGAAATTACATTCTTCTGCGCCTATACTAGGTTGCTTTAATGGATCGAAATTGCATTCATTTGCGCCAGGCTGGTGGGATCGAGGATCAGTGCAATACTGCCATCGCCTAATATGGTTGCGCCCATCACCCCCTGCACCCGCTGGAAATTACTCTCCAGTGATTTTACGGCGACCTGTTGCTGGCCGAAGATCGAGTCGACAAACACCGCCAGCCGCTTACCATCGACATCAAGTACCACCACCACCCCGCGATCCAGCTCCCGGGCGTCTGTCTCCAGACCAAAAGCGCGGTGCAGGCGCAGGATCGGCAGGTACTCCTGCCGATAATGCAGCAGCTCTCCGCTGCCAGCGACCTTGCGCACCATCGCATCGCTGACCTGTAATGATTCGACAATGCTGACCACGGGGACCACAAAGGTATCGTTGCCGACGCTGATAAGCTGGCCGTCCATAATCGCCAGGGTCAGCGGCAGGCGGATGGTGATGTTGGTGCCGACGCCCTGCTCCGAGCGAATCAGTACCACACCGTTCAGCGCTTCGATATTCTGCCGCACCACATCCATACCCACCCCCCGGCCAGAGACATCGCTCAGTTCGGTGGCGGTTGAAAATCCGGCCTGCATGATCAGCTGATAGGCGTCCTGGTCTGACATGGTCTCGGCTGTTTCCGCGCTGATCAACCCTTTTTCCAAGGCTTTGGCGATCAATAGCTCCCGATCCAGCCCCCGCCCGTCATCGCAGATCTCGATAAACACATTGCCGCCTTTGTGATAGGCATTGAGCAGCAGCACCCCGGTTTCGGGCTTTCCCGCGGCCGTGCGTTGCGCCGGAGTTTCAAAGCCATGATCCATCGAGTTACGGATCAGGTGCATCAGCGGGTCACCGATCTGCTCGATCACGGTTTTATCCAGTTCGGTATGCTCGCCCACCAGGTGCAGCTCGACCTGCTTACCTAGTTTGCTGCATAGATCGTGAACGGTGCGTCCAAACCGACCGAAGACAAAGGAGATCGGCAGCATCCGCATCCCCATGACATGCTCTTGCAGGTCACGGGTATGGCGCTCCAGCTGATCTACCGCGGATTCGAGCTTGTCGCCAAAGCTTTGCAACAGCAGAGGATCATCGCGGTCAAACTGCTGACACAGATTACTCAGGATCGACTGGGTGGTGATGAGTTCGCCGACATTGTTGATCACGCTGTCGATTTTGTTGATGTCGACACGAATCGAGACGCCTTCCGCCTTATCGCTTTTACGCCGCCCCGATTTTTCACGTCGCTCGGTCTCTTTCCGGCGCTCGACGATAACCTCGGTCTGTAGCTTGTCGGTAATGAGCAGGGTGTTGGCCGGGGTGGGCGTCGGCGGCTCGGCAGCCGCAGCCGCAGTCGAAGCTGTAATGGCGCTGATAACCAGATCACATTCATCTTCAACCCAGGCAAACAGATCCTCGATCTGGGCCTGGCTGCAGGCGCCGTGGAGTTCGATCTGCCAGCTCAGATAGATATCGTCAGCGCAAAAATCGCTCCAGGCCGGCAGCATTTTCAGGTCGGCCGTGACAGCGACATCCCCCAGATCTGATAACTCTTTGATGATGCGGAGCGGGTCGTTACCGGTATGCATCATGTCTGGATGCGGGGTAAAGCGGATCTGCCAGTCCGCAGCGCTTGCTTCGACTGGCTCTGGCGGTGTCTCCTCAGGGTTCAGGCTGAGGTCGCCATTGAGCATCGTCGCCAGCCGGCGTTCGATCAGGGCTATCGCCTCGGTATCCAGGGCTTCATCGTTCTGGGCGGCATCGAGCAGCTCCCCCAGCCCGTCTTTGGCTTCCAGCAGCAGTTCGACCAGCTCGGGGGTCACCTCACGTTCATCATTGCGGACCTGGTCCAGCAGGGTTTCCATCTTGTGGGTAAAGTCGGACACCGCCATAAAGCCAAAACTGCCGGCACCGCCTTTGATCGTGTGCGCGGCACGGAAGATGGTATTGATCAGATCCGGATCGGTCGGTTGACGGGGATCGAGATCGAGCAGGCCGTGCTCAAGTTCATTCAGCTTTTCAGCCGATTCGGTAAAAAAGGTGGCAATAAACTGACTCATATCCATGCGTAATTTACCTCAACACCTTGTCGATGGTGGCTAACAGCTGCTCCGGATTAAACGGTTTGACGATCCATCCGGTGGCGCCGGCCTGTTTACCCTTCATCTTCATATCGGAAGTGGATTCGGTGGTCAGGGTCAGAATCGGGGTAAATTTATGTGCCGGCAGGGCGCGCACTTGTTTGATCATCTCGATGCCATCCATGTTCGGCATGTTGATATCGGTGAGAATCAGATTGACCGCACCGGCCTTGGCTTTGGCCAGGCCGTCGAGCCCGTCTACCGCTTCGATCACGGTATGTCCCTTGGACTTGAGGGTATGCGCCACCATCTGCCGGATAGTCACGGAATCATCGATCGCTAAGATCGTCGCCATAAAATGCTCCTGGGCCGTCAGGCCAATTTTAGACTGTCGGTTAAGCCCAGCAGTTCGGCTGAGACTTTAAGTTCAGCGGAAATATTCAGCCAGCGAAGCTGCAGCTGGCGCAAATCGGCTTCGTTGACCAGTGCCAGCAGCAACTGTAAGGTGCTGGCATCCACACGCACCACCGCCGCGGCATCCAGGTCCAGGCATTGCTCGCTTTCTAGCAATCCATGCAGGGTCTGCTTGAGCTCGGAAGCGGTTGCGATGCCCATTTCGGCGGGGAGTTTAAAAACAGCCATACAAGGCTCCATGTTAATTGACGCTCTGGCAGGGTCTTACGACCCCGCCGATCGGGCTAGTATTTGTCCCAGCCATCCTCGTCAGCGGTCTTGGCTACCGGCTTGGCTGCAGATCTGGCCTTAGCGGGCCTGGGCGTAGAGGCTGCCAGCTGGCTGGAGGCGGTTGCCCGGATAGCCGCTTGCTTTTGACCGGTATTGGTCGTGGTGAAGAACCCGACCAGTTCACGCAGGTGGCTCGCTTGCTCGTTCAGCGCTTCTGCGGCGGCGGCAGTCTCTTCGACCTGGGAGGCGTTGTGCTGGGTCACTTCGTCCATCTGAGTGATGGCCTTGTTGACCTGGCTGATACCTGCCGCCTGCTCCTGCGACGCCGCCGAGATTTCAGCCACGATATCGGTCACTTTGGTCACCGAGGCGATGATCTCTTGCAACGCTGTTCCGGATTGTGTCACCAGTGCGGCGCCCGATTCCACCTTGGTCACGGTACTGTTGATCAAGCCTTTGATATCCTTGGCGGCATCGGAGGACTTGGAGGCCAGTTTACCCACTTCAGCGGCGACCACCGCGAAGCCCCGACCCTGCTCACCGGCACGGGCGGCCTCGACCGAGGCGTTTAACGACAACAGGTTGGTCTGGAACGAGATCCCTTCGATCACCTCGATGATCTCTTTGATCTGGTTAGAGGCGGTGCTCACCTCGTCCATGGCCTGCTGGGCGTCCTTGACCACCATGCCGCCGGCCACCGCTTTATCGCGTGCACCTTCGGCCAGTTGATTGGCTTGCATGGCGTTATCGGCGTTGGTTTTTACGGTGGCGGTTAGCTCTTCGATGGAGGCTGCGGTCTCTTCCAGGCTGGAAGCCTGCTCTTCGGTGCGCTGGCTGAGCTCCTGAGATCCCGCCGCGATCTGTCCCGACGCCGAACTGACGCTACCGGACGCATCGGTGACATCGTCGACAATACTGGACAGTTTTTCGGTCATCTCCCGCATTGAGACGTAGATTCCAGATTCATTACCGGTATGGCTGTATTCGACGGTCAGGTCGCCTTCGGCTATCTTGTTGGCCAGTGCCTGGATGTCGCGTGGCTCACCGCCGATCGGCTTGCGAATCGAGCGCGGCAGGAAGTACGCGATAGCGATGCCCAAGGTGATGGCGATGGCAGAGAAGATGCTCACCAGCAGCATCCCCTGGCTATCAATCGCCTCGACCTGATGGGCCAGTTCAAGCTGATGTTTCTCATCGGCAGCTTTCAGCTGCTCGATCTCGGCGGTGATCTGCGGCCCTATCTCAAACAGCGCCTTCTGAATCAGTGTGTTACGTTCTGTCAATGCGGTGTGCATCTGCTCTAAACCGGTCACATAGGATTTACGAACCTCATTAAAGCGCGCCAGATCCGCCTTGACCTCCCGGCTCTTAACCAGCCCCTGCAGTTTCTGAATCTGAACCCCCAGGGTGTTATCACCCATGGCGTCGGCACCG
>JBALTG010000034.1:0-38291 GCA_036964625.1 Motiliproteus sp.
CTTCCACTGCTCCTGTTCATGCCGCATTTTCATGAAGTGCTTGGCTGCCAACATTCCGTACGCTATTTCTAGCAGGCGCTCCTGCGGTTCCATTTTAGGAGTTATGTATTTCAGCTGTATCAACAAAGTAGAAGTCGTGAGTTGGCCCTATCTGCAGTTGTTGTGGATCAGCTGGCGCCCAATATCGGACTCTTGATTGATGTTAAAGGGGGCCCTGCTGCCGACACTTGCTGGGCGTACTAGTTGTTGCTCGCGTCACTGCTGTCAAAGGTCACCCTGATGGATGGATTGAATATTGATCGCTTTGGGCTCCAAGATGCAGGCCTCCCGACAGAGTGAGCAACCGAGACAGGCGGTCTCGTCTATCCGTGGTTTTTCACCCGCCCAGGTCAGGGCACCGGGAACCGGACAGGATCCTTGGCAGGCGCCGCATTCGGGGCCGGTGTAGGGAAGACAGCGACTGGGATCGATCGAGGCCTTGGCAAAAGGCGGAGGGGTGGCGGCTGGCACGGGTTCTTTTTCATCGTCCTCCTCTTCGTTGGCCTCAAATAGTCGGAGCAAGGCACCCGGCTTGCAGGCGCTGACACAGGGCCAATCCTGGCAGAGATGACAGCCTTTATTGAGCAGATCCAACGCTGGAGTTGCAGCTTCTTGAACGCCTAATTTGGCCGATAAGACAAAGATCACCTGATGCGGGCAAGCCTCGACACAGGCGTTGCAGCGGGTGCAGGCGAGTAAAAAATCCAGTTCGTCGATGGCAAAGGGGGGGCGAATAAAGCGCTGTGCTTTCTGTTTGGCGCGACGCTCAGCCTCGTTTATCGCTACTTTGGCGGCTTTGTTCAGACCTGCCGTTAAAAATTCGCGACGGTCCACGGTATTCTCCTGATCGTTACGGGTTATTGATGCGTTTGACTCGCTGAGTTCAGGGTGTACTTCGATTAGCGATGATCACCTTATCCCTAATCAGCCGCTTACGGCGCCACAGGCTAAGGCAGACCAGTGCGCCACCCAGCAAAACAACAAATGCACCGAGTGGGCCTATCGGCGACGGCTCGCCGATTCGAAGCGGAAAGTCGATTGCGTAGTCGTGGTCTTGAGCGATAAATGTGGCGCTGATTGTATAGTCACCGGTGGCATCAAACACAAAGCCCTGGCGGTAAACGCCATCGTCGATGGCTTGTGTTCCCAGAACCGTTTGATGCGCGTTAAACCAGCTGTCATTGCTGGCGGTAAACGTCACCTCGCCATCGAATGGCTCGCCGTTATCGATGCGGCTGGCATAGAGATTGACGCGTCCCGACTCGTTAGGTTGGGGAAAGGCGGGAAAAACCATATAGATGATGTCGTAGTCGCCGATCTGGGTTTCCACCACAGCACTGGGTGGGGTATTGGAGTCTTCGCTGAGGCTATACGCGGGTCGTCCCAATACATGGTGAGCCGAAGATGGCGCGGCGCCAACGAGCAGACCCAATACAAACATCAGCGCGATGGCTATGGAATAGGGGGTCGGTTTGTAGTTCATGGCTAAGTTCATGGTTAACTCCTATGACCGGTGATGGTGCCTTCGAATCGTAGCGCAACTCTGATCGGCACGCTGGGGTGGGGACATACCTCAACACAAAGACCGCAGCCGACGCAGCCCGCTTTGACGACGGGGCGGTAGATATTGGCAAAATCGAAGCCGATAGCTCGATTTCCCAAGGGGCAGATGGTGGCGCAAGCGCCACAAACTCCGCGATCCACCCAGGGATAACAGGCGGTTCGATCGATCTGGGCAATCCCCATGTTAATGCCATTCCGGGCCACCGGCATGAGGGCCTCTGTCGGGCAGACCTCCATGCACTTTCCACACAAAGTGCAACCTCTTTCCTCGGGTACGATGTAGGGTGTATTGACCCGTTCACCACCCTGCCGCTGGTAAAACTTGATGCACCGGGGTGGGCATATTTCGCCGCAAAGTCCGCATCCGATACAGGCCTCGGTAAAGGCCAAATAATTTTGCAGCGCGCCGGGTGGACGCAGCCGGAGCCGCCGCCGATCGGGGGGAATCGGGTTCTGGTTTTCAACCACCGGTGCCATCAAACGGGCAAGTGCATAGGGAAGAAGTGCCAACAGACCATACAGCACAGGCGTCAGGATGCCCTTGATAGCCGTGCGCCTAAACACCGTCTCCCTCCTGCGCCGATCGCTGTGGATGCCGGTAGTGATGGCCCAGATGGCCGGGGCCCTTGGCCGGGCTGTCGTGGATCTGGACGGCAAAGATCAGTGCATCGGTCGGACAGACGGCGATGCAGGCGGTGCAGTTATTGCACTCCTGGCCGAAGTCGTCGTGCATCGGATTCAAACCGAATTCACAGACCGCGTTGCACTTGGCGCAGTCGTTACAATGGTTGACATTGCGTTGAATACGCAACAACCGGTAGCGCCCGAGCAACGCGTAAAGCGCCCCGCCGGGACAGAGGTAACGACAGAACCCTCGCCGGGCTACCAGCAGGTCGAACAGCAGCGTGGCGATAAAAAACAGGGTGCCCGAACCGAACCCACCCAGCGCCAGCGCGTAATAGAGTTCCCGACCGACAATCGCCGGCGGATAGATAGCCGCCACCAGCACCGATCCAGTCAACGTCGACAGCACCAGCCCGGCCAACAGAACGCCATATTTTAGCCGGCGGTCAAAATGCCGGTTTCCCGTACGGAAGCCCTGCTTTTGCAACCAGATTCCCAGGTTGGTGTTGAGTTCATAAAGCAAGGTGGCGGGGCAGATCCAACCGCAGTAGAAACGGCCGAACAGCAGGGTAAATCCCAGCGGTATCGCCGCCGTCAGCACAAAGGGCCAATAGATGCTCATTCCGGCAAAGCTCAGTCCTGCAAACAACTGCCCGACCACCGCCAGCGGGTCGCTGAGTTTCAGACCAAACAAATTGCCGGACCAGGTGGTGCCTTTGATCGCATCGAGCTGTTCGGCCGGATCATCGCTAAAGAAGGTCAGCACCTCCATCGCATCATAAAAGCGTTTCTCCTGGGGCAGCAGCAGATCATAGGCATGGGCCGCGACATAATTTTGATAGACGCTGACCAGCGGCAGCAAGATAAGCAACAAAAAGACCAGACTCAGCGTTACCCAGCGGAGTTTGTTCAGATGACGCCGAAACGGGGCTGCTGCTGATTTATTTCCGGTGGAGGCGATTTTGATCGTCGTCATAAGCTCCGATGAACCCTTTCTAAACGCTGTATAGCCGATGGCACCGATCGCATCAGGAGGCCGCCTGCCCTTGGCCGGGAATGATGCGAATCGCCTGAGGGATTTGAATGCAGGAGCGTTCGCACAGGCCACAGCCGACACAGGCATCCAGCACATGAGGCTGCTCCAGCATGCCGACCCGGATCGCCACATCAGGCAGCGGACAGGCCCTATAACAGACCCCGCAGGTCTTTCCCTGGTAGGAGAGACAAAGCCGCTTATCCACGCGAGCCCTGCCCATCTTGACCTGCTGAATAATGGGCTCGGCTTCGCGTTTAATCGGTTTCAGGGCTCCGGTGGGACAGGCATCACCACATTTCATGCAGAGGATGCAGGCTTGCTGCCGGGGAATGATATAAGGCGTATTAATGCCATCAAGCCCGGCCTCGGCACCGAAAAACTTGATGCACTGGTTGGGGCAGACTTCGGCACATTGACCACAACGAATACAACGGCTGAGAAACTCTTTCTCCGGCAGAGCTCCCGGCGGTCTCAAGAATCGCCTGATTGCGCTTTTAAACTTAAATGCGGCCTGGGCCAGCGTCACCCCGAACAGCGGGGTGACGCCTATACCCAACAGCAGTTTTCTGACAAAGGTTCTCCGCTTCATACCTTTTCGATACGGCAAGCCAACTTCTTAAAGTCCACCTGTCCCGAGACCGGATCCCAACAGCGGTTGGTGATACCGTTGGCCAGCCATTTGTTCTTCTTGGGATCGGCGCTGTCGGCCACCGACAGGTTCCAAGGGCCGAACATATAGCCGCGGGGGACATTGTTGCGCGCCGGTTTGATCAGCGAGTTGGTGCCGCCGACCTGCGCCCGGGCTTCCAGCGATCCCCGACGGGTGATCACCCGCAGCTTATCACCGTCCTTGATCCCGAGTTCCTTAGCATCCTCGGCGTGCATCTCGACATACATCTCGGGCACCAACCGGCGTGTTGTCGGGCTGCGGATGGACTTGGCGGTATGGAAGTGTTCGTATACCACCCCCAGTCCCATCCAATAGGGATATTTATCCTTGGGAATCTGCTGCCAGGGCTTGCCGCGGTGCTCCTCGTCGGGCAGGTCCGGGGTCAATGCGTTATCCCGAGCCAGCTTGATCAGATCCAGATTATCGATGGTGTACAGCCCCTGCTTGGTGCCGAACTCCATCAGCCTTTGGGTGATCGCCTTGCGATCGGTGTAATCCTGCTTGCACAGTTTCATATGCACCTTGCCGTCCTTGGTCCGGAAGTAGCCGTAGGGGCGGCTGTCCCAGTCGCCTTCCTGCAGCATGTAGCGGCGTTTGGTGCCGCCCTCCTTGGCGATCATCAGGGTCGGGGCCGGCCACTGGATACCGCGCAGTTGCTTGAGCTGTTCGTAGGGGGTGATCCCTTCGACCTTTTCCCGCTCCAGCATGCCGGTCAGGTCGGTGTCGGTGCCTGCGGAGGCGCGGATCAGGTTCCGAAACACCTCCTGGGCATCGTAATAGCCATCCGCTTTACGTTGGTAGGGGAAGATCTTGTCGGCATCCAGGCCCAACAGGTGAGCGATCTCCTTACCCTTGTCGATCACCATATCCATATCCGGCCGACACCCTGGAGGGGGATTGCCGCCTTTTTCACAGATGTTGAGGCGGCGTTCGGAGCTGATGTAGAACCCCTCCACCTCACCCCAGGTGGCGGCGGGGAAGATGACGTCAGCGTAGAGGTTGTTGGGGGCGTGGCGGTAGATCTCCTGCACCACGTTGAACATTTTCTTCAGCGCCGGGCGCACCAGATTGTAAGAGTCGGGCAGGTCGATATGGGTGGCGTAGACCAGGAACATCGCTTTCACTTCACCCTTGAGCGCCCGCTCCATCATACCCACCGCGTAACCGGGATTCTTGGAGTTCATCGCCCGCACCAGATTCTCCTCCGGCACCCCCCAGGCCTGGGCCATCTGTTTGCGATGAGAGGCGTTAGTCAGCGGCTCGTTGAAGGGCAACCTACCGGTCAGTCCGCCGGTAAAGCGTTCGCCCATCGCGTTGGGCTGGCCCGTCATGGAGAAGGGGCCGCAACCCGGCTTGGCCAGGTTGCCGGTCAGCGCCAGCAGGTTGATGATGGAGATGACGTTGTGCTGACCGTGCAGGTGCTGGTTGTAACCGATACCCCACATGATGATGACCCCGCCATAGCCCTCGCCCTCCTGCTTGCCTTTGCTGCGGGCCAGACGTTTGCGGGTGGCGTCGGCAAACATGCCGGCCACACGGCGAATCAATTCAGGTGAGACATCATGGTTGGGACCGCCCATCCGGTCCTGAACCTGTTCCGGGCTGTAGTCGGCCCGCACCGCCTCGACATACTCCTCCCAGCCGGTGGCGTGTGCTTTAACGAAATCCCAGTCGATTACGTCCTCGTGCTCTTTCAGCAGCACGTGGGCGATGGCGTTAAGAAAGCTGATATCCCCATTCAAGATCGGCACATGGACATGGTTGTCCGGGTTGATATCTTCGTAGCCCATGCTGGTGCCGGTGCGGCGGGGATCGACCACCACTGTGGGGATATCGGTTTTCTTCTTATGATCGGCGGCACGCCAGAAGATGATGGGGTGGGATTCGCGGGCGTTGTGACCGAAGTGCATGATCATGTCGCACAGCTCGATATCCTCGTAGGCCAGCGGCGGCGTATCAGATCCTAAGGTGGCGAAATAGCCGGTCACCGCCGAGGTCATACACATACGCGCATTGGCTTCGATGGTGTTGGAACCCAGCACCCCCTTCATCAGCTGGTTTTCCAGGTACTGGCCTTCCGTGGTCAGCTGCCCGGACCCGTAAAGGGCGATCGAGTTACCGGTGTATTTCTTGGCGAAGTGGACCACCTTGTGGGCCACCATCTCCGAGGTTTGTTCGTAGGGTACGCGGACGAAGTGCTCTTCATCGAAAGAGCCTTTGGTTTGGCTGATATACTCCAGATCGCCATGGCCGGGTTTGTTCCACTCCTCCCACACATCTTTGCGCACATAGGCGTCCCCCTCCATGCGGTCGACGTACATCGGCTCGGCAGCGGTGAGCCCTTTGATGCACTGCAGGCCGTTATTGGTGGGGTGGTCCTTGTCCGGGCGCATGGAGACGATCTTGCCGTTTTCCGCCTGGATAATGGTCCCGCAACCGACGCCGCAGTAAGGGCACTGCGCCAGGGCGGTGGTACGGCCGCTGCCGCTCTGGGGTTTGGCCGGGGCGGCTTCCAGCTCCGGGTTGTTGCTGACATAGAGGCCGGCGCCCGCTGCGGAGGTGGCGATGAAGGCGCTGCCCTTGATGAAATTTCGACGGCTGGTCTTGATACGTTTCATGGTCCTGACTCCCTTCGTCAGCAGCGTGCTAGCGATTCAGTGTGCGTAGGTAGGTGATGATGTCGTCGATCTCCTGATCGTCGAGATTCGCCAATCCCTCTGGCCCCTGGAACGGCAACATGCGGGTGTTGGAGCGCCCCTTGCTGATGGTTTCCCGAATCAGGCCGTCGCTGGATTTTTGCAGAAAGCCCGGTTTGCCGATGGCGGTACCCGAGCCCCCGGCAATATAACCATCGCCTTCGGGGCCGTGACAGGTGGAACAGATCTGCTCAAACCATTGCTGCCCCAATCGCGGGTCGCCGTGGGCATCGGGTTGGGCATCGATCTCGGCGGCCCGGTTGGGCAGCACCTCAAAGGAGCGCAGGTAGGCCACCAGCGCCTTGATCTTGTCACGGCCAAGATGGGCATAAGGCGCCATCCCGGTGCCTTCGCGACCATCGCGGATGGTACTCAGCAGGTACTTGTCCGAGACCGAGGCCAGTAACTCTTTATTGGTCAGCGAGGGCGCCAGTCCAGGTTTACCGATCGCGTCGGGTTGATGGCAGAACACGCAGTTCTGATTGAACAGCTGCTCCCCCTGCTGGATGACCGCGGCATCTGCGGCATACGCTAGCGACGCACCGGTAAATAGAACCGCACAGGCGATAAAGACCGATGGAAGAAACCTGTTTCTAGTCATGGTTGTTCTCCTCTCCTTGAGCGTAGATGGCAAAAACGACAGAGCCTGATCAAAAAACGGACAGTAACGATAGGTTTAGTCGAGACTTGTCCGATTAGCCATACACAATGCATGAGTATTATTCACACCACTGGCTGGGCCATTTACCACTTCCACTGTTGTTGCGGTCGGGTATAGGCCATCCCGGCGTGACAGTCGCGGCAGGGAACCTTGTCGCTTTCGAAGCGGTTGTGCTCGGCATCGAGGTAGCTTTCCGGCAGCCGGTGAGCGATCCCCAGGTGACAGTCGATGCAGGCCATTGCCTGGCTGATCGCTTTTTGATGCGGATGCAGAGCGTCCTTCGGGGCGGTAGCGTTAGAAGGAGGGATAGAGCTCATGGCCGCCATAGAATGGCAGTTGCGGCACGCCTGAGAATTGTTTGCCCTCATGGTTTTCCAGACGATACGGGCCAACTCGAGTCGCTTTGCCAAGAATTTTTTCCGGGTATCAATGGTTCCCACGACCTTGTGGTACAGCTCGTTGACCGCGCCGATCTTACGCAGCAATTTGGCGGGCCATTGCTTAGGGACATGACAATCGGGACAGGTCGCGCGGACCCCGCTGGGGTTGATGAAATGGATCGATTGCTGGTACTCGGGATAAACGTTGTCGCCCATTTCATGACAGGAGATACAGAACGCCTCGGTATTGGTGAACTCCAGGCTCCAATTGAAGCCGCCCCAGAAAACCAAGCCTGCAAGGAAGGAAAGCGCGATACTCATTCCGGACGCCATCGCCCCCCGGCTCTTCCGTCGAGTGGTCTGCGACATAAAGCGGGACTTACCTTCAGGCAACTGTGGTCTCCTATAAACACGAAGATAATCCCCCTACTAATAGCAGGTAAAAATCAGCAGTGCCTTGAAGCCCCTAACGGAAGACCGCCCATTGGCTATGGTTAACACATAGATGACAGCGATCACAAGCGCGGTTCAGCGCAGGAGTGGGAGAGATGTGGAACGCATTGAGAACGATTCTGCTAGGGCTTGCATTACTATTTGCTCAAGGGGTGCCGGCGTATACTCACCATGGTTCGCCCATCCAGTGGATGGAGTATTCCGATGCAGCATTTGCCCGGGCACAAGCCGAGAACAAACCGATCTTTATGCTGATATCGGCAGTATGGTGCTACAACTGTCATATTTACGAGGCCGCGCTGAACACCCCGCCGGTGGCCGATACCCTCAACCGTGCCTATATCGCCATCTTCGTCGACTATGACCGGCGCCAAGACCTCGCCCGCGCCTATCCCGCAGTAGGAATACCGGTCACAGTGATCCTGGCTCCTAACGGCGAGCATCTGGTCTCCGTGCCTGGGGCGATCCCCCGGCCCCGGCTGCTTGCCAGCCTCAACAAGACCCTGCAGTTTCTGGCCAACGAGTACCGTCCCGAAGAGGAGGTCGTGACCAAGACTGAGGCCAGGCCGCAGCAGCCACTGTCCCGGGCGCTGCTCAAGCACTATCTGGATCGTTTCAGCCAACAGATTTCGAATGGGTTCGACCCGGCTTACGGGGGCTTCGGGCTGGCTCAGAAGGAGCCCCATGCCGATCTGCTGCTGCGTCTTCTTGAACTCGAACGGAGCGGAAGCGACCGTTGGCGCGTTCCTTTGCAAACCACCCTTGATGCTATCCTGGGACCTGGACAGCCTCCTCCGTCAGGAGCTCGCCCGCCTGTTGAGACGCTGTTACGGTTGCGCGCGCAACAGACCGGTTTGCTCGGAGCGGTGCAACGGCTGCAGGAGCAGCACAAGCTGACCGGTCTGTTTGATCCGGTTGAAGGCGGATTCTTCCGGTATGCCACCCGGCGCAACTGGAGCGTTCCTCACTTCGAAAAGATGCTGTTTGAGAACGCTCAACTGACGGAGCTGATGCTACAGGCATCGCTCCAATTCAAACAGCCGCGCTATCGCAATGCGGCCGACAGCAGCCTCGCCTACCTGCTGAACCACCTCTACGACCAAGAAACGGGACGATTTTTCGGCAGTCAGGGCGCCGACGAAGTGTATTACCACCTCACCCGGGACGAGCGGGCGCAGGTCTCGCCACCTCCGATCGACCGCACCAGCTACGCCCAGTCCAGCGCCCGGGCTCTGATCACTTTCCTTCAGGCCGCTCGCCTGCTTAACGACCGTCGCTACCTGTCGCGGGCGACCCGAGCGGCAGACTTTCTGGCGACCCGCATGGTCGGCGAGCGCGGAGGTTACAGCTATTTCGATCCCCGCGATTTCGATCCCAGAAAAGCAGATTCCCCCAACAAAGATCAAGAACACCACATCACCCGACTGGATGGTCAGCTATCCGATAATGCCTGGCTCGCCGAAGCGCTGCTAATGACGTATCAGGCTACCAAGGAAAAACGCTACCTCGACACCGCCGAGCGAATCATCGGCTTCGTCGCCGCACACCTCTATGATCCTGAATCCGGCGGGTTCTTTGCCCGGCACAGCGGAAGTTCACCTGCCTATCGGGCCGGCGAACAGGTGCTCCTTGACAAGGATCTGGAAGATAACGGCCGAATGGCAAAGGCGTTGCTCCATGCCTATCAGATCACCGGTAACCTCGACTACCGCAAGATGCTTGAAGACACAACTGGCTATTTTTTCAGCGCGGTTCAGCAGGGAGAGTTCAATGCCAGCTCGGCCGTCTGGCATCTTGTGGCAGAACAGCTGCTGGCCTCAGGACGCTACCCATGACGACCAAGCGCGACGAGGTCCGGTCCCGAGCGTGCTGGCGATGAGGGTATGCTGTGTCCGACTGCTAGGCAGCCTATTACTCGGCTTGTGCCTGCTACCGAGTGTGCAGGCGCAACCGGTATTGAGCTGGGACCCGGAACCTGAACCCCAGGCGACGGCAGTGTCGGAACCGTTGTTGCGAGCCTTGGAGGATAACCTCCTGCATCAAGATGAGGGGAATGTCGCGCAACTGGCGCAACAGCTCGCCATCGGCCTCCGCCGACAGCAGCCGTCAATCATTCAGCCGGTGCTGGAACGACTGATCTCGCTACCGGAACCGACAGTGCTTTCGGCGCGGTTGCTTCAGGTCAAACTCTACCGACTCGCCTATCTGGCCCGACCGGAGCCGACCTATCTGCAACGTCTAAGCCGCGAGGGTCTGGCACTGCAGGCTGAATGGTCCGCTTGGCGAACGAGCCGCCAGATCATTCAGGCCAACGAGGCTGCGGCTATCGCCCGGCAGCTGTTCCAGATTGGTCGCCTGCTGCCACAGCAACCGTTCACCGGGCAAGCAATGGAGATGCTGAGCTTCCTCGAGCGCCACCTGATCAGCCCGGAGGGTGCTCTTCAGCAGTTCGATCCTAATCATGGGTCGGCGACCCGGGACGGACATCTGATCGCCAATGCAGCCCTGGGAATGGCGTTCTTTACCGGCTACTCGAGTACCGACAACGGCCATTATCTGGACATTGCCCGCCGCCTGGCAGAGTTGATCAGGATTCGACTCGAAGATCAGACACTGGGGGGCTTTTATGCCCGCAACAGTATCAATCCCAGAAACAGCATAACCACCAACATCGATGGCCCCGATAAACCGTTCGATGATCGCAAGCCCATCCTGGGTAACGCCCTGGCAATCCAGCTGCTGGAACGGGTCGGCGGAACCTTCGCAGAGACTCGCTTACAGAATGCAGCTGGCCGAGCCCTCGCCGTTTGGCTGGAGCGGAAGGCAGCAAGCGGCTCGCCTGAAGCAAGTTTTGCCCTGCTCCAAGCCGCACAGACTTGGCAATCGCAAGCCGAGCAGGTAACCGACCAGGGGCTGGAGGGGATACGTTTTAGCCTGCTGCTGCCGCTGGCATTTATGGCCGGAGTATTGAGTTTCCTGTCACCCTGCACCCTGCCGATCCTGCCCGCCTATTTCGCCGTTGCCTTTCAGAGCGACCGGCGACGTTTGCTGGGGATGACCCTGGTGTTCTTCTTAGGCCTGGCTTTAAGTTTCTCAATGATGGGGGCCACGGCCTCCTATCTGGGTGCCTTTCTGACCAGCTACCAAAGTTATTTGCTGCAAGGGGCGGGAGTCATCATCATTCTGTTCGGCCTTGCCACCTTGATCGGGAAAGGGTTTACCGGAGTCAGGTTTCAGGACCGGCCGGCCACTACACTGTCAGGCTCCTTTCTCTTCGGCTTGAGCTTCGCTATCGGCTGGACCGCCTGTATCGGTCCGATACTCGGTGCCATTTTGGTGCTCGCCGCCAGCCGACAACAGGTATTATCCGGTGCGGTGTTGCTGTTCGTGTTTGCCATGGGCTTGGGGTTACCGCTTATCGCTCTCTCCCTGGCATTTGATCGTCTCGATCGCAGCGGCCGGGCCTGGCGCTGGTTGAAGGGAAAAGGCTGGTCGCTGCAATGGGCCGGCAGAAGCTTGCAGATCCACAGTTCAGGACTCATCTCCGGCCTGCTGTTGATCGTGCTGGGGCTACTGATGCTGGGGGGGTATCTCAGCTATCTGAACCGGGTCTTGCCCCTTGATCTGCAGGCCTGGTTCGCAGGAATCGAACAACAGCTGCTACAGGTTCTGCAGCGCTAAAGACAACAAAAACCGCGTGACCCCAATCACTCGACCAACACCAGCGAATAAATTCTCGCGCTTACAAAACACATTAAATTCAACTAGATACTCTTTATCTATTAGGCTAGTCAATAATGAGACATAGGGCGGATGCACTTCACATGTTCGGGTAGTGGAACGATTCCCACCGCAAGCTGAAACCGAGATAGACCATCGCCGTATGTCTGCCATAGCAGTTCAAAATGGAGACCTTTGGCGAGGGAACATTATAGTTCGCAGAGAGGCGTGTCCCGTCGCTACCGAGTGCTTAGAAGAGTAAAACCTGCGTCTATATTATTGATCCTGGGGAACTTGGAGGATCACAGTAATCGCAAATGCCAGCTGGTAATTTAGGCCGACTGCCACCGCCAAGGTTGTCTCGACGAGAATGTCTGCTTTGGGCGCATATACGGAAGTCGGTCGAACTCGCAGCAACCATCCACTATTGAGCTGTAAATAGCCCACACACCCATCTTTAGATTGAATTTAGTTCATGCGGAGGGGCCAAAGGGAGCTGATCTGCAACCTAATATACCTTCAGGCTGCTGGCCGCTTCGTCGAAACTCTTGCCATAAACGGTCACTGATAAAGCGTCCGGTATGGGCCAACTAGGGAAACTACCGCAACGCGCACTAAGCGGACATAGATCTGACTTCCGATATCAGCGGCTTCAGTTAAGTGTTCTCAGATACCTGTACGCAGCATCAAGCCTTAGAGTGTTACCTGAAAAACTTCAGCGGGCAGGTGTCGGAGAAAACTCGAGGGAGGAAACCGCGGGGGTCGAAGCTCGGGGTAGCGGTTGTTGCTGAACTATGGGGATTAGGGCTCTGAGCCGTCGGGTGGGAGCGAAGGTAACTGGGGTCTCCGCCGCCTTCGGGATCACGTAGGAGTGGATGGTGATTCGTTTTTCGCCGGCTCGATAGCCTGGAAAGCACCCGAGACAGGCTTGTTTCTCCCTTTCTTGAACGCCTAGCCATGGCGGTGCCCCTATCGATCTCGATCGACAGCTTGGTGGTTCGTTTGTTGGGGCGTTAATTGCGATCAGGCACATGCGGTGATCCTCAGCGGTGGTGCACGGGGGAACTGGCCGCGGGCGAAGGTCTCTATCACGATCATCGGTGCGCCACAGGCGGGACAGACATAGGGGTTGTTACCGCCGTCTTCACCGGATCCCGCGCTCTCTTCCGGAGCCTCCGGAACCGCGCAACTCAGTAGCTTTCGCGCCTGCTCTAGGTTGGCAGCGCGCCCGCCGTTGGCCTGCAGTCCGTAGTAGCGAATGCGATGGAATCCGTGGGGTAAAACATGGAGCAGGAAGCGACGAATGAACTCGTCGGTCGCGAGGGTCATCGTCTTTTTCCGAGTACGCGCCCTTTGTCCCGATAGTCCTTCCACGTGAAGGTGACGCCCCGGTCATTATGGGCGATGAGGCGGCTGTTGGCGATCGCCACGCGGTGGGTATAGCGTGATAGATACGCCAGTACGGCTTCGGGCCCAGCGAAGGGGCGCTTGGCATAGACCACCCATTCCTGTCGTCGTAGTGGTTTAACTAAGGCAGCAAAGGCTGGTGGCTCGATCAGCGCTTTATGCGGACCGAAGAAGTGCAGTTCACCGGCCTGGTGAGCGGCGTCGAGCTTACTGAGGAACAGCCGCCGGAACAGGCGCGAGAGCACCCGTACTGGCAGGAAGAACCCCGGCTTACAGGCGCGCCATTGCTTGCCATCGACCGATAACCCACCACCGGGCACGATGCAGTGGACATGGGGATGGTGGGTTAAGGCCGATCCCCAAGTATGCAGCACCATGGTGACCCCGATGCGCGCACCGAGATGCTGGGGATCCCGCGCTATCGTCAGCAGTGTCTCGGCAGCGGCTTTGAATAGGAGGCTATAGATCACCGATTTGTTCTGATAGGCGATGTCGCCGATGGCTGCCGGCAGGGTGAATACCACATGGTAGTAATCCACGTTTAGTAGTTCGGCTTGGCGTGCTGCAAGCCAGCGTTTGGCGGCGGAGGCCTGGCACTTGGGACAATGCCTATCCCGACACGAGTTGTAAGCGATCTGAGTATGATCACAGGACTGACAGCGAAGCACGTGACCACCGAGGGCCACTGTTCCACAGCGCTCGATCGCCGACATCACTTTAAGCTGACCGAGGCTGAGGTGTCCCACCATGGCGTGACGCCAGGCAGGGCCACGGGCACGGAAGATATCCGCGACCTCCAGCGGTGGCCGGTACATGGCGAACGCTTAAGCGGGTGGTTGCAGCGTCAGGTAGTCCAGCGGGCTTTTGACCTCGCTCAGCGTACGGGTAGCGACCTGGCTATAGAGCGCGGTGGTCTCCAGCCTTTTGTGCCCCAGCAGCACCTGAATCACCCGGATATCAACGTTCTGCTCAAGCAGGTGAGTCGCAAATGCGTGGCGTAGCGAGTGCATGGACACGTGTTTATTGAGCGCCGCGGCGGTTGCGGCAGCATGAAATCCGCGACTGAGCTGACGGGAAGAGAGTGGATTTATAGGGTTCTGCCCTGGGAACAACCAGCCGCCCTCCAGCATCAAGCGGTGCGTCCGAGCAATCCGCCACCAATCACGCAACATGGACAATAAAACCGGAGAGAGCATAGCGAAACGATCCTTGCCGCCTTTACCCTCGTCGACCCGCAGTAGTTTCCGCTGGCCGTCAATATCGCCCACCTTCAGCGACACGACTTCACTGATACGCAGGCCCGCACCGTAGGCCACCGCGAGTGCCGTCTTATATTTAGGGCTTGTAGCAGCATCAATCAGCCGCGTCACCTCCTCTGTGCTGAGAATAACAGGGAGTTTACGATGGACACGAACATGGCTCATCAACCGGATGGCGCCTATGCGGTCCAAGGTTACTTCAAAGAAAAAATGCAGGGCCGTGATCGTAGCGTTGAGGGTGATACGCGAGACGCCCTCATTGACCATCTGCAGCTGGAATCGGCGCAGATCTTCAGGCGTCGCGGTATAGGGGGAGCGGTCCAGGTACCGCGCCAGGTTCTTAACAGCTCGGATGTAGCCGGACTGTGTTTTAGGGGACAGCTTACGCAGGTTCATATCGTCGATAAAACGCTGACGTAAGCGGCTAATTGGTGTGTTGGCAGTGGCCATGATACTGCTCCTATCAAGAAGCAGAGGGAAAATACCCTCCACTCTTCATAGGACAGTCTCAGCAGAGATCTGGGTGATTCCGGTTGGATGCCGAGGCTTACAGGTGGCGCCCACTACCGCGCGAGCGGTTTAGTCCGTATCTACTTAGCGGCCATCGTTAGTAACTCTTCCACTACTCCAGTTCATGCAGCATTTTCATGAAGTGCTGAGCGGCCAACATTCCTTACGCTATTTCTAGCAGGCGCTCCAGACGCTCCCTATCAGGAGGTATGTGCTACAGCTGTATCGACTAAACGGACATTTGGTTGCCTACAAAAGACTGGTCGATTCAATGATTAATAGAATATTGTTTTAAGTACCTTTACAAAAACGAGCATAATACCACCTGATTACCCACAAAACTCAGCCATGATTCAGCCGATCTATTCTCGCGAGCCGCGTCACTCAAGACGTTGCACTTAAACCCTTGCCGCGCAGGCATCGCCGCCCCTTGCTGATGAGAGGGTTTTCGGTGGATTAGCGATTATTATCATTGCCGGTAGGCTTCAATTCCGCCCCCTCGGGCGTCTTCATTTCTTTGCACGCGGCAAAGAAACGGAAGCAAAGAAAGCGCGCCCCGCTAACCGTCCTACGGATACACGCCTGCGGCGCTATGAAATCCAGCCTGAAGCTGACAGATTCGGAAGCATTCTGCCCATCCATGTGCCTCACCCTACGGGCAACCTGCGGTTGTGAAAATCGGCTATCCTGCCGATTTGTCCTGCCTCAACCGTCAGTCTCGCCATCCATGGCTCGCCCCTGCGGGCCTTCTTCAGACTGAATTTCATCGGATAGCAATGGGGATGGGAGCGGGCCTGCAGCATTTCTGTTAATGGATTAGATCGTTAGACGGCTCCCCGTCTGTGAATTACTAAGCCACTACAATTAATTAGTAAATAGCCATTCCTGATTGTCCACAAAGCTCAGCCATGATGCCTCCGATCTATTCTCGCAAGCGCGTATGCACATGACTTAGCGCTGTGATGGCTGAAGATCATGGGCAATCAGGTAATACCAAGCACCTATACTGCGGTGCTTGATGACACTACGAATCAACCGCCGCAATAACCGAGACCTCTACCAGTAGCTCCGGCCTCGCCATTTGCGCCTGAACACAGGCACGGGCTGGCGCATCTCCGTCTGGAACCCAGGCATCCCATACCGCGTTCATTTCGGGAAAGTCGATCATATCCTTGATATATATAGTGGCTGACAAGATCTGATGCCGGGATGAGCCGACACTCTCCAACAGCTTATCGACTTTTTCCAGCATGGTTTCTGTTTGCCCGGTGATGCCCGCGTCGGCATCACCGGCGACTTGGCCACACAGGTAAACAGTACCATTGTGAACCACGACTCGGCTCATTCGCGTTTTCGTTTCATAACGCTTGATGGTCATGGGTTAACTCCTGATGTTCACTTCATCGAGATGATTTTGTATTGGCTTAGCCCTGCAACTACATTGCTTGGTTATCTTAGTTTTCCGATACTACTTCGCAGGCAGGGAGTCCTCTAGGGCGTGATCGTGCACGGCTACCGTAGGTGTAAAATATCAGTGTCGAGAAAAGAACCCCGCTTCCGACCAGCATCAGTGCGCCAGGGGCTTCAAGCAACAGAAACAGACTGACATCCGTGGCACTGATATAACGTGGAGCAATTTGTAACAGCGTAAATCCAACCGGCATGGTAATAGCAGCAGTTAGTGCCATTGCCCCTAGCCGTACCCTGCTCGCCTGAGCCGGATCAACATCTCCCAGCAGCGCAACCACAGCGATACATATTCCGCCGAAGGCAGGACCGGGATGAGGTCTCGCGGCGCTTTAGGCCGCGCCCCATTGAAGTTGATCGCCACAAACAGCGCACAGCCCAGTGCGTATAGATTACCAAGCACACTGTTATCTCCACCGCTGTCGACAGCGATCACCGAAATGCCTACCAAGGTACAGGCAATAGTGGCAGCAGTCCTTCTGTTAACGCGTTCACCCAGCAGCAGCCTGGCAATTATCGCGCAAAATACCGGTGCCGTGCTGATAATCATCATCGCAGCGCCGCACTAGTCTGTTGAATAGACCGGGTGATACAGTAAGTGTTTCCCGCAAAGAACAAACCGCTGATCACTCCGGACCAACCGGCATTAACGAAGGCTCGCAGGCATTTGAGCCGGTGACGAATCAGCACCACCACAACAAAACAGAACCTGATCGTGTTCCAGATCGATCCAGAGAATCACCAATACATCGGGGGACAGCAGGATTACGCCTGCGATACTGAGCAGCAGGCTGGTCGTTTGCGGGGTCATGGTTTTCACCAGCGGTTAAGACAAAAAACCGGGACGTAAAACCCCGCTAACACGGCTTTTAAAATACAGGCGGTCAGTAACGCGCGGGAGGCCCCTGCCAGGATAATCAACCGATCACAGGCAGGCTCGACCAGCTCCTCTTATGAAGCATTTCACAGCCCTGGTCGGTAATGAGGATATTCTCCTCGTGTACCATCATCTTACTGGGGGCAAAGGACATCCCCGGCTCCAGTGTCAGGATCATCCCCGGTTTTAAAATAACGTCGCCACCCGGTACGTGGGAAGGCCATTCGGTCAATTGCATACCCAGGCCGTGCCCCATGCGCCCGACGTCGTTACCCAACGCACCGGCATCATCCAGGACCGACCACATCGCCTGCCATATGTCTCCGGTGGTGCGGCCGGGTGCGGCGATCTGCAACCCCGCCTCGGTGGAGCGATAGACCGCTTCGTAAGCACGATGGGCATCATCATCGACTCGACCGAAGCCGTAGTTACGGTCAAAGTCGCTGAAGTAACCGTCGAAGTTAGCCCCGGTATCGATGATCAACAGATCACCCTCGGTTAGCTCCCGGTCAGTCGGACCCATGATAATATTGTCGTAACCGCCCTGCCCAGATGCCGAAATCAAATAGGGGCAAGCATCGGCGCCGAGGCGCAACATTTCTAGGTGCATCGCCTTGCAGGCTTGCCGCTCGGTCATCCCCGCGTGTAAATGGTGCAGCAAGTAATCGAAGCCAGCCGCGGTGACTTCGCAGGCAAAACGTATCTTGGCCACCTCCGCGGCCGATTTGACACTGCGGATACCGCGGACAATTTCAGACACATCAACCATGTCGTCCTGGCCCAGACGATGCTGCAGAGCGGCGAAGTTGGCCGCCGGCATCCGCAGGTGAGTCTCCGGTCCCAGCATTGCACCGATGCGGTGATGGCGTCGACTGAGCTCCGCCAGTGTATCACCCAGCAGCGATATGCCGTCGTCTTCGGGCCGTGGGGACGGCCAACTTCGGACATCTTCAATCCAGGTCTGCTCGAAGCCAGCCACGCCAATCTCCGGCACCACAGCGATCGGCAGCCCGCTGGACGGTATGACTAAAAACCAAGGCCGGGTCGGGCTCTCCCAAAACTGCGATTTGAAGCCGCTAAAATAGCGGAACTCGGGCTCGGTGGTAAAAAACAGGGCGTCGATTTGCTGCTCCAGCATGCGCTGCTGTAGCTGCTCGGTACGCCGTTCAAATTCGGCGCGTTCAAATCCCCGTGCTGGGGCAATAAGCGAGTCCGTCATAGCGATTCTCTATCTGTTGCTCAGGTGTAAAAACACCCTCGTTGCCAATATTTCGGCCACCACCGCAGAGCGGGTGGTGGCGTAACTGTGTTTAACCGAAAGCCAGGTCACGCAAAAACAGCGCAATACCGGGGAAGAAGATCAACAGTGCCGACATAAAGAATAAGATCAAAATGAACGGCAGGGTGCCCCGGATCACTTCCATATAGGGCTTATTGAAGATCGCTATCGCCGTGAAGATATCGCAGCCAAACGGCGGAGTTGCCGAGCCGATCGCCATTTGCAAGGTCACCATCACACCGACCAGGATCGGATCCAAACCGACGGAGCCGACAATCGGCATAAAAATGGGCGTTAGGATCAGCAGCACCACCAGCGAATCGACAAACATACAGCCGACGAAAAAGGACACTGCGATGACGAACAGCACGTATTCTTTCGAAGCATCTTCCAGATTAAGCGGAGCCAGCAGTTCCTGAGGAATCTGCTCGAAGGAGATATACCAAGAGAACGCTTGGCCGATACCGACTAGAATAAACACCACCGCGGTGATCAGTCCCGTGCTTAAGGCCGCATCCCAGATATCGCCCGCCTTAAGTTCCCGATAAATGACGCACTCGACGATGACGGCATAGAGCACCGAGAACGAAGCTGCTTCAGTCGGCGTGACGATACCCGAATAGATTCCACCAACTATCAGCGCAGGGAAACCCATCGGCAAGATTGCCTTGCGTATGGCTTCAATCTTTTGAGTCCAGTCGGTCTTTTCGACCAATGCGATGCTGTCACTGTGGGTCACACTATGGAGATAGCAATACAGCGAAAACAGGACGGCCAGCAGGACCCCTGGTCCGATTCCGGCGATAAACAACTCTCCGACACTGGCATTGGCAAGAGTACCGTACAGTATCAGCCCGATGCTCGGCGGAATCAGGAAGGCGATATCGCTGGCATTGATGATCAGCGCCATCACGAAACTGTCTTTATAGCCCGCCTGCAGCAATTTGGGCCGCATGATCTGTCCGACAGAAACCACCGTGGCCTGAGTGGAACCGGATACCGAGCCGAACAGGGTACAGCTGATGCATGTGGTGATAGGCAACCCGCCTTTCATATGACCGACAAAAGCTTCGATCAAACCCAGCAGGTTATGAGCGGTATTGCCTCGGGTCATGATATCGGCGGCCAGAATAAACATCGGCACCGCAATCAGGGCATTGGGCGAGATTCCCGTCACCATCTGCTGGATGATCACCTGGGGGTCGGTGCCCGAGAAATGCACCAGGCCGATCAGGGCACCGACGGCCAGCGGCACGATCATCGGAAAGCTGAGAAACAGCAAGATGACCATCACCGTGACCAGGGTAAAGGTGATGACATAGATATCGAGTTCACCGGCGATCACATCAGAGAAGAACTGGAGGAAGTCGCTCATAGTACATCCTCCGTCACATCGGTTTGGCCTTCAATCAGGTCGTGGGATATATAGATCTCACGATGAGTTAGGTTCATCAGGAAGCTGATTAGATACTGTATGGCAGCCATGGTTAAACCCACCGGAATAATCGCGTAAATGATGTAAACCGGGAACTGCAGTGCGGGGCTGAGCCGGTTTAGATCCTGCAATTCCAGTACGTAGAAGGTGGCCAGGTAGGCCAGGTAAAACATCAGCATCGATGTCAAAACGGCGATCATCGTAGATATGATCTTTTTTGCACCGTGATTCAGTGAATCATAAACGGCCGTCATGCGAATATTTCGGCCTTTTCTGACTGCGTAGGCGAAACCGATAAAGGTGACGGCAACGATCAGAAACTGATTTAACTCTTCCGAGAAAAAAATGCTCTTATTAAAAAAATACCTACCCATCGCGTTAGCCGTCGAGTTGACCATCATCGCTACGATAGAAAAGCCGATAATGAATTTTTCTATTTTTTCAGTGATGATGCTAATTTTATTAAGTACTTTTTTCATAGCAGCGTTTCCCAAAAGCCACTATTCCGTTAGCGGCTTTTCAATTGAAGGCTAATTTTTTATTTTTGCCCGGCTGATCACATACCCTTTGAGGCTTGCTCAACTTCTGCAATTAAATTTTCAAGGATAGCTTCGGCGCCTTTTCTGGCTGCGGCTTTTTCTCCATCCTTATACGCGTTCTCGACTACATCGTAGTAGGTGTTGTGCAGTGATTTGCTCAGATCTTTAAAGCGGTTACGCTCCTCCTCATTCAACACCACAACGTTCATGTCGGGGCGATCCGCCATGATCTTGTCCATGTTCTCCTTGTTGATCTTGAGCTGATAGTCGTAAGCGGCGACATCCGCAGCCTTGATCGCCGTTTGGATCATCGCCTGCTTTTCAGCGCTCAGTCCGTTGAACCATTTGCTGTTAGTAGAAACGGTACTGACATAAGGCTGCTGGCCGGGGAATATCAGGTAATCTTGAACCTCATGCCACTTGGCGTTGTAGATGAAATAGATAGGGTTGACCATGCCGTCGATGGTTTTCAGCTGCAGCGAGCCATAGACCTCACCCCAGGACAACGGTGTGGGTGTTGCACCGAAGGTCTTGTAGGTTTCAACCGGGATGGTTGAGGTAAAGGTGCGGATCTTTTGGTTCGCAAAATCTTCCGGGCTGCGGATCGCCTTGTTAGCCCCCCAGACCATCTCGCCTTCGGACAGCATCGACAGCAACTTCAAATTGACGTCTTCGAACTTGGGCGCCAGATCGTTATAGATGGTCTTGCTACCGGTCAGGATTTTACGGGTTACCTCTTCGTTGGTGCCAAGCACATAAGGCAGGCTGATCGCCTGCACTTCAGGTACGTAGGAGCCCAGGTGACCGGTACCCACTGAAACGAATTGAATGGTGCCATTGGCCGCCAGTTCGACGATATCGTTTTCGGTGCCCAGCTGGCCGTAGTAGTAGATTCTGACCTTGGTCTTACCACCGGATTCCTTTTTTATCACCTCGGCAAACTTTTGTGCATAGATATCCTGCACATCGGTTTTGTCCTCTTCAGAGGCAAATTTCCAGGTTTCTGCTTGCGCGCCAAAGCTGATGCCCAAAGCGAGTAGTGCGGCGAATAATCTTTTCATGGTGTTGCCTCTTATTTTAATTGTCGGCCTCAAGGGTCGTCTTTTGCGTTTTGGTTTAAGTCATTTATTTCAAACGATCACTAACCAGTTGGACCCAGTAGCTGGCGCCCTTTTCTAGGATGCGATCATTGAAGTCATACTCGGGATTGTGCAGGGCACAGCCACCGACGGATTCGGTGCCGTTACCCAACAGGGCGTAACAGCCGGGTTTAACCCGTAACATGCTGGAAAAATCTTCGGAGATGGTGAACGGGTCGCAGCTGCCGTTGACGTTATCGCTGCCAAGCGCTTTCTCGGCGGCCTCGATGGCGTATTGGGTTTCGGTCGCGCTGTTAATGGTGGGGTAGAAGGTGTTGATGAATTCGAATTTGAAACCGGCGCCTGCCGCCTGACAAACCCCAGCAACGATGCGTTCCATACTCTTTTCAATTTTGGCCAGCGAGTCTTCGGTGAAGCAGCGGCAGTCGCCTTTAATGGTGACCTGCGACGGAATTACGTTGACAGTGCCATTGGTGACAAATTCGGTGACCGAGACCACCGCCGTCTCATGGATCGCACTGAGGTTGCGCGAAACGATAGTCTGCAGAGCCAGTACCAGCTGAGCACCAATAACGATGGGGTCGATGCCCATATGCGGCATAGCCGCGTGACCACCGACACCCTCGATCTGGATAGCGAAACTGCTCTCGCTGGCCATCAGCGAGCCTGGGCGCAGGGTAAAACTACCTTCGGGCATCCCTGGCAAATTGTGCATGCCATATACGGCGTCGATCTGGAAGCGCTCAAACAGGCCGTCATCAATCATCGCCTGCGCACCCTGCCCATGTTCCTCATCCGGTTGAAAGATGAAATAGACGGTACCGCTAAAGTTGCGAGTCTGAGCCAGGTAGCTGGCGGCGCCCAGCAGCATGGCGGAGTGGCCGTCGTGACCACAGGCATGCATCGTGCCGTCGTACCGAGAACGGTGTTCGAAGCTGTTTTGCTCATGGATATGCAATGCATCCATGTCGGCACGTAAGCCGATGCTTGCATCCCCATCACCACAGCGCAAAACCCCAACCACGCCAGTTTGGCCGATATTACGCACCACTTCGATGCCCCAATCTTCCAATTTATCGGCGATAAATTCAGAAGTTTTCTGCACCTCGAAGCCGCACTCCGGAAAACGGTGCATGTGGTGACGCCACTCGGTCATTTGCATAATCAATTGCGGATCAAGAGATGACATATTCAAGACTCCAACCTGCTAGATAATTCGGGTAAAAGATAAAACTTAGATCGCCTGCTTATGACCCGCCGAGCGCTTTAACAGCGAACCAAACCCCATCAACGAATCGGGGTAATTCACCAATTGTAGGCTATGCCAGGCCAGCGCTTGATTACTGCTGACCACGGGCTTACCCAGGCGTTTTTCGATCTGCTCGATCACTGGTGAAGCGCGTAAAGCAGTGCAGGAGATAAACAGCAAATCTGCGTTGGGATCGCATATCTCCACCGCCGCGTCGGCGATATCCTGAGAGGTAATAAAGGTCATGGCGGTGTCATCTTCGAAACCGAAACCGGCGATGTTCAACACCTCCAGCCCCATGCTTTCAAACAGAGTGGCAACATCGCTATTCACTACCTGGGTATAAGGGGTAAGGATCGAGATGCGCTTAGCATCGAAGTGCTGAAAAGCAGATAAGGCGGCCGTCACGGGGTTGGTCACCGGCACACCGGGGCGCGTTTGATGAATCAGCTCGGTAACCCGGTCAATACCGATTGCCACGGTACCGGAGGTACAGGCATAGATCATCGCATCCAATTCCGTATTGGGCAGTATCGCATCAGCAGCTGCGCCAATGCCGGGTGTCATAGCGCGCAGATTTTCGATTGTCAAAGGATTGTGGTTACGAACCCTGCTGGTGAAAATCTCCACATCCTGAGGATAGATACGCCGAAGATCCTGTTCGACATTGAAATCGGTCGCCAACGCGATGACTCCGATCCGCCCGGCTGGAGCCAGGTGTTCTAGAGCTTGTTTATGCTGCACTGTTGTAATTTTCATTATTCGATTCTCGCAGCAGGCGGACTGACGAACGCTCGCGTCTTATTGTAGTAATTCAGAACCTATCCAAACCTCTGTAGGCGCTTGGTTATGATCTATATTACAGAGCCAGCTTGCAGGCATTGATGTAATCGGCGTACCGGAATGATGGATAACTGCAAATATCGAGTAATTGGCGATCAAATTAATCACCCTGTACGATTAAGGCTGTAACCTGTGGTTGGCAGCTATAAAGGCGCTAACCTCTCCCCCAGGAAACGGAACCGCTCAAACACAATGATCTGAATACAGCCTACATATTGGCTGGCAACGCAGAGGGAAGAACCGCCATGGCAACATCGCAAGTGCCATCAATCGATAATTTTGACCGCAACATTCTCGAGATCGTGCAGCAATCCAACCGCACCACCTCCGACCAGATTGCCGAGCAGGTAGGGCTTTCTCCTGCCGCGGTACAACGCCGACTCAAACGCATGCGTGAGCAAAATATAATCCAGGCCGATGTTTCTGTGGTTAATCCCAAGACGATCGGTCGGGCTGTAACGCTGGTAGTACAAGTCAGCCTTGAGCGTGAACGGGCAGACTTGATGGATGCGTTCAAGAAGGAGATGAAAAACAACAAGGCCGTGCAGCAATGCTATTACGTGACCGGCAGTTCAGACTTCATCCTGATCATTACCGCCGTTGATATGGAAGGATATGAGCGTTTTACTCGCGAAGCCTTTTTCGACAACGCTAACGTGCGGAGCTTTCAAACGAATGTGGTGATGGATACGGTCAAGGTAGGGCTTACAGTGCCCACCGACAACGCCGAAGAGCACGAATAAACGTTTGGTAGTCGTTTACGTAAACCGCCCTAAGGATCGCCCCGATTACCCATGAAACTCAGCTATTGCAGAACAGACTTGGGACGGCACGCTACCTTGAAAATCTTGTAGCCATCACAGCCGCAGGGCGCTTTGGCCTTTTATTTCATCGGGTTAAAAACAGCTATTCCAAGTCCCGTGGATCGGAATTCATTACGACATCCCCAAGTTTACTTCAACAGCCAGCCGTCGGGTTAAAACCTGACCAACTAAGTCCCGTGAGCCTGAATTCGTTTCGATATGGCTCAGGTCGAGGGCTCGTCTCCCCTGCCCCGCGCCAAGCTGAAACTGTAAACCAAAGTAGCCAGCGCCAACGACAATGCCAGCATTACAAACAGCATGCGGTACTGCCCGGGCGAGTCGAGCCCGGCGCCGGCGGCCGCCTCGATCACCCAACCACTAAGGCTTTGCACCAAGGCAACGCCGATAAAACTTAGACCGGTGAGCAGGGCCATGCCACGACCCAGGTATGCCGGTGCCAGAAAGCTGCGGCAGTGGGATATCAGCAGCGGATAGTTAAAACCGAATAATCCCATCACCACAAACGCCCACAGAGAAAAATCGGGCCCCTGGGCCGGGCGCAGCGCCAAGAAGATCAGCGGGATCAGGGTTACCAGCGAGCTGACCAACGCCACCCTCTTGGTACATTTCAGACGACGGTCCACCAACCCCAGCATAAAGGTGCCCACCGCCATGGCTAGCGACATCGACAGAATAATCTGTCCCCGCTCGCCAGCCCCCAGAAAAAACACCTCGGCCAGATAGGGACCGCTCCACAGCCCACGAATTGCCATCAACACCGCATAACTGACTAGAAACATGGGAATAACCGGCCAGAGCTGCCGCACCTGAGTCACCCGCACCATCCCCCGGAGCATAAAGTTCAGCGGTTGGTGCGCCCCCCCTGGCCTGTCGGCGGGCAGCCACAGCAGACAACTACAGGCCACCAACGCCGTGACTGTCATTGGCACCAGCAGCGCGTAGCGCCAGCCCCACTCTTGGGCCAGCAACGCCAATGGCGTGGTCCCGAACAGGTCGCCAACACTGCCGACGGCTATAACCATCGCCGTAATGTAGGCAAACTTTTCGGGGCTGAAATGACGGCCAATAAACAACATCGATCCGGTAAACACCGGCGCACAACCCACCCCGACTAAGGCCTGCCCAACAAATGCCTGGAGGTCGCTGTCGGCGCTACAGAACAGCGCTATGCCCAGTACCGAAAACCACAGAAATAGCCCCACCGTCAGCCGTGCGCCGTAACGGTCCAGTGCTAGACCTGCGGGGATCTGCGCCACGGCGAAGCTGATAAAAAAGGTCGATGACAGCAAGCCAAGACCGCTGTCATCCAGTGAAAGGTCGGCGGATAATTCCGGTGCGATCACCGCGATCATCCCCCGGTAAAACAGGCTGACCGAGTAGGCCAAACAGAGTATCAGCAAGGCCGGCATAGGGTCGTGTCCACTGGAGGAGTGCTCAGAAGTCGAGTCAACTCGACGCTAACATAGTCTCCAACTCCACGCCATCCGCAACCGTATTGTTGATATTCGCTGGAACCTCCGTCTGAATGAAACATTGAGCTTATCATTTACGAGGTAAATATCATTTGTTTTATCTAATTACAATCGACCCACAAAACCCTGTGGGTCGCAATTTATTCCGATATAGCTCAGGCTGATTCAGACCTCCACCCCGACGGCCTTCTGTGCCGGCAGTTTTGTAAGGCGAGCTGAAGATTATGGGTAATCCAGATGATCGATGAACCTTAAGGCGGTCAAAGGAACCCGGAGCCGACTGGCTACGGGCAGAGCTCTAGCCGACTAGCTGTTTATAGAGTTCCGGATCGGTAGCCCCTTCTGTACCGATGACCAGCACTTTACTTTGAGCATTCAAGCCCAACGCCTCGGCAAACTCCTCCGATTGACGCGCCAACAACGCAGCGGCCAACCCCGGAACAGCGGACTCACCGGCTTCAATGGCAGGGTCCTGCTTGTAGCCCTTAGCCAGCAGTCGCATGGTGGCAGGCACAGCCTCTTCGCTCAGGGTCATGAAATCATCAGCACCATTGGCGAGAATCTGCCAGCCTAGCGCGGACACTTCACCACAGGCCAAACCGGCCATCAGCGTCTCGAGGTCTCCCTCGACCACAACCGGCTCACCCGCTTTGGCGCTCAGTTGCAGGCAGTTGGCCTGCTCTGGCTCGACGATCACCAGGCGAGGGCGCTTGTTACCCCATAGATCCCAGAAATAGCCGGCAATAGCAGATGCCAAGCCACCCACTCCGCCCTGTACGAACACATGGGTCGGGATATCGCCATCGAGCTGCTCAACAATTTCGGACAACATGACGGTATAACCCAGGGCCACATCCTTGGGGACCTCCATGTATCCAGGGTAACTGGTATCGGACACGATGATCCGATCATCGGCTATGGCGTCGGCAGCGGCTTGGCGTACCGAATCATCGTAGTTACCTCGAATACGAATCACTTCGGCACCGAAAGTTTCCATCGCCTGTTTACGACCTTCGGAAACATCGCGGTGGATATAGATGACACAATCACAACCGAACATCTGCGCACCCCAGGCGACCGAACGTCCATGATTACCGTCGGTGGCACAGCTGACCACCAGCTCTGCAACTTCGGATTTCCAGCGCCCATCGAGCAGTTCGGCGATAGTCGGGCGGGTACCAATGCGTTGTTCCAACGCCTGCTGCAACTGCCGCGCTACTGCATAGGCACCACCTAGCGCTTTGAAGCTCTTCAGCCCAAAGCGTTGAGATTCATCTTTGTACCAGAGTGACGCGATATCGACGGTTTCAGCCATCGATACCAAGCTATGCATGGGTGTAGCCGCATAACCCGGCCAGGTTTTGATATCACGGATGGCATCGGTTGCCTTGGCCACACAGATAACATCTTTCTGCGCGTCAGAATAAGAGTGATTGATATCGGCTTTGGGGTTGGCAAAATGGGTCAGTTTTCCGTTGAGCTCTAGCATGGCAGTCGACGCCCTCATTTAATCAATAGAGTGGCCCTTCAAAGTTACATTATCGCCACAGATACCCGGTGGGCACTTACCTGCGTTGCTAAAATTTACGTTGAAGGACAAAGCTCTATTCAAACATTTTATTTTTCCTGGCTTTGATACCAGACTCTTAGCTAGCGCCCAGAACACTTTTTCACAAAAGCATCGAATATGACCCTTCAGAGGTCACCAGGAAGCACTGCGCTTATTAGAAAGTTTACGGGAAGGTGGTGCGGCCGTTCGGTCGAAGAGGTAGGTGAACAAAGGAAATCAAGCGAATTCACGCTAATAGGTGAGGAATATCCGCAGCGACGTAGTCAAATGCCCTGTTGATCAGGTTTCAAGACCAAGGAAAGGTGCCTAATATGGTGCTCCACCTGCATCACTACGGAAGTCCGCTTTACAGTTAAGTGCTTTGGTCGGTTTGGCTAACTTCACCCGCTCTGAAACGCCTGCAGTGGGTGCATAAAGGGAAATCAAATGAATGGCCACCCATTGGTATGCGTTAGATCGACTTCTCAATCATGGCTATTTTGAATTTGGTTCATGCTGTGAGGCACAAAACGAGCTGATCTGCCACCTAATGCTCCTCGAGCCTGATGGCTGCAAAGTCGCAACAGCGGTCGTAGCCTAGGAAAGACTGGAGGGCTATATTGTGTCGTTAAGAGACGCTGAGGTTGGTGCCAGCGAGATATTTCAGGCGGCTGGAGTCGGCCTAAGCAGACTTTGACAGGATGGAAGATCGTAGCAAACCAGAGCCGATTCAGTCGTCGAGCAAGCTTTCTGTCGCCTTTGCCAGCCAGCTCAATGCGGGGCCCTTAACTGCATTGAGAGCCATCACCCGGTCAACCGGCAGGGTCCAGGTCTTGATGTCAAAGTTGACCGGAAGACGCGTCAACCGCCCCTGCGCCAGCGACTCCTCCACTAGATGTGCCGGCAGATATCCCCAGCCAAAATTGTGCTCTGCCATCTTCTTCAGTACTTCAAAATCGTTGGAGCGAAAAGCGTCTGCCGAGATTACGGGTAACAGCTTGTTCTGCCCTTCATAGCCGCTCGACAGTAACTGCCGATGTAGTGCTAGATCTGCCCGGCTGACGCTGCTTAGCTGACTCAGAGGATGGTCTGGGTGGGCGATCGTGTAAAACGGCAACTGTCCCAGAAAGCCCAGCTCGACCTCAGCCGGCATTGAGGTATCGATCAGCATCAGCCCTAACTGCGCATGCTGATTCATGATCAGATTAGGTATTTTGTCGCTGCTGGAAACATTGAAGCACAGATTGGTCGCCGGGAATTGATGGCGAAAAAGATCCAGTAACCGATACAGTGCCGGCAGTAGCAACGCAGGATCGGCCACCAGTGTCAGTTCACTCTCGTCTCCGATGGCTAGAGCCTTGGCCACTGACATCAATTGCTGCGACTGCACCAGGGTCGCCTGCGCGTGCGCCAGTAACCGCTGCCCTTGCGGAGTCAAGGTAGGCTTACGGGTGCGGCGGTCAAACAGGGACTGCCCTAAATCGATCTCCAGATTGGCAATCGACTGGCTGATCACCGACTGGGCCTTTCCCAACGCCCGTGCAGCAGCAGAGAAGGAGCCCTGCTCAGCGCAGGCAACAAAGACGTGCAGTTGTTGAAGACTCAACATATCCATTAAACCGATAGAAAATAACTATCTCTGATCTTATTTTTAGATGATCATGATGGCAACTTTTTTCTAGAGACCTACCCATGTCCGTTAAAGAACGCATCTATCACAGCCTGCTGTTTGAAATTATCGCACTGGCACTCTTGGTGCCTTTCGGCAGCCTGATTAGTGACATCGATCTTAGCCACATGATCTGGGTCGCTGTCGCGTTAAGCCTGACGGCGATGCTGTGGAACTACCTCTACAATGTGCTCTTTGACCGGCTGTTTGGCAGTGACCGATTGAACCGTAAGCTGCTACTGCGAATCGCTCATGGCATCGGCTTCGAATTGGGATTGCTGGTAGTGGCGATTCCTGTGATCATGTGGGCGCTGGAGCTGCGTTTTATCACCGCCTTGCTGCTCGACCTCGGCTTCGTCATCTTCTATCTGTTCTTCGCCATCGCCTTCAACTGGTGCTACGACATCATCAAACACCGGTTTGCCTTTGCTTGATAAGCTGCAATTCAGTAGTAAAGCGCTGTCGCTATCAGGCGCTCAGGACAGAGCAGGAAGGTTGCTGCGCAAATTGATGCTAAGCGGCCCCTACACAGTTCGGCTACACCTGACGGTATAGGGGGTTGGGTACAAAGCGCATCGTTATAAGCTCTTAACGAGACGGAAGCCCACATGGTCGCCCCGCGCCGATGGAAGGTACGAGGCACGGGAGGCCGAGCGTAGGTAGCTTGGGTCGAACTTCCAGGAGGCTCCACGGATAACAACAGACGGACCCATCGAACCACTGGTACGGGCACTGCCGTCGGTCGGAGAGCCCGTGTAGTCGCTGTTAAAGATGTCCGAAGTGAGCTCATAAACATTGCCGTGCATATCGTAGAGGCCGAAGGCGCTGGCAGCAAAACTGCCTACCGGGGCGGTATTCGCATAACTATCACCACATGCCGTTGACCCGCAATTGGCGTTATTGCTGCCTATGCTGTTACCCCAACTGTAAACACCGGCAGAACCGGCACGAGCGGCATACTCCCACTCCGCTTCAGTCGGCAGGCGGTATGTCTGGCCGGTCTTACTGTTCAGCCAGGGGATAAACTGCGTGGTGATGTCATCATAGGAGACATTGATCACTGGGCGGGCACCTCGGCTCCAGTCTTCATCACTTGGGTTATGAGTACAGCCGCCGTCAGTGACGCAAGCATCCCAGGCGGCGAAGGTGATCTCATGAGCGCTCATCTCAAAACTGTTGGCAAAGGTGACCTGGTGTTCGGGCTGCTCTTCAGTTTGACAGTTCGAGTCGAGATTGTTGCTGCCACAGCCCATATCGAAACGTTGACGGGATGCATTGATGGAGACCATCTGGATGTCGATGGTACTCAGGCTTAAGGTTTGGGTGGTCACATCAAAGTTATCGCTGAGCCCATCAACCGTCAGGGTGGCGCTGCTAACGGTGGTGTAACTAGCTGATGAGGTCAGGCGTACTGTAACCGTATCGCCGTTGTTGGCAGTGCCCGCTGAGCGGGTGTAACTACCGCCGTTAAGGCTGTATTCACCGCCGGCGATGCTGATCGCGACTACGCCGCTCAGGTTGGCCAAGGTGATCGGTACCGATTCGACCTGGGTATTGAGCGCGACACGGGTCTGGTCGATCAAGCTGAATGCAAAGGTGCCCGGGAGGGTGCTCAGGTTGCCGTCGAGCCGGTTGTTGAGTTCGGTGGCGAAGCTGTCGTAGATCGGGTCCCCGATGCTGCAGGTAGTGGGCGCTGCGCCGTTATCAGAACAACCGATCTCGTTGCCGCCTGCTTGCAGATCCAGAGTGTTACCGGCTACGGTCATACCGATGCGGCCTTGAGTGACACGGGCTACGCTATCTTCACCCTCGTCCCAGAGTTCGGTGATGGTTCCGCTAAGCGTGACGGTAGCGTTGAGGCTGCTCAGCACACGGGGAGCACCGTTGGAGGTATAGCGCAATACACCTCTTATAAGCCGTACCTGCCCTTGGAGGATCTGGATGCTAGAGCCGTCGCCCACCTCTAGCATTGCCCCGTCGTTGAAGCTGACCCTGAGCCGGGCGGTATCGGTAGCGGTGTTTTCGACTGTCAGTGTCGAACCGACATAGAGGTAACTATTGAGTATAACTGCGGCGCCGTTAAGGCTGTTGTTACCGCTGCTGAGGCTGATGGTGCCAACGATATCCTGGTGAAGTTGCTCTTGAGTACGGATGCGGTATTCGCGCTCAACTTTGCGCAACAGGCGGTTTTTTACATCCAACAGTTCAGCATCGCTCTGTGGGCGTAGCTGATCGGTCAGGGGGACTCCGAAGCGGTAGTTGACGCTGACTTTAGCGCCCCAGTTAAGTTGCTGGGTGTTGTTATCGTCTGCGTTCAGTTCGATGCCTAACAGCGTTGAATGAGTATATTCAAGGGAGGCTTCGGTACCGTCGAGGTTGTCAAGGCCGTCATGGCGATCCCATTGGTAGCCGCGCAGACCGACTCGCAGTTGCGGGAAGCTGGGGATCAGGCCAGAGAGTTCCAGATCGATGCCGTCCAGGGCGCGCTCTTGATAGTGGGAGCGGCTATCCTGCCAGCGACTCAGGGCATGGTAGATGTTGGTATTAACACGTAGCTGGGCCGTCTCCAGCTCGAAGCCCAGGCTGGCGCGTTGATGGCCGTAGGGGTTCTCATGGTCGAAGAACAGGTTAGTACCCCAGAACCAGCGTTGATCGGCGCTGAGTTGGCGGTAGCCGGTGCCTAGATTGGAGCCAGTACGCTGCCTATCGTTGTATTTGAAGTACTCCACTCCGCCTTGCATGAAGAGGTTGTGGCGGCGGTCATCGGATGACCAGAGCGGGTGCAACCCCTTGATGCTTAAATCCCAGTCACGGCGCTCGGCCTTGCCGACTTCGACCTCCAGGCTCGACAACACAGCGATGTCGCTGTAGCTGAGTGCGTCCTCAACCCCCAGGGCCAAGCCTTGGGCGGCGGTGAGGCGGAGGCTGTCGGCATCGATTTGGACACCGTTGCCGTCGATGGCACTGTTGGCCGCCTGCTTACTGGCAAAGGCAAATATCTGCTCTTCGGTCAACTGAAGCCTGTTGCTGAAGGCGTCGATGGCATTATCGGCCTGGCGTGTCTGGTTCAGGCCAACCATCTGATCAATTTGTTGGCCAATCTGCTGTTTTCCCTGGTCGATAGCCCACTGCTGTAACTGGCCGTTCTGTGCGGCCTGAGCCGCCCGTTGGACTGCGAGCACCTGCGCCTGCTGTTCGGCAGTTGGGGTAGCAACGGTAAGTGGCGCGCCGGTTAACAGAGCAATAGGCTCTATAGGGCCAGCGGATTCGCTATTGCTTGGTATCGGCCCTCGGGCTGGCTGGATAATAGGAGCGGCAGAGAACCTGATAAACGGCCCTGATAGTCCTTGAATTTCTAGGGCTTGCTTAGCATTGGAAGCAGAATAAAAGTCATCATAAGGCCCAAGCAGGCCTCGATTCAAACCCGTCTCATCGCTATAGATGAATAGATCATCAATCTCAGAGATGTTTGTGAGCATCGATAAACTTGATGCGTTTTTATATGAAACTACTTGTACCCAGTACGAACCGCTCTCTACCTGAGCACTATCAACAACCTTTCCCAAGACGAAGTTATTACTTGATGCATCTACGCTAGTGATGCTTGCAGCTGTAAAGAAAGCGAGAAGAACGAGCTGCTTGATCATTAATCATTCCTAGACGAGACTATCTGAAGTCTTTTTTTGAAGAGGCCATTGTAACTTTAACTGGCCAGAAAAATAAGTTTATAAATACTAGCGATTCATTAAAATGAAGAATCCTGCATTGTAATAAACATGCATTAATACACTTGGAACCACAGTGTTATAGCGATCTTTCAGTGAACCAAAAATCAGTCCGGGAAATATAATCAGCACCGCCCATAAGGCGGGTTGTGACTGGAGATGAAGAAGCGCAAAGCTGAGTGCGGCAACAAGATTAGCGACAGAGATCCCCCAAAGCCTATACGCCCCCCATGCGTAGCTCTTTAGCTTACCTTGCAACCAGCCTCTAAAAAAAAGCTCTTCAAGCACGGGATAGATGAGCGCACTCTCTATAAAAAAACTTGTAGTAACTACCTTCAAAGAGGGTTGCCATGTAAATACACCGAATAAAATAGATGTTAACCAAAAAGCAGGGGCGGCAATGGTAGCAACCCCTAAAAGATAGTGATTGGTTTGGTCACCTAACCGCATGGCTTACCGGATTTTCTGCGCCTTAGCAGATAGGCCAACGAGCCTGCGACCAGAACGGGTAGCGTAGGATCAAACGGCGCACCCAGTGACAAGCTGCATCCTCCTCCGCCCCCGCCATTCTGAGGCTGACTGATCGGAGCGGACTCTTCCTCAGCTGCGGTCGCCAAACCACCTGGATCTTTGATCATAAAGTTAGCCTGACCATCAGCATCGTTAGGACCGCCATCTTCAATGCTCAGCTTCAAGCACCAGTATCCTTCGATCAGCCCGTCCACATAGACATCACTACCTAGCTCTGGGCAACTTCCTGTTTCTCCACGCGCAGAGGCAATTGAATTTTGTTCATCAACAACAAACTCTTGCCATCCATTACCCGGAATCAGCTTACGGTAGACCGCTGCAGCAGGAATCGGCTCAGACAACGGAATGACGACATTGACGGTATCTCCGGCGATTGATAATCCTTCAATCCAGAAATCATAATAACCGCCGACATTATTATGGGTATCAGCAGCAGGACTGAAAGATTGAGCTGTCAGACCGTCTTCCAGCTGACTGCTGCTGATCTTTGACTGAAGCCCCGTAGCCAAACGTGCTGTTGCCCCCAATGCCAATTTCAGCCCCGGTTCTGTTTCCAACAAGAAATCATTCTGAGAGTCTGAACGCGTGGGTAACAGGTGTTTTTCATTGACGCTGTCCTGGTAATTCGCAATGCCATCTCCATCCGTATCGCCATACCCTTCTTCCGCGTCATCAACCCCGTCGTTATCGCTGTCTTCAGAAGCCTTCAAAACGGGAGCTGTTGATCGGATCGATAAGGGTAGCTCCAGCGATGTGGATTCCTGAGGCAAGCCGTTATCCGCCACACTAAGAAGCAGCTGGTACTGTCCCGGCGGTAGCGAATCAGGATCAAAGATAAATCGGTCATCATTAGTGATGTCGCTGCTATCTAGCACGCCAGCACCTGCAATGCGCCATTCAAATATATGCTGATCCTGGCCGTTAGGATCGCTGACATCAGCTTTTAGCTCAATTTCTCCAGAGCCTTGATAGATAGTCCCTAGCGGAGAAAACGCTCCATTAACTGTGACACCCACCTCAACCTGTGGTGGATAGTTATCCTCCGTTAGAGTGATCGACGTTGCTCGATGAGAACCAAGAGCGACCCCTTCTACCATGCCTAGGGTGATAGTCACCCGGCGATCAGAGCCACTGACAGGGCCATAATCCAACGTGTTAAAGACCAGCTCAGTTTCGAGTTCTCCAGCCTCAAAGGAGATAACGCCTCCGCTCAGGTCGTGGCTGACACCAAAGATCGCATCGCCAGAAACGGTATAAGGAATATCAACCCGCGCCAACGGTGACGGCCCACTCAAAACAACCTTAACAACCACTTGCTGCCCTTCTCCGACAACCTGATTAGGGCCCAAGTTGGCCAGAGGATTTATCGATACAGGTTGGAACGCTTCTCCCTGATTGCCAGCAGCATCCGATGCTAACCAGCGGATTTGATGTGTGCCTGATTTGAACGGCCCTAAATCACCGGTTGTAGCAGGCACTGAGCCATCGTGAACGTCAATCGCACTCGCATTTCCTAAAGAAACTGAAGTCAGTCGGCCGGTCGCATCTAGCACAATCACATCAGGCGGCGTGACGACAGGGGCCGCATCATCCTGGTTAGGATCTAGGCCAAGCTGATACTCCTCCAAGTTAGACACACCATCGTTGTCGCTATCTCTCGAGGCATCTCCAGCATCCAGGTCATTCAGACCATGCTCTTCTTCGAAGCTGTTAGGCAAGCCATCGCCATCACGATCGTCATCTTCGTTGTTACCGATGCTATCTCCGTCGGTATCGATAGACTCTTCACTATTGAGCGGGAAGGCATCGTTTACATCCAGAACACTGTCGCCGTCGTCATCGGTATCGGTGTTATTACCAATATCATCACCGTCGGTATCGATAGACTCGTCACTATTGAGCGGGAAGGCATCGTTTACATCCAGAACACTGTCGCCGTCATCATCGCTGTCGGCGTTATTGCCGATGCCATCTCCGTCAGTATCGATAGACTCTTCACTATTGAGCGGGAAGGCATCGTTTACATCAAGAACACTGTCGCCGTCGTCATCTGTATCGGTGTTGTTGCCGATGCCATCGAGATCGGTATCAATCGATTCGCCCGCCACCAGCGGGAAGGCATCGCTGACATCCGCTACTCCATCGCCGTCATCATCGCTGTCGGCGTTGTTACCGATGCCATCGAGATCGGTATCGATTGATTCGCCCCCATTTAAAGGCAAGGCATCAGCAGAGTCATTACTACCATCACCATCCGTATCCGGGTTATTAGGTTCCGTACCTGCGCTCTGCTCTTGGGTATTACTAAGCCCATCGCTATCAAGATCAGCAGAAGCATCCGATGCAGACGATGGATTTAAGCCCCACAACGATTCATAAAGATCCGACAAGCCATCGCCGTCGCTATCACCCGATGTACCGGTCGTATTAAACGAACCCGACTCAGTGATCAGTTTGTTGCCGGAGATATCTTCGGTGATCACCTGATAGAAATAGGTGGCACCGGGCAACAGCCCGTTCAGATAAACATCATGAGCGGCTCTCAGCCCACTAACAGATTGACTGCCATTGAGGTTATCGGTGTTCAGGCCGAAGTTAACCTGGCTCGAACCGTGCTCCCCAGTTACCCAAGATAGGGAGGCGGTCGTATCGGTCACATTGAACACAGAAGGCCCACTGACCAGGTCCGGCGCTGTGCTATCAGGTTGAGCGGCGGTGGTAAAATCCAGTACCGAACTGGTGGAACGATTGCCTGCAGGGTCGGCTGATGACAGTTGAAATTGATAGTTAGACCCAGGGTTCAGCTGCGTCAGCACCAGCAGGTGGTTTTTACTTTGCTCCAGCACGCCTGCGCGTAGCTGCAGAGCACCGCCTGCCGCACCATACTCAATCAGACTGTCCGCCAACTCATCCGTATTCCAGCTGATAATTACAACCGTGTCTGAGATGGAGTGAATATTGGCATTAGAGATTGCCGCAGCGGTGATATCCGCATCCGTCGCTGTCGTAAACGAGGCCTGTGCTGTCGTACCAAAACATAAGCCAGCCAACAACAGCGAACGTCCCATTCGATTCATAAGCTTCATACTTTGCATCTCACTGCCCTCCCATGGCGGCGGTAGCCGATTGGCCATTGGTACCGATCACCCGAATCTGACAGTTGTAGGTCGCGTTGGGCTGCAAGTTGGTTAGCGTCACTGATTGCTTGCCCTTTTTCTCAGGGGCGTTACCACGAATGCTATGTGTGGCGGATTCGCAATCGACCACGCCATCGGCCGGTTTATCGGTTTCCCACTCGATCACCACCTTGTCATTGCCGACATAAGCGGCGGCCCCCTGTTTGGTAAACGCTGGCGGGGCGTTATCAGGCAGAGCCGCCGTCTTGATGGATAGCACGCCACTGGTAGCCTCGTTGCCTTCGGCATCCTGGGTGACAACCTGCAGGTAATAGAGCGTATTCGATTCCAGCCCGGTAATCGGGATGCTGTGGTGAGAAATTAACTGGGTGCGAGTTTCAGCCAGGTTAAGACCGGCTTCATCGACACCGTACCGGACTAACGCACTGGCGGGTTCATCGGTATCCCAGCACAGACGAATCAATTGATGATTGACGTTGCAGAACGCGGGGGCTGTCACAAACCGCGGAGGGAGCGTATCCGGCGTTTGCAGAGTTGTTACCGAAACCGGTTCGCTCAGGGTCGGGCCGTTACCGGTTGCATCGCTGGCTGAAACGGTCAGGGTATAGAGGGTTGTCGGTGTCAGACCGGTCAGTTGCACGCTATGCTCATAGATCAGAGCACTGTCGTTCATCACCTCATAGGTCGCACCGTCGTTATAGGACAGGCCGCTGTTGGCGGGTTCATCGGTACTCCAGAGCACCGTCATGCCGGTGTCGGTCACGTTGGTAATCATTGGCCCACGAATAATTAACGGAGCGGTAATATCCGGCGCGGTAAGCGTCTTAAAGTCCATCTCCGGGCTCAGTGTTGGGCCGTTACCCGGCAAGTCGCTGGAGCTGACTTGGTAACCATACAGCGTGGCGGCATCCAGTCCTGTCAATTCGATTTGGTGAAGCGTGGACAAGTCGGTATGACTGAAGACCTGCCCGAGATTGCCGATACCAAAACTCACCCGACCATCAGCAGGTTCGCTGGTCTGCCATTCGATCATGGCGGAGGAATCTGACAGCTTGGTCACCATCGGTCCGCCAATAATAACGGGAGCCTTGGTATCGGGCGTCGCCAGGGTGGTGAAACCGATCGGGCCTCCGGTTGCGGGGCCGTTGCCGGCTTCATCGGCCGAGAATACCGAAACGCTATAGCTCGTTGCCGCTGTCAGATTCTCCAGCAATACCGAATGTACCGTCCGGAATCCGGCAGGAATGACGGTGACATCCCCGTTGACTTCACTGGAAGCCGGTTCATTGGTCTGCCATTGAATCAGCGCGCTATTATCGCTGAGATTGGTAGCAAAGGGGCCACTAAGAATCAGTGGCGCGGTATTGTCGGCAAAGGTCATCACTATTTGGGCGAATTTATCCGAGATGATGCTGTAATCGGGGATGGTTAATTGAGCAAAGCCGCTGGCCGCAGGAGGGATGATGGTGATGTCATATAGGCAGTCCGCATCGCTGCTGTAATAGCCAGAGCCGATACATGTATCCGTCGGATACAACACCATCCGATAGCTGCCATCAGAAGCGGATATTGTTTTA
>JBALTG010000035.1:0-8668 GCA_036964625.1 Motiliproteus sp.
CTCGGATGTGATTCCAAGCTGCGGTGGCAACCTGCTGCAGCACCCGATCACCCTGTTCGTGACCGCAGTCGTCGTTAACACGTTTAAAGTGATCTATATCGAACAACACCAGTGACAGCGGCTCCAAGTAACGCCTGGACAGTCGAAATTCAGCCGCCAACTCCTGATCAAAATGGCGCCGGTTAAACAGTCCGGTCAACGCATCGGTCCGCGACTGATGCTCCAAGCCCTTACGCAACACCTCTTCCTGAGTGATATCTCGCATCAGCACCGCAGTGCCGATCAATTCCCCCTTATCATTAGCAATACGCGCCAACTGAATATGCAGGATCTGCTCAGGCTGATGAATCTCGGCCATCACCGGACTACCCGGCAACCGCGCCTGGCTCAGCAGTTGCGGCCATTGCGAATCCTCAAACAGTGCCGTCAGCCCCTCCCGTGCTATCTGCTCATAACTGCGTTTGAGGAGCTTCTCTGCCGCCGGATTAACCAACACCACGTGCCCTGCGGCATCAGTGGCCACCATCCCCTCCTGGGCACCGAGGATAATGGTCGAAAGTTTATTGCGTTCGTCATGCAGCCCGCTGTGGAGCATTTCAAGCTCTGCAATTTTGTGATTAAAACTCGCGACAATCCTGCCCAGCTCCATGGATTTTGGAACCATCAGCCGCTGACTCAGATCGCCTGAGGCGGCTGCACGCATCGCCACCGTAATAGCCTGAATCGGCGAAACGACGACTCGGCGAACAAACACACTGATCGCCAGCATGGTCAGCAATACCGATAAAGACAACACCCACAGCGACAGATTACGACTCGCAGCAATCTCCTGATCGACATGGCGCAGCGAACTGGTCAACTTGATCACGCCCAAAACCGGTTGTTCTGGCGGATGACAGCGCATACACCCCTGCTCCTGCTTAACCGGATAAAGCAGGGTATAGAGTCGCTCGCCGGTCTGGGTCACGTCATAGTATTCTGCGGGCTCCCCCGTCTCCAGAGCCCGCTGCAGGGAGCTATTGGTCGCCGCTAATACCTGTTCCTGACGCGCCGTTGTACGCGGAAAAAACTGGATAAAACCCAGTGCCTGATTGACCTGATCGATACGCGTATTATCCACAAAGGCCTGAGAACCATCGGGGTGTATCACCCGCAGATCAACAAAACCGTCCATATTTTTAAGGCTCTCAACAAACAGCTGACCCGCATCACCGTAACCAGATAGCATCAGGGTTCTTAACCCCTGATGGGTACTATCGAGCACATTGAGCAGGGTTCGCTTATTTTGGGCCAGAGTAGCCTGCTCTTCACGCTCTGCGTAAAACAGCACCAGGACCACCAACCCCAGCGTGACCACGGTTCCGATCACGGCAAAAATCTTCAGATCAATGCGTTTAAACACCGCGATCAACCTCATTCGGGCTGGCGGGCCCCAAGCGCTGCAGGTCAGCCACCGAGACCGCATTGCGGCCCGCCTGTTTGGCAGCATTCTTCGCCTTATCGGCCGCATCGAGCAACGTAGCGGCACTCACTTCTGACCGAGGATCCAGGTGAGCCACACCGATACTAACGGTCACGCTCAAACCATCGACGACCATCGCCTCAATCGCAACACGCACCCGCTCGGCCAAAATATTGGCCCCCTCGCTGTCCGTGCCGGGCAAGATCACCACGAACTCCTCCCCCCCATACCGACAACAGATATCGACTGTCCGTAGCGCCTGCTGCATCGCCAGGCCCACCTGCTGCAACACCCGGTCCCCCTGATCATGGCCGTAGCTATCGTTAAATCGTTTAAAATGATCTATATCGAACAGCAACAGCGACATCGACAGCTCCGAGGAGCGGGCGCGCTCAATCTCATGCTGAATCGCCTCATCAAAATGGCGCCGATTAAACAATCCGGTCAAACCATCGCTGAACGACTCGGTCCGCAGCTGGGCTTCCAGTTGTTTTTCATGCGTAACATCCCGGATAAAGGCGGTACTTCCAAGCGGCTGACCCGCACTGTCGTTGATCGTCGCCAGCACCAGGTTAAGCAGCTTACCCTGATATTCCGCGACATGACTTTGACGGCCATTAGCCGCCTGCTGCAGCCAGTCCTGCATCTGCTCGGCGTCGTCAAGCAGCATTAGCAAACCTTGCGCCACAACCTGCTGCCGGGGTTTGCTGAGAATGTCCGAAAGCGCCTGATTGACCAACACCACCTGTCCGTCCGCGTTGGTCGCCACGATCCCCTCTGCGGCCGTGAGAATGATCGTCGCCAGCTTGTTCTGTTCATTTTCAAGCTCACAGTAACTGAGGCGCAGTGCGCTGGTCATGATATTAAAACTTCCCGCCATCTGCGCCAGCTCATCACGCCCCAACACAGGAACATCCTGTTTTTCTTGACCGGCAGAAACTGCCGCCATGGCATTCGAGACGTCTCGAATAGGCAGGGCCACCGCACGCTGCACCAGCAGCGTTGCAATACCGACAATAACAGCGAGGGCCAACAACAGTATTTTCATGGCATCGATTCGCGTCTGGCTCAGATCGCTATCCACCGCGCCCAACGAGGTCGTCAATTTGACGATGCCTCGAACCGGCTGGGCGCTGTCATGGCAGCGGCCACACTTCTTACCCATCAAAATCGGAGCCAGGAAGGTCAGGTACTGCTCATCCATAGCGCCCTGCTCGTAAAACAGGACAATCTCTTGTTGAGCAAGAACCTGCTGTAGCCGAACATCGTCGGCAGGCAGAATGGCAACCTGGATCTCATCAGCACGCAATTCGAAACTATCATCGCCACGTTTCTGGTTCACTGCCCGTATCGTTTGATTATCGCGGAAGGCCTCGTTACCGGAGATGCGCAGGATACGAAAATCCACCACCCCTGGGACCGTTTTAAGGTTATCGGCATAGACAGCGGCAATATCGGCGTAACCCGCAATCATCACCGCACTCAGATTGTTGGTAACAGTCTCGGTCACCCGATGCATCGAGCGCTCGTTATTAGACTGGATACCGCTGCGCTGACGCTCAGAATAAAACAGCACCATCACCGCTAAGACGACCGTCACGGCCAGCGTAATGATCGCAACCAATTGATAACTCAAGCGGTTAAACGGCGCCCAAGAAATCATGGGGCGATATCTTGGTGCGGTGTCTTGATTCGTACCCGTATTCCTTGCGATGAAATTCACCCTCGGTAACATCCTGCCGCCGAAAACCGGCCGAAGTCGCAACGACTCAGACCCGGACCCAGATAAGACTAAAAAAATGTACATTCTGCCCGTCTCGGACGCCATTGGGTAGCTATGACACGGATTTTAATCCAAACCCCCTCCGCGCGGACCGGCAGCATCGCTCTGTACCTTTAGCACCCGACCTGAGCTTTCTTTATCGCCGCATTCAACGCCAGCAAGTCAGTTTGTAAGTGATTGTTAGATGCAGGGACTTGGCTGCGCTATTGACGATCGCGACCACGGTGCTGGTCACCGATTTTTATACGCTTTGTGATCGTTAAAACTTGCTACTAACACTAACTATTCCAATCACTGCTCGACCCAAACCAGCAAACCGCCCACCGACCGGATCAGCATTAAGGTACCGCACTGTTTCAGGATCATCGACAAAGGTTCCGCATCGAAAGCAACACAGGCAGTCGCTAAAGCTTTATAATGCTGCAAGCCTGCACCAGCACCCCGTTATCAACGGCGCCCAGACCAACAGATTAAAGAGTTATTAATCAACAGCTTTAAAACATTACGCGGTATAAAACACCCTCTAGCCCAGCATTACTTATGGATGAGTCCTCTGCCACGATGAACATACGAGCGAACCAACCGGTGGATCTAACCCCTTCGTCGCCCCCCGAGCAAGAGCGGCGTGGCAACCCCGAGCTGATCAATCAGATCAACCAGCAGCGTAGCCATGAACAGCAACATGCGAACAAAAAGGCTTTTGCCCAGCGCCTGGCTCAGGAGTACTTTTTTGATATCCTGCGGGCACGCTCCCACTCGAAGCATTTCCGCCATACCCGCGCCCTTTATCTCAGTAACAGAGTCCGCTCACTGGCCTGTATTCTGGCGCTGCTGATCCCCGCCTGGATCGCGGTCGATGCATTCTATCTGCCCAGCGAGGAGCTGAAGATCATCGCCATCCTGCGAATACTGACCGGGTTGTCCTGCCTTGGGCTGGCCCTCTGGAGTCACGATAGCCATGACCTCAAGACCTCCCGATTCAAACTCGCGCTGCTGATCCTGATCCCCTCCCTGTTCCATACCGCCACTCAGGTTTACTTGATCTCCAGCGGCAACGACACGCTGCCAGCGGGCTATCACTTCTTTCCGTTCCTGATTATCAGCCTGGGCTCAATTTTTCCCTTAACCATCTTTGAAGGTGGCTTCATCGCCGCCTTTGTTATGGGTCTGTATACAACCACCGAACTGGCTATCGGGGACCTGTTTGCGCTGCAGAGCCTAAACGATATCTGGCTGCTCGGGTTACTGGCCGTGATCGCCGGCTGGGCGGCACTCACCCAGCTAAGCATGATGATGCGACTTTACCGCCAGGCCCACCGCGACCCCCTGACCGGCTTGGCCAACCGCCGTTCGATCATGGATTTTTTACGTCGCGAGGTGGAGTACTCGCGCAGCATTGATGCGCCGTTAAGCGTGATCCTGCTGGATCTGGATAAATTCAAACGCATCAACGATAACCACGGTCACGCGGTGGGCGATCAGGTACTCTGCGGCTTTGCTGATATGCTGATTGCACAGTCCCGGCCTCAGGACCTGGTGGGCCGCTTCGGTGGCGAAGAGTTTCTGATCATTCTCAGCGCAACCTCAAGGGACAGCGCCCAGCTGATCGCTGAACGCTTGCGCCAGAACTGCCATCAGCAGGCGCACACCCTGGATCAAGGCTCCATACTGAAATACACCACCAGCGCTGGCGTCACCCAATTACGCCCCTCTGAAACGATCGAAGAGATGATCAAGCGCGCCGACGATGCGCTTTACGATGCCAAGGGATGCGGTCGGGATCGAGTTATTGTCGCCTGATGCGTTCTAATCCACCTGCCGCTGCAAGCGTACTGTCCGGTATCGAACCCCTCCGCTGGGACACCCTGGGACAGCCGCTATCGCGCCGGTTCAATGACTTCTATTTTTCTCGTGTCAACGGCCTGGAGGAAACCCAGTATGTGTATCTGCGCCACAACCAGCTACCACAGCGGTGGCAATCGCTAGCGCCAGGCCAGGCCTTCTGTATCGGCGAAACCGGCTTCGGTACCGGGCTCAATTTCCTTAGCTGCTGGCAGGCTTGGCGCGAGCATGCCGCGCCAACTTCGCGATTGCACTTTATCTCTGTCGAACGCCACCCGCTAAGCCAGCAGGACCTGCGCCGAGCATTATCACTGTGGCCCCAGCTGGCTGAATTCACCGACGCCCTGGTCGCGCAATACCCTCCGCCCTGTGGCGGATTCCATCGCCTCGTGTTTGATCAGGGCTTGGTTCAACTGACCCTTATTTTTGACGATGCCTGCCACGCCATCGCCCAACTCGAGCCGCGCGTCGACGCCTGGTTTCTGGATGGCTTTTCGCCCGCCAAAAACCCCGAAATGTGGAGCCCCGAGCTATTTAAAGGCGTGGCTCGCAGCAGCCACCGGAACACGACGTTCAGCACCTTCAGCGCCGCCAGCAGCGTCCGCCGCGGACTCGAAGCGGTTGGCTTTGCGGTCAACAAAGCCCCCGGATTCGGAAAAAAACGCGAACTACTTTACGGCCAGTACCGACCCGAGCTGATGAGCGGCTCGGATCAACCCCGCTCGGATCAACCCTGCTCTAACCAACCCTGGTATGCGCACCCCAGCCTCGCCGCGGACCCTGCATCAATCAGCATCATCGGCGCCGGGCTGGCAGGTGCCAGCACCGCCTTCGCCCTGGCTGAACGCGGCTGCCAGGTACAGCTGTTCGAGCGTGGCGCGGAGCCCGGCTGCGGTGCCTCCGGCAACCCCCAGGGAGTACTGTACGCAAAGCTGCCGGTCGCCCCCACACGCAGCAGCCGAATTCACCTCAACGGTTATCTCTACAGCCTGCGTCTGCTGCAGCGACAACTCAGCCCCGGCCAACACTGGTCCCCCTGCGGCGTTATCCAGCTGGCATTGGATGACCGAGAGGCCGACAAACAACGCAAACTGCTGCAATCAGGCCAGTATCCCGACTCTCTGGTACGGCCCATCAGCGCAGCAGCAGCCAGCGTAATGGCGGGGTATCCACTGACAGCAGGAGGCCTGCTGTTCCCGCAAGGCGGCTGGGTGAGTCCTGCCGAGCTGTGCCGGAAGCTGCTCAACCACCCCAATATCCACTGCCATTTTAACCAGCCCATCGACAGCATCCAGTTTGACCCTGCGCGGCAGCAGTGGCAGCTTCGAAGTCCATCCGGGGCGTTGCTGCATCAAGCTGCAACCCTGGTCGTCGCCAACGCCCACGAAGCGGGCCACTTCCCTGCGCTGGCAGAGCTACCGCTGAAACCGATCCGCGGTCAAACGACCTCCGTCAGCACCCAATCTAGCGCGTTAAAAACGGTACTCTGCGGCAACGGCTATATTGCCCCAGCCAAGCAGCAACGGTACTGCTTTGGCGCCAGCTTTGATCTGAACGACCTCGATACCCGTGTTCGCACTAGCGACCATCGGCACAATTTGGCGCTTATTGAGCAGATGTGCCCTGCGCTGGCGCAACAACTCGCCCCGCAGCTGGCAGCGGCACAGGGACGGGTCGGCTTTCGCTGCGCAGCCCCGGATTATCTCCCCATCGTCGGCGCCGTTGCAGACCCAGCCGCCTACATCCGCGACTATGCGGCATTACGCAGCAATGCTAAAGCCCGGATAGACACCCCGCCAACACATCTTCCCGGTCTTTTCGTCAACCTCGGGCATGGGTCCAAAGGGCTGATCACCGCCCCGCTAGCGGGCGCCCTGCTCGCGGATATAATGACCCACGGGCCCGCGCCAATCGAACCCGAACTGCAGCGGGCGCTCAATCCAGCACGTTTTATTATCAAGAGGCTCATTAAAGGAATTATTTAGGCTCACCCAAGAGGGTCCGCGCTCGCCCCCCCCTCCCACCGCTAAGCCTTTATACTTACCCTATTTATAAATAAACCACGCTGCGCGGACCACGGGCGTTGTTGATCCTAATTCGGGTATAACCGATCCACTCAGTCACCCAGGCAGACGACTAAACAGGCGCCACACTGCCGCCACGACTCAGCGACGGGGTCGTTAACCGTTTTTCTCGGCGCGAAACAGAATGGCCCAACGGGTTCGCGCGTCGACCGCCTGATCGAGTAACAAAAATCAACTTTTGATCGTTAAAGGTTGAATTTAATGCACAACCTCCTATTGACACTAATCTGACTGGCGGTTACTAGTGATCTTTCATTTGATTTTTTATTAAAACAAGCTACAGGGTATCGTAATCTATTGATGTATATAGATACCTGACAACCCTGTACAGAAAACAACCAGCCCGTACAGCGGCCAGACAAACAGCGGGATAAGTGTCGCTTCCCCGCACTACCTCACAGACTTATCCACAGAAACTGTGTATAACCAGGAAGAACTCCTGGTTATACTTTATTTCTGCAAGAGCTATCGCGCTTCTACTTATCCCACAGCTCTCGCTCGCTCAGACTCGCGACCGTGCGAATGAAACTGTCGCCCCTTTGGCTAGCGCCCCGACTACGTAATTACTTGATTATTCAATGAAGCGGCCGATAAGCTAGTTTGACGAGGGATTAATTGGCGGTTTATTCTGTCCAAACCCATAGAATGAGACTCGCCTCTAAATATAGGCGCGTTCACAGTATCGGGGAACTACTTCTGAAACCCCGAATAATACCCTTGATGACAACCAGGAATACAATGATCGGTCACCCTCATCAAGGAGCAGACATTTATGCGTATTATCAACAGGTTAACAGTAGTAACTATAGAATATCTATAGGATTAACATTACTGATAGCAGTGACGGGGACATTCGTATTATGGCACTGGTAATTTATGACTCGGGCGTACGGATTCAAACTCCGGTGTCGTCATTGTTGGCACCCAAGGGCGTTGCAGCAACCACAGAACCGAGCCGCTCTCGCGAGCTGCCCTCATCTGAAGATTTGACTCTGCCACCACAAATCAGCCCCACGCAGCAGCGCTACTCGAACAAAGCCAAGCAAGCCTACCAGGCCACCGAGCGCCTTAACCGGCGTAACGAGGATAACCGTATCAAACCCGCCGTGGTCGCGCAGATCATGACCTCTCCGGTATTCACCCTGCCTGTGGGAGCCAGCGTAGAGGAAGCCTTCGAGCAGTTTCGCATTCACCGTGTACGCCATCTTGCGGTCATCGATGCCAATGATCACTGCCACGGCGTTGTCTCTGAATACAGCCTGCTCAGACGTGGCAGTCAATTCAATCAGCTTGGCCCAATCAGAGACCGACTAACGATCGAGGGCTCCTATCCTACCCAGCTGATCAGTGCGACTCCCGATACCCGCATTCACCAGATCGCCCTCACCTTTCTTAAACAGCATCTGAGCAACATGCCGATCATCGATGAGCGGGGACAGCTCGTTGGCATTGTCACTCACACCGATCTGGTGCATATGGTGGCCAACGAAACCGCCC
>JBALTG010000035.1:8766-37721 GCA_036964625.1 Motiliproteus sp.
CCATGAGCGCTGGGCGTGAGAGGGGACAGCTCGTTGGCATTGTCACTCTCACCGATCTGGTGCATATGGTGGCCAACGAAACCGCCCATGAGCGCTGGGCGTGAGAGGGGACAGCTCGTTGGCATTGTCACTCTCACCGATCTGGTGCATATGGTGGCCAACGAAACCGCCCATGAGCGCTGGGCATAATGGCAGCGTTACTATCGGTCAAATGCACTCACGCATAGGACTGCATGAGTCACTGAAGCTCGTGGTGACGAGGATTACGTACGCCTGCGCTAATGAGCGACAGGGGCTAAACCGCCTAAACGGTCTAACTCTCTAAAAAGACGCCCCCGCTAAGAGCCCAGCCTGGAGGGCGGCTCTGAGGGGGAGTGCGGCAGATGAATAACGTCGCTCTGCCGCTTATTTTCATCCGGCCTGACATTTGAACCGACATCCGCCGACGGCTGATCAGGTTTTACCCCAAACAAGCCCATTAAAAAACCGAATACGCGGCGAATCCCCCGGAGTATTTTCGGTAGTAGCCAGACCAGCAGCAGCACAAACAGCAGCAACAGACCGAGGAATCCATAAGGGTGATTTAATGCCGTCCAGACCCCGCCGATGACAACCAGATCCTCCCCCACCGATGCTGCCCAGTTGCTAAAGGGCTCTGGGGAGGTATTGATCATCACCCGACTACCGGCCTTTAGGGCATGACTTCCGGTTGCCAAGCCGCCGCCCACCAGCGCCGCCGCAATCTCGACCGCGACATTAACATCACCCACCGCTGCCGCCGCCAGTGCCGCGCCCGCCGGAATCCGGATAAAGGTATGCAGCGTATCCCAGCCGGTATCGACCCCGGGGATCTTGTCAGCAAAGAACTCCACCACATACATAAAACCTGCGGCCATCAGCACCAGCGGATCTCCCACCACGGCCAGCTCGGGAGGCAGATCGATGTGCCCTGAGTTGGACAACACCCCCAGCATCAGCACGGTCGCGTATAAATTGATACCGCTGGCCCAACCGACCCCCAGAGTTAACGCGAGGGTGGCGATAAGCTGATCTAAATTTTCCATAGTGACCTCTGCAGAACGCATCCCAAAACAGCCTAAGCAGTTGCGGCTTAAGGATAACGTAGACATTACGCAGGATTGAGGATAAGCCTAGATCACTGAACTGAGAATGAACAGTGGGGTTATTGTTGCAGTTCGTGGGAGCTGCGATAAACCTGTTCGGTGACGATGCTAAAGCTCTGCAGAAAGCTGTCGTAGCAGATCACGACCTTGCCACGCTGCAGCTGCAGCAGTACCTGATCAATCTTATCCTGCAACGAATAATCTCGCTCACCGTAGTCGGTGCCTTCACGGCAAACGAACGTTTCCAGCAAGCCTTGCAGCGCCTCGGCACTCAGCTGTTGGTAAGGGATCTTCATACGTCCTGCTCCAGTAGCTGCAGCAACCGTGCTTCATCCCATACCGCCACCCCCAGGGCTTCGGCTTTGGCCAGTTTGGACCCGGCCTTAGCACCGGCAATCAGCGCATCGGTTTTGGATGAAGGGGCGCCAGTCGTGACCTTGGCACCGAGCGCTTCGAGCCGGGCCTTGGCTTCAGGCCGGGCCATCGCGGTAAAGCTGCCGGTGATGGCGTAGGATTGCCCCGCCAAGGGCTGTGGCTGTTGTGCCGCTGCTTCGATAGCGGGCCAGTGAACGCCTGCGGCCAAGAGCGCATCGATCGTCTCGATATTATGTGGCTGACGCAGGAACAGCGCCAGGTGATGGGCCACCACGGGCCCCACATCAGGCACCTGTTGCAAGGCTTCGGCATCGGCATGCTGGATCGCATCGAGGCTCAGGAAGTGCTTAGCAAGTGACGCGGCAGTCGCCTCACCCACCTCTCTGATGCCCAGGCTGTAAAGAAACCGCGCCAGGGTGGTTTGTTTGCTCTGCTGCAGACCCTCGATCAAATTATCTGCGGACTTATCACCCTTGCCGCCGAGGCCTGCGACGCGACAACGATCCAAACAATAGAGGTCGGCCAACTGTGCTACCAGCCCCTTATCCACCAACAGATCGACAAACTTATCCCCCAGCCCGTCAATATCCATCGCCTTGCGCGAGGCATAGTGCTTGATCGCCTGCTTGCGTTGCGCCGAACAACTGATGCCGCCGCTGCAACGCGCTGCAGCCTGATCCTCAGAACGCTCCACTTGCGCCCCACACTCCGGGCAGTGTTCAGGCAGCACAACCGGCAACGTATCCGCCGGACGCTTTTCCAGCACCACACGTACCACTTTTGGAATGACATCCCCGGCGCGGCACACCTGCACCCAATCACGGATCCGCACATCCAGACGTTCGATCTCATCCATATTGTGCAGCGTCGCATTGCTGACCGTGACACCACCCACAAATACCGGATCCAGTCGTGCCACCGGAGTCACGGCACCGGTCCGTCCCACCTGAAAATCGACACCCAGCAGTTGCGTCGTCGCCTCCTGCGCCGGAAATTTGCGTGCAATCGCCCAACGCGGTGCACGGGCGACAAATCCCAGCTGCCGCTGCTGCTCACGTTGATTGACCTTAAACACGATGCCGTCGATGTCGTAACCGAGCTGATCGCGCTTTTCGGCCAGCTGCTGGTAGTAAGCCAGACAGGCGTCAAGACCCTCCAGACAGCGCATCTCGGGGTTGATCGGCAGCCCCCAGGTATTAAATTGCTTCAGCAGTTCGGTATGCTTACCCGGCAGTTCACCCTGTTCCAGCAGGCCGAAACCGTAGGCACAGAAACTCAGGGGACGGGTCGCAGTAACCGCCGAGTCCAACTGGCGCAGACTGCCGCCAGCGGCATTGCGGGGATTAACGAAGGGCTTCGCACCGGCCTCATGCATCCGTCTGTTGAGCGCCTCAAACCCCGCCTTGGGCATAAAGATCTCACCCCGTACCTCCAACCGGCGCGGCCAGCCGTCGCCACGCAGCTGCAGCGGTATCGCGTCAATCGTACGCACATTGAGGCTGATATCTTCACCGGTTTCACCATCGCCCCGGGTTGCGCTACGCACCAGCAAGCCATCCTCATACATCAAACTGACGGCGATGCCATCCAACTTGGGCTCGGCACCGTATTCGATCAACTGCGTATCAGGGAGGCTTAAGCGATCGTGGATGCGGCGGTCAAAATCGGCCAGATCCTGATCACTGAACGCGTTACCCAGCGACAGCATCGGCACCGCATGCTGAACCTGAGCAAAGGTCAACAACGGAGCAGCACCTACTCGCTGAGTGGGGGAACTGGGAGTAACCCGTTCTGGATACTGCTCTTCTAGCCGCAGTAAACGTTGAAACAGACGGTCATAGTCGGCATCAGGAATAGAGGGCGCGTCTTCTGCGTAGTAACGGAAATTATGCTCATCAATTTCACGACGCAGAGTCGCGAGTTGCTGTTCAACAGTCGGTTGGGGCATCGGGGTGATCCAAAACTAGGCGGTAAATCAGCTACGCCGGGTGAGCGCTTTACGTTCGAACTCACGTACTTTCTGCCGATAGTGCTCGATAGTCTGGGTGCGTAAACTGCTGCGATTCTCATCTTTGAGTTCACCGCCAAGATTATCGGCCACACATTGCGCCGTAGCCAGCATACACTCCAGTGCGCTCATCCGGTCGGTAGGATCCGCCAGGCGTAAAAAAAACGTCACTGCGGGCGTCGATGCGGACGGCTGTTGACTCGGATCAAAGGTGCCCGGCCGAACAGCGTTGGCCATGCTGAACTGCAGCGCCCCCTGACCCTTGGCCTGCTCATAACGATGAAAGATATCCATGGCGCCAAATTCTAAACCGCAGGCTTCAACCAACTTGAACAGCGTCGGTGCCGAGAAAGGTGCGTGCTTGGCCAGCACATTGATAACCAACACCTGCTCTTCCGGCGCACTTTCAACCGAAGCCTCGAGGGCGCTTTGCTCGGCTTCAACCTGCTCTACTTTCTTTCTCCGCCGCCGTGATTTTGGCTTGGGTGCAGGCTTAACAGCAGCCTCAATGATAGGCGCCAGGTCCGGATCGAGGTCGAAGAAACTCGGCTGCGATTCAGGCTTGCGAACTGCCGGGGCGCGCTTCGCTGACGTTTTCCGCGCAACAGAGGGCTCGGTGATGGTTTTCGCAGGTTTTTCTGCAGGTTTTTCTACAGGTTTTTCGGTAGCGACGGTCGAGCGCGCGGAGTGGCGTGCCTGGAGCAACTCATGCACCGGCCGCTCCAGATCGATCAGATCTGAATCAGAATCCGTCACTAAGCCCAGTACCGCCTTGGCAGCTTTTGACCCTGTAGTAACGGGCACAGTAACGGGCGTAGTATCGGGCGTAGTATCGGGCGCAGTAACGGGGGCAGTACCGGCAGCAAATGCGGGGACGGACAGAAAGCCATCGGCTTCCGCAGTATCCTCCTGTCCGGCGCAGTCAGGCTCCTTAGCCGTGCTGCTGACATCACCCACAGGGTCCAGCTGTGCGGCTGTGAACGGGGCAAGCGGACTCAGGCCATGACTTTCGCCCTTACCCACCCCTTTAAACTCACGTTCTAACAACAGATCAACCTGATCGTCAGGCTCTCTGCTACAGCTCAAAATGGGGTCGATTACCCAGGTTTCTGGCTCAGAACATGGTTCGCCAGCAGGTTCGGCTTGGTGTTCCCTAGCCCCCGCAGCCACAGCCTTTACACGGTCAGAGGACGCCTCCTCAGCCTTCGCCAAGGGTGAATTCTCTGACAGGGTATCAACCGCGCGAGCGCCTCCGTTAGGAAGCTCTGGGCTGAGATCAACGTCCGGCAAATTTCTAAACTGGTCATCAATCGACAAACGTAATTTATCCCGCTTCAGATAGCGTCGAATCAAGTCCGCCAGCACCAGTGCCAGGATCACTATCCCTGCAACAATCAAACCGTCACGAATACTCATAGATCAACCTGCTAGCCTCTGCAACGCCACTCAGCGGGCATCCTTATCATCCAGTAAACGTTTGAGTTTTTCCTGGGCCGCTGGATCTATAGCCTTAACATCTGCATCGGACCCCCCGCGTTTACGCCGGCTCACCAGCAGCACAACCAGAGCCCCGATCACCAACATCGCGATCGGGCCATACCATAGCAGCATCGTGCTGGAATCCCGCCGCGGGCGATAGTTCACAAAGTCACCATAACGCGCCACCATAAAATCAATAACAGTCTGACTACTTTGACCTTCGCTCACCATCCGGTGAATCTCGCGGCGCATATCTTCGGCAATGGGAGAATTAGAACCCGACAGGTTCTGATTCTGACACTTAGGGCAACGTAGCTCCTCAACCAATACTTTGTACTGCTGCTTCTCTTGTTCATTTTTAAATTGATAGGTTTCGATCACCGCCTGGGCCGACCAGGAGGCCAGTAGCAAACCCAGCATCGCCATCAATCGCATGGTTCGTTTCATTAACATTGTTCCCTGTTTAGTTGTCTCAAGCTGTTTAGCCGCATCATTCAGCAGACTCCGCGGTCCGACTCTCACTCAGGCGCTGTTCGCGCTTGAGTCTGCGCTTATACTCGGCGATAAACTGGCGCTTACGCAGAATCGGGCTAAGCACATTAAAGACGATGACAACCAATGCGATTGAATAAGCCAGCCAGACATACAGGCCGTGGCCGCCCATCGCGATAAAATCAGCAAACGAATTGAAATGCATCAGTGCGCCTCCACCAGTTCTTTAACCCAGCCCGTACGCTTCTCCCGCTTTAAAATTTCTGCACGGGTACGCAACATCAACACCACCGTGAAGAAGCAGTAAAAACCCACCACCATAACCAGCAATGGAATCCACATCTCCGGTGGCATCTTGGGCCTCTCGGTGACGGTAAAGGTTGAGCCTTGATGTAGTGTATTCCACCACTCTACTGAGTACTTGATGATCGGAATATTGACCATGCCAACCAAGGCCAACACGGCCCCCGCCTTGCCCGCGGTAATCTCATTTTCAATCGCCGAATGCAGGGTGTAAACACCGATGTACAGAAACAGCAAAATTAGCATCGCGGTCAGACGGGCGTCCCAAACCCACCAGGTGCCCCAGGTCGGCTTGCCCCAGATCGCGCCGGTTGCAAGCGCCAAAACGGCCAAAGTGGCACCGATCGGGGCGCAGCTCTTAGCAACCATGTCCGCCACTTTCATCTTCCATATCAGACTGATAGCACCCGCAACGGCCATCAACATGTAGCATGATTGGGCCAAGATGGCCGATGGCACATGGATATAGATAATTCTAAAACTGTTGCCCTGCTGATAGTCGGCCGGTGCAAACGCCAGCCCCCAGATAATTCCACCGCCCATCAGCACCACGGTTGCGATAACAAACCAGGGCAGCAGTTTACCCATGATCTCAAAACTCCAGCGTGGTGATCCAAGACGGTAAAACCACGTGGGCATCTTCCATGTGTTGGCCATTGTTACACTCTCACTTAAATAATCGATTAGTCACTGACGCTAATACGTAAGCTGGCGGCGACAGCAACCGGTGCCAGCACCATCCCCAAGGCTAAAATGGCACCGAGGATGGCGAGGTAACCCCCAACCGGCAAGCCAGCCGAAGCCGCCTGCACCGTGCCCGTTCCAAAAATCAGCACCGGAATATACAGGGGCAACACTAGCAACGAGATCAGCACCCCGCCCTTGCGCAACCCAACCGTCAACCCGGCTCCGATAGCACCTATAAGACTCAACGTTGGCGTGCCTAACAGCAAGCTGATAACCATCGCCGACATACCCTGCTCCGGCAGAAACAGCATCACCGCCAATAACGGCGCCATTAACGTCAGCGGCAGACCGCTGATCATCCAATGCGCACAAATCTTTGCAAACACCAGCAGAGCTAACGGTTGCGGGCTAAGCAGCATCTGCTCAAGCGAGCCATCGTCAAAGTCTGACCTAAATAGACTGTCCATTGACAATAAAGTTGCCAACAGCGCCGCCACCCAGACAATTCCGGCCGCCGCTTGCGACAAAAACTGCGGATCAGGGCTGACCCCCAGCGGAAATAGCGTCGCCACCATCAAGAAAAACATCAACGGACTGACCAGGTCATTACGACGTCGGTAAGCCAACATCAGATCACGTTTGAGGGTGATCCAAAACACCCGGGTCAGTGATAAGTTCTGCGGATCATTAAGCATCAGACCACCTCCACCGGTGAACCCAGCGAAACCTGGCGTAAATTATCCCGCAGCCCCAACTCATGATGCGTCGTCAGAATCACACTTCCGCCCTGCTCCGCGTGACTTGCAATCAGGGCCTCCTTGCGCGCTACACCGCGCTTATCGATCGCAGTAAAAGGCTCATCCAGAATCCATAAGGGGGCATCGCTAAGATGCAACCGAGCCAGACTCACGCGTCGATTCTGTCCTGCGGATAGCGAGTGACAAGGGACATCTTCATAGCCATACAGTCCAACATTGGCGAGTGCTGCAGAGATCCCTTCGGTTCGGGTATGCGGATGCAGAGCGCAATACCAGCGCAAGTTCTCCTCCGGAGTCAGGGTTGCTTTAACCCCCGGCAGGTGGCCAAAGTAAAGCAGCGAGGATAAAAATTCGTCACGCGCCTCCGAGACGGACTGGCCATTGAACAGAACATCACCTTCGAATGCCTGAGAAAGTCCACTAAGAATACGCAGCAAGGTGGTTTTACCGCTACCGTTGGGACCTTCAACCTGAATGATCTCACCCGGATTAAGGGAGAAGCAGAGGTCTTCAAAAAGCACCCGCTCATCTCGCTCACAGAACAGCTCTTTTACCTCTAGCAGGGGGGTAGTCAAAATCGACGAAACCTTATATTGAGAGTTAACGCACTATTAACCAGGAGCCTACCGGACTTAACACTGAGCGACTGCGGAAAATCCGAGCGTGGCCATCTGTTCAGGGTCTGGTGGATTAAATAGCTCCCTATTCGCCCACAAGATCGAAAAACCTGCCTCAAATCGCTTTCCCTAGCAACGTCCAGCCAAGTCCGACAGCCTCCTAGCGCCTTTCTTAACTGAGTAAATCAGCGCATTATATACGAATAATCGGTGCAGGCGGAGCCTTGCGGCCACCTTCATCAGGGCCAGTGTAAATATTTTTTCCGGAGCCGTTTTTGGTCAACCCAGCCAACCCTTCCCAGCGCCCACCGCAGCCCGCTGGCGTAGTGTCAAACCCTCAGCGCCTGGAGGCCTTATTGAGCCAGGGACTGCCCCGTACAGCCCTGGTCGTTCAGGTCAGTGCGCAGCTCAGCACGCCGCTCCCCCAAGGCAACGCCGCACTCAACGGTCAAGCCAGCACGGCGCCTACACGAGGCGCTACTGCGGCACTTCTACCCAGCCTCCCGCTCGCCGCAGCATCATCCACACCAACGTCTACACCCGTGACAGCCTCAACACCCGCATCCTCAACAGCAGCCTCCTCCGTGCCGGTAACCCAACCCGAGGTTTATAAAATCCAGATCCGGCTGGAGGGACGTCTGTTTGAACTGCTCAGCAATAAACCGCTCGACCCAGGCAGCAGCATCCAGCTCAGCCGCGGCAGTGACAATCGAATTTTGTTACAACAGCTGCCCGCCCCCGCGATCAGGCAACAACTACAACAACTACAACCCGCGCAACTTCCAACCAACCCGGCCGTTACCGCTGAAGCACCGAGCCAGGCCCGCCCCCTTAACACGGGCCCAACGATACCGCCCGCATCGCTGCCAAGCGGGCCCGGAAGCAGACCGAGCCTAGCGCAAACGAACCATCCGAGCCCTATTAACACCGCCATTGAACGCGTCGCCATACCGCCACTGAAGCCAGAGACAGGCATCCGTATCGACCCGGGCGAGCGCCTCAACGGCACCGTCCTGAGCTCCAGAGCCAGCTCCTCTGCGGCCAACGCCCCCCTCAGCGCGCCACTTCCAAACCCGTCGCTGGCTGCGGCTACAGTGGCGACTCAAGTCAGCGCCCAAGCATCCTCCGCAACCAACCCTGCAAACGCTTCCCACGAGATCCGCATCAACCTGCAGCAGGGCCACAAGCTTGAGTTCATCAGCCCCCGCCCACTCCCCCAGGGCACTCAGATGCAACTGGTTCGGGATTCTCAGGGGCAACTCTGGGCAGAACTTCCCAGCGCCAAAACCGGTGCGATTGAGCAGGCGCTGCGGGAACACCTGCCGCAGCAGCAACCCCCTGCAGCCTTGTTAAACTTACTCTCCAGTGCCCAGACCAGCGGTCAACTGCAACAGGCCAAACCCCTGCTATTTAGCCTGTTCCAGATACTCCTGGGCGGGTCATTAACACGCCCGCTACAAACTGATGCCGCCAGCGTCAAGCAGCAGGTGCAAAACAGCGGCACCCTGCTGGAAAGCAAATTAGCACAGAGCAACACTCAAAACATCAACCAGGACCATAAGGCGATCCTGTTAAAAGTTATCCAGCAACTGGGCCAGAATGGCAGCCAGAGCGGTAACCCGCGGGAGCTTCCGTCTGCACTGAGCGAACGCATCAACGTACTGACCCAGCAAGCACTAAGTCGTGTTCTGGTCAACCAGATCACCAGCCTCGGCACCCAAACGCAGGAAACGGGAGCCGAACAAAGCCGTACCCTGGCGCTGGACGTGCCCATCCTCTGGCAGGGTAAAACCGAAAACTTACACCTAAAAATTCAACGCGATGAGTATGCTGACAGTACTGAAACAGAGAACATGCTTTATCGCTGGCAGGTCCGGCTAAATTTCGAAGTTGATGACAACAGAATTCTCGAGGCTGAGCTCACCCTGGAGGCAGAGCAGATAAGTATCATCTGGTCCGGCGACGCCGTGCTGCGCCAGCGATTGGAGAAGCAACTAGACCAACTGCAGCAACGCCTGGAATCCATCGGTTTAAAGATTAAGACCCTGGGAATACGTGAACGATTACCAGAGACCGGTAACAGACCCACCTCACCTCGCCGCCAACTGATCGATATCACGACATGAACGATAATCCTGCCACGCCCCGCACCGCAGTCGCACTCACCTACGACCAGAAACGTGCGCCTTACCTTTCCGCCAAGGGCAAAGGACTGGTCGCAGAAGAGATTATACGAATCGCCGCAGAACACGGCATTTTCATTCACGAAGATCCGGCGCTGGTAGAGATGCTGGCGCTGCTACAACTGGGCCAGGATATTCCGGAGTCGCTCTACAAAGCGATCGCCGAGGTGATTGCTTTCGCCTACAGCCTGCGCAGCGACAATCCTGTTAACGATCCAACTTCAACCCAGCCGCACCTTTAATCTCCCGGTGCAGCAACGCCATTAACTCAGCCTCAGGGCGAGCGATGCCGCAGGAGCCGATCAGGTCTTCAACATCCGCCCCCATCTCCATCAATTTAGCCGCCTGATTGTAAGCCAGCGCGCCTGGGTCGCGATTCTCCATCTCCAGCTGTTTCTCAGCGGTAATATTGAGCCGCTGTTCAACCTGCTTAAGCCGCCGCCCCATCCCCATCGCGCCACTGTTGGTGATCCGGATCTCATTTCGTAACACGTTGAGTAACGCCTGATAGCTGCGCTGCTGCACACCGAGCTTACGTTGCAGCCGAAATAGCAAGATAAGAGTCGCCAGCAACCCGATCGCCAACAGCGCAACCACCAGCCATAACCAGGGAATCATCACCTACGACCCAATCCTCAATTTATATCATGCCGATTTCAGACCACTCATCATCGCTCAGCATCTTGTCGAGCTCAACCAAAATCAATAGCCGGTCATCCTTATGACAAACACCCTGAATAAACCTGGCACTGTCATCGGTGCCGACATTGGGGGCTTTTTCGATCTCTGACTGGTTCAGGTAAACCACTTCGGACACCGCGTCGACCAGGATCCCAATCACCTGTTTATCGACCTCAATAATGACGATACGGGTATGATCCGTCACCTCCTGGGTCATTAGACCGAAACACTGGCGGGTATCGATAACCGTCACCACGTTTCCGCGCAGGTTAATGATACCCAAAACATGAGAGGGCGCACCGGGGACAGGAGCCACCTCGCTATAACGCAACACCTCCTGAACCTGCATCACATTGATACCATAAACTTCGTCCTGCAACAGGAACGTTACGTACTGCAGTACCGGATCTTCACTACCTCTAGAAGCCTTAATACTTCCCATCCCCTATTCCTCTTATCCGGCTTTCGCCTGAACAAATAACGGTTAACTTAACGACGCGGGGTACTAGCCCGGATTTTTCACAAAGGCGCTAAAAACTGACCTGAAACACCTATGTTTACTGAGCCCATACTGATATTAGAAAGCTACACCTTGTAACCGATAATGCTGATCGATTTTCTGAACCCTCTGCCGTTGCATTTGGCCCGATCTCCCTTAAGCCTTGGAACCACCAAGGCCTTGCGGGAGATCGGGCCAACTGCTTAGCCAGCGTGCCCAGAAATTTCGATCCCTTCATGAAACATCCGGGCTATCAACCCGACTCTGCTCAAGCAGTTGCAACAACGCAGCTACGTCCATGATGGCACACATATGCTCAATCACCGTCCCGGCGAGCCAGGGACGGCGACTGCGGTCACCTCTCCAGCGAACCTGATCGGGTTCAAGAGTGATCGCTTCTTCTACCGCATGGCAAGCCATGCCCCATTCGCTGGATGCCAGCATAATCAAATACTTAAAGTCTTTACTTAGCACTGACGAATATTTTTCCGGCATCACCCAGCGCGCAGTATCGATGGCCTTGACTGTACCCGCGGTTTTCGAAGGCAGCAAGCCCATAAACCAATCAGGCTGGCCAAATAGTGGCCGCAACTCTTGCTCCATTTCTAAAACCCCTCCCAGCTCGACCAGAGGCACAGCCAGGGTTAAACCCGCGACCTTAAATAATAGACACTGAAAACGCTGCTGAGCCCAGGCGGGACGGCCATTACTCCAACTCTCTGCGGGGCTGAGCTGCACTGTAGCCTCAGCCGCTAATTCGGGTGCTAACTCAGGTACCGCAACAGCTACCGGCGCAGTGTCGACTTTAGTTACATCTGAGACTACCGCTACATCTGCGACTACGGCTACATCTGCGACGACAGCCACATCTGAGACGACAGCTGCATCTGAGACGACAGCTACATCTGAGACTACAGGCGCATCTTCGGCATGGGCCAGTGAGGTCGCATCCTGCAGCAACGCATTGAGATAGTCCTGCACTGCCCGCTGCGGCGCGATCGTGGCCGTAACGGCAACCGGCCTGCCCTGCAGTGCCTGAGGGGCAGGAGAACGACTACTCGGATTCATAACGATGCCACTATCACTTGGTTAAGATCTGCGCTCTGGATTGCTGCAGCGTCTGCTGCTGCTCCTGCTGCTGCAGCCAACGCAGCAGCATACTGTATGCCCGTACACCGTGGGTTGCGGGGTCCATAACCGATGGCACCACACCTACGGCACTGGCATTACGGAACTTGGTATCCACCGGAACAACCGAGTGTGCGATCTGATCGGGATAGGTCTGTTTGATCAACCGTAAACTCTGCACCGAAGCCTGGGTACGACGATCAAAAAATGTGGGTAATATATGGTACTGCAGCTTCTCGCGGCGGGCACGGTTGATCATCGCTAAGGTGCGCACCATCCGCTCCAGCCCTTTGATAGCCAAAAACTCCGTTTGCACCGGTACAATCAGCCTCTTACAGGCGGCCAGCGCATTAACCATCAACACCCCCAATACCGGCGGACTATCGATCAATACATAATCAAACCGGTCCCACAGATGCGCCAGGGCCCGGGAAACCACCAACCCCATGCCCTCGCTGCCAATCGATTTACGCTCCAGTGTCGCCATGGCGGTTGATGCCGGAATCAGGGTGATACGTGCATGACTGGTATCGAGTAACAACCGTTCGACCTGTTCCGCCGAGGTGACCGAGGGCTCAAACAGATCATAAGCCGACCGCTCCAAAGCATCCGGATCGTAGCGAAAATAACTGGTCAAGGAGCCGTGCGGATCAAGGTCGAGCAGCAATACGTCCAACCCCTGATCTGCCAGCAAGCCAGCCAGGGTGACGACTGTTGTCGTCTTCCCCACTCCGCCCTTCTGATTGGCTACTGCCCAGATATGCACCCGCTGCTCCCCTTACGTAGGTTATTGTGATTCGCCACGAGTGAACAATAGACCACCCGATTCAGTTTCAATACGTTGCACTTCCGGCTTGGTGGCGACGGCCTCCGAGAACTCGCGGCGCTGTTGCAAAATAGTCTCCACCGCGTCCTCGGTGATGGAGCCACTGCCGTAACCCGACAGTGCGCGCTGCACCCCGGCATCGCGAGAAACAATGATCACCACACGGCGGTTTTTGCTCCGGCCTCTGGCACTGAGATTGCTGACCTTTGGCTGATACTGGGCATAACCCACCGCCGCCATGCGCTCCGGTTCAACCCCGAAGTGCGCCAGCATCCGCACCACGCCGGCCGCACGCGCTGCCGACAGCTCCCAGTTAGACGGATACAATTCGCTCTGGATCGGCTGATTATCGGTATAGCCTTCGACGTGCAGCGGGTTCAGATACGGCTTTAGCAAGGTAGCCAGCGCCTCTAAAAGCGGATCAGCGCTCAGACTGGGCGTGGCGCTGCCGCTTGCAAACAGCACCCCCGAACCGATCTCGATCTCCAGCCACAATTTATTCGCCGATATCGATAACGCGCCATCTGCGATCAGCTCCTGAAAACGTGCCTTGGCGTCGGACTGGATCTGCACCAATGCCTGAGCGTCGTCCGCGGCCGGTTCGATCCGACCCGGTTGCAACTCAGGCGACTGATCCAACAAGCCGATATCGCGGTTAGGCTGGCGCAGCGAAAGATCGCCGACCGGTACCGGATCAAAACTCCGCTCAGAGCCAAGGAAGATGCCGGATAGCGAATCAGACAACACCCGATACTTGCCTTCATTGACCGAGGATATAGAGTACATCACCACGAAAAAGGCCAGCAGCAGGGTGATAAAATCGGCATAGGAAACGATCCATCGATCACTACCAACCCGGGGTTCACGCCCTTGAAATCGCCTGGCCATTTAATCCACCCTTACTTGAGGTAACTTTCCAAGCGCAACCGTATAGCCGCAGGATTATGCCCCTGTACAACCGATAAAAACCCCTCGAGCATCATCTCATGGTACTGATAACGCATATGAATGATCGACCTTAACTTGCCTGCAATCGGCAGCAGCACCAGGTTGGCTATGCCAACCCCATACACCGTCGCGACGAATGCGGTCGCGATCCCGCTGCCCAGGGTTTCGGGATCAGAAAGGTTGCTCATCACATGAATTAACCCCAGCACCGCACCAATAATACCGATGGTAGGCGCATACCCCCCCATACTCTCGTACACCCGAGCCGCTTGCAGATCACGCTGCTCGCGAATATTCAACTCGATCTCCATGATGTCACGGATCGTCTCTTTCTCAACACCGTCGGCAATCAACTGTAACCCCTTGCGCAGAAACAGGTCCTGCTCAAGCTCGGCTTGTCGCTCCAATCCGAGTAAACCAAAACGCCGCGACTGCATACTCCAGCCAACCAGTTTCTCCGCACCCTGGGCAAAGTTAAGCGCTGGGGGCGAAAAAACCCAACTGAGCATATGCACAGCCCGGCGCGCTTCAGGCAGCGAAAATTGCAATAAGCCAGCCCCCAGGGTACCGCCAAAAACGATGATAGCAGCCGCGCCATTAAGCAGCGTATCGAGCTGGCCACCATCAACCATCTGGCCACCAAAGATAGCCCCCAGAACCAGCAAAATACCTAGCAGACTAAGACGATCCATCAGCGCCCCAGCACCGACAACAGATAACTACTGACATTATCCAGATCGACAATGAGGTCCGAAAGCTTCGCCTCAGCAATCGCCTTTGGCATGCCATAAATCACGCAGCTTTGCTCACTTTGGGACCAGATCATCGAACCACTGGTCTTGAGCATGCGCGCGCCATCGCGACCATCAGCGCCCATACCGGTTAAAACGATACCCAGCACCTGGTTAGCATAGGCCTTAGCCGCTGAACCGAAAGTGATATCGACGCTGGGCTTATAGTTAAGCCGCTCATCCCCGGCCATGATTCGAACCCGCCCTCCCTGACGCGCATCCACCAGCATCTGCACCCCTCCCGGAGCCAGCAGTGCTAAGCCAGGCTCTAGCCGATCACCCTCACAGGCCTCACGAACCCGAAGCTGGCATTGCTGATTTAAGCGCTCGGCAAAAGCGCCGGTAAAGGTCTTGGGCATATGCTGCACGATCAATATCGGCAACGGAAAATCGGCAGGCAGACGGGTAAGAATCTTCTGAATCGCGACCGGACCGCCGGTTGAGGTACCCAAGATAACCAGTTTACACTGCTTGGCTAAGCTCCCCGCTCTGGGCGCAGGTGACGCCGCTACTGTCGCGCTAGTCGCACCCCTGAGCTGCGACTTATACGGCACCGGTTGCGATCGGGAGAGGCTGGCAGATGAAGAACAGGGGGCCATAGCGGGCGCCGGAGAGGCGAACTGCGGGGTACGACCCACCCGACTACGCGCCACTGCCAATACCCGCTCGACCAGCACCTGCTCCAGACCCCCATGACCCTGAGCCATACGATCATAACTCTTGGGCAGGTAATCAACCGCCCCTGCCTCCAGCGCCTCCAGGGTGATTCGGGCGCCTTCATAGGTCAATGAGGAAAACATCAGCACCGGCGTCGGGCAGAGGCGCATGATCTCAATCAGAGCGACGATGCCATTCATTACCGGCATCTCATAATCCATCGTGATCACATCGGGTTTGAGCCGCTGCGCTTGCTCAATCGCTACTCTGCCATTCTCGGCGGTACCGACTACGGTCACGCGGGGATCCGCATTCAGTATGGCACTGGCACGCTGCCGAAAAAATGCGGAGTCATCAACAACAAGGACTTTGACGGTCATCGATAACTCCTACAGCCAGCAGCGCCCCGTGACCCCTGCCCGTGTTTAAACATCAATGAGAGGCATAACGCTTCAACAGACTGGGAATATCAAGAATCAGAGCAATGCGACCGTCACCGGTGATCGTGGCTCCGGACATCCCCGGCGTGCCCAACAACATCTTGCCTAAAGGCTTGATCACGACCTCCTCCTGGCCGACCAGCTGATCGACGATAAAGCCCACCCTCTGGGTACCCACAGTGACGATAACAACATGCCCGGTATCGGGCAACTGCTCCCCAACACAACCGCTTACCAGCCAACGTTTGAGGTGAAACAGCGGCAACGCCTTTTCTCGCACCACGACCACTTCCTGGCCATCGATGACATTGGTTTGGGTCAAATCCAGATGAAAGATCTCATTGACACTCACCAACGGCAACGCGAAGGCCTGATCAGCCAGCATCACCATCAACGTCGGCATGATCGCCAGTGTTAACGGCACTTTGATCTCGATACGAGATCCCTGCCCGGGTACGGAGTCGATACTCAGGGTGCCGTTAAGCTGGGTGATCTTGGTTTTGACCACATCCATCCCCACCCCACGCCCAGAGACATTGGAGATCTCTTTCTTGGTTGAGAATCCGGCAGCAAAAATCAGATTAAAAGCATCGTTATCACTCAAACGGTCCGCGGAGTCCTGATCCATCATCCCTTTCTCGACCGCAAGCGCACGCAGCTTATCGGCATCCATGCCAGCCCCGTCGTCAGCGATCGATAGCAGAATATGATCACCCTCTTGTTCCGCCGAGAGAATGACAACGCCGACTCTGGATTTGCCAGCGGCCTCACGCACATCCGGTGTTTCAACACCATGGTCAACCGCATTACGGACCAGGTGAACCAACGGATCGGCCAGAGCTTCGACCAGATTTTTATCCAGATCGGTCTCTTCACCGCGCAGTTCCAGGTTGATCTCTTTGCTCAGCGTCCGGGCTAGATCACGCACCACCCGGGGGAAGCGCCCAAACACTTTTTTGATCGGCTGCATCCGGGTTTTCATCACCGACATCTGCAGGTCAGCAGTCACCATATCCAGACTGGCTACGGCTTTACCCACCTCTTCATCAGCAACGGTGGCCCCCAAACGAACCAACCGATTACGCACCAGCACCAACTCGCCGACCATGTTCATGATCTCGTCGAGGCGCTGGGTATCAACGCGAACGGTGGTCTCTGCCACCACGGGCCTTTCAACTGGGCTCGATGCAGCGGGTCGTTGCGCGGCTTCGGCCTTGGCCGCCGGTGTAGTTGTAGGTGTAGGCTTAGGTGTGGGTGTAGGTGCAGGTGCAGAAACGGGCGTCGCAGGGTCCGCGGCAGGCGTCGGCGATGGCGCGGCAAAAGCGCCCTTGCCCTGCGCCTGAAGCTCATCCAAGAGCGCGTCGAACTCATCCTCGGTGATCAGATCGTCATCCGCCGAGGCCGCTGTAGTTGTAGTTGTAGTTGTAGCTATAGCTTGTGCCGGCGTTATAGCGGCAGCAGCGACCTTGGGCTCAGTCACGGCTGAGCCAACGACGCCACTATGCTGACCCTTGCCGTGCAACTCATCCAGCAATGCTTCGAACTCGTCGTCGGTGATCTCATCACTGCTCGCAGCAGCAGGCGCTGAACCCTCACCAAGCGCATCCAGCAACTGCTCAAACTCGATATCTGCATCGACGACCGAGCCAGCCGCAACGATCTCGGGCTGCGGCTCAGGCTCAGTGGCCGCCACTATTCCGGCCGGTTGCTCGCCACGGGTTAATGCACCCAGCGCATCAAGCAACTCAGGCGCAGCATCGACAGGAGCCTCGCCAGCGCGAACGCCATCAAACTGCTCATTGATGGTATCCAGCGCTTGCAACACCACATCCATCAGCAGGGTACTGACCGCAATCTCATTGTTACGCAGTTTATCGAACACGTTTTCAGCCGCATGGCAACAGGCCACCAAGGCGGTCAGCTGCATAAAGCCAGCCCCACCTTTAACGGTATGAAAGCCACGAAATATCGCATTCAGTAGTTCACTGTCTTGTGGGCGGTGCTCCAGTTCGACCAGCTGCTCAGAGAGCAGCTCAAGAATCTCACCCGCCTCCACTAAGAAGTCTTGCAGGATCTCTTCATCTACATCCAGACTCATACATTCAACTCCTTAGAACCCGAGACTCGACAGCAGGTCATCGACATCATCCTGCCCAGTAACGACACCTGCGGCCTCTTCTTTGAGCACTGCGGGACCATGTCCTTTGACATTCTGCTGTTGTTGCTGCTGCTGTTGCTGTTGCTGCTCATATTCAGCTTCAGGACTCCCTGCCTCAGACACCAAATCATGCTTAATGCCGCTAATGCGGTCGACCTTACCGGCTACGGCGACTAGGGTAATCAGGCTCTTCTCAACATCATTGACCAGACCGTTAACCCGCTTGATCAACTGTCCGGTAATATCCTGAAACCCCTGCGCCAGCAATATCTCGGTAAAATTACTCTGCAGCTTCCCGGCGTTTTTTTCTATCTCTGATAAAAACGCTTCGGTGGTCCGGCCAAGATCCTTGAGTGCTGACATCGAATCCTGCTGATCTGCCATATTCTGCCAATCCTGCCGCAACATCTGTGCCTGCTCGCCCAGCTCATCGGCGATAGGCATGCTGGCGTCAATCATGTCCATGGTCTTATTAGCTGCGCTTTCGGTCAGTTCCAGTACATAATCCAAACGGTCGTGGGCACTGGATACCTCATTCAGGGCATCCCCCTCCTCCGGCACCGAGGCTTTTTCGGCTGTCTTTTCAATGTCAAAATTAAACTGTTTGATCGCCTCGTGCAGCCCCCGGGTGAGTCGACCCACCTCTTGGTAGAGCATGGTACTGCGCGCATCACTGAGCTCTGCCAGAATCCGCATAGCACCCGCAAAATCGCCAACATCCAGCAACCCAAGCAGGTCTTGTGCTTTTTCCTGAAGGGTCAACTCGAAACTCTTCAGATCTGTTACTTCTACGTCCCCAGACATCGCTTCGATTCCCTAAATTCGCTCGAAAATCTTTTCGATTTTTTCTTTAAGAACGGCGGCAGTGAACGGTTTGACCACATAGCCATTTACACCGGCCTGGGCAGCCATGATGATCTGCTCGCGCTTGGCTTCCGCGGTTACCATTAACACCGGCAGCTTGGCCAGCGCCGGATCGGCGCGCACTTTCTGCAGCAGCTCCAAGCCTGACATACCCGGCATATTCCAATCGGTCACCAGAAAATCGATGCCTCCAGACTGCAGCACCGGCAACGCGGTCATGCCATCATCGGCTTCGACCGTGTTATTAAACCCGAGATCTCTAAGCAGGTTTTTTATAATCCGCCTCATTGTTGAAAAATCATCAACAATAAGTATCTTCAAATTTTTATCCAAGGAGACCTCCGTCTTACCCAGCTCAATGAGCTTAGCCCGCACATATATCGATTCTGTATACTATTAACCTGGTGGACAAATAGGTTCCATAGCTATTTGTCAACCACCCCTAAAATCTGCCACCACTGCGTAGAACTGCTCAATCTTCAAGGACTCGCACTGGTCTTCGACCCATGTTGACGCACCCTTGCGTCTCCTATTAACACACCGGGTTAATAATGGGCGAAATTAAAATCGTATTAACCCAACGCTGTTTGCAATGTTTCGCGAGGCTCAACGCCAAGAATCCAACCTGGCTCTCAACCGTAACGCCGCTTGTGAGTGAATCTGACTGACCCGGGATTCACTCACACCGAGCACCTGACCAATCTCTTTCAGATTCAGCTCTTCGTCATAGTAGAGCGCAAACACTAACTGCTCACGCTCTGGCAAAGCCCCTATCGCTGCCGCTAAGGCCCGCTTAAAAGCCCCATCCTGGTGTAACTCATCAGGCAGAGCATCACCACTGGGGATCTCTTGGCCGGTCGAATACTCATTACTTTCATGCAGTTCATCGAGACTAAACAGACGGCTGCCGCAACTATCTTTGAGCAACGCATAGTAACCGTCTAAATTTACACCCATCTCCCGGGCCACATCCGCATCCTGAGCATCCCGACCGGTTCGCGACTCGACCAGCTTGATACACTCAGCCACACGACGGCTGTTGCGATGCACCGAACGCGGGGTCCAGTCTCCTTTACGCACCTCGTCAATGATCGCACCACGGATACGAATGCCTGCGTAGGTCTCGAAACTCGCGCCTTTGCTGGGGTCATACTTACGCGCAGCCTCAAGCAAACCGATCATGCCAGACTGAACCAAATCGTCAACGAGGACGCTGGACGGAAGTCGAGCCAGCAGATGGTGCGCGATGCGCTTCACTAAGGGGGCATGCCGCTCCACCAGTCCAGATTGATCCTCCGCTCCTTGCAAGTTGTACATGCAACCCCTTAGCCGATCAGCGCTGACTTGCTCCGCGCACCAACCGCTCAACAAAAAATTCTAAATGCCCTCTAGGTGCAGACAGCACGGGCCAGCATGACACTTTTGCCGCTAACTGCGCGAATGCCAGCGCCGATTTGCTGCGAGGGAAAGCACGAAACACAGGCTGTTGTTTTTGAACCGCTTTACGCACTGATTCATCATAAGGGATAGCTCCCACATATTGAAGCGTCACATCCAGAAAGCGATCCGTCACGGTGGTTAATTTTGCGAACACATTCCGTCCTTCCTGATCAGAACGCACCATATTAGCCAACACCCTGAACCGACTCAAACCGCTGTCTCGATTCAATAACTTAATCAACGCATAAGCATCGGTGATCGAGGTCGGCTCATCGCAGACCACCACCAACGCCTCTTGCGCGGCCCGCACAAAGTTCACCACCGACTCTGAAATTCCCGCGGCGGTATCAACGATCAACACGTCAATATCGTCAGCGATTTCGGCAAAGGCATGAATCAGCTCCGCATGCTCATGCGCACTCAACCCAACCAGTGCCTGAGTCCCCGAAGATGCAGGGACTATCATAAACCTTTCTCCGGCCGAAACCATGATGTCGCTCAAGCCACACTCACCTGACAGCAGATCTTTGATATTCTTTTTAGGCCGCAGGCCCAGCAGCAAATCGACATTAGCCAAACCCAGGTCGGCATCCATCAGCACCACCCGCCGACCTGATTGAGCCAGCGCCGCCGCCAAATTAACCGAGACATTGGTTTTACCAATCCCCCCTTTACCGCCCGTGACCGCGATCACTTGCGCCTGATGCACCGCACTCGTCATAACCGCCTCACAAGGCATCATGGCGTTGCGGACGCAACACCTCCGGCTCAGCGCGTGCCGCCCTGCCGCTCGCCAGCACCACCGCACGACTGACCAGTGACTTCGCCTTAGCCACCTCGATGTTATCGGGAATTTTTTGCCCGTCCGCCAGGTATGCCACCGGTAATCGCTGCTCGATTACGGTGCTAATCACCTCACCCAGACTCAGCGACTCATCGATCTTACTCAGCACCGCACCGTTCAGTCCGATCGGCTTGAAATACTCACACGCGGCCTGCAATACCTGCTCCTGCGCCGTACAGGGCAACACCAGATATTTTTTAATCCGGCAGGCAGACTGGGCAAACATCCTAAACTGCTCCTCACGCTGCTGATCTGAGCCGCCAATACCCGCCGTGTCGATCAACACCAGCCGACGATCCCGCAGCGACTGCAGCGCATCATCTAGCGTATGACCTTCATCAACAACCCGAACCGGGATATCAAGGATGCGACCAAAGGTTCGCAGCTGCTCATGCGCGGCGATGCGATAACTATCGGTGGTAATCAATGCCACGCCGGAGCTGCCATGCTTGAGCACATACCGCGCAGCCAGCTTGCCAATAGTGGTCGTTTTACCCACCCCGGTAGCGCCCACGAACGCCAGGATTCCGCCCCGGTCAACCACATCCTCGCCGACCGTTGGCAAAGATTCGACCATCCGCGCTAGCGAGATCTTCCACGCCTGCTCCAGGCTCACCCCGGGCTCCAGCGCCCGCATCAGTCGCTCACTCAGCACGCCGCTTATACCCACGCGCTCCAGACGACTGCGCAATCGCGCCTGCATCGGATCAAGCTCAGCTCCCCCTGCCGGACGCCGTGCCAGCTGCTGCCGCAGCAACTGTTTAAGATCATCGATTTCGGCCCGCATCGCCTCCAGTGCGTGCTGATCCGCCGCTGCCGAGGACGCACCAGACAAGTGCCCCGGCACCATTGCGGGTGACGGCGCATCGCTCTGCAGTGACGCCAGCACCTCATCCCAGGCTTGGTCATCAACAGCACTCAGTTGACGATTGTTGACCGCCCGTAGCTGCGGCACCCCCTCGTCCGCGACAAGCCGGCGTTGAGCAAGCTCAGAGCGGGCCCGCCCCAGCTCCAGCTCCAGAGCCTGCTCACGCTTACGCCCGACCGGAGGGATCGGCTGCTGACGAGCGGGCGCCTTTGGCTGCGACGATCGAGACTGCGCAATCTGGACATCGGACTCCAACGCAACGACTAGCTCGACCCCGCCCGCAACACGGGTATTCGACAGGATCATCGCCTCCGAACCCACCTCGTCGCGCACCAGCCGCATCGCCTGACTCATATCCGGAGCAAAAAAACGCCTGACTTTCACCTTGCCCCCTTAACCCTGTCGTATTGGACCATCGTCATCACCAACGTCATCAACAACTCCCTATCCACCGACCGAAGCCACAATCGTGACCTGCTTATTTTCCGGCACTTCCTGGTACGACAACACCGACACCGGCTGCGTACCATAACGCACAAATTTTGCCATCAACGGCCTGATCGGTGCAGCGACTAACAGCACCGCAGGCCGCCCTTCCGCCTCGAGACGTGCGGCCGATTCCTCCAGCGTGCGCTGCAATCGCTCCGCCATACCCGGCTCCAGCGCTAAGCCTTCGCTGATACCCGACTGCTGACTCTGCTGAAACGACTGCAGCAGCAACTGCTCCAGCTGAGGATCCAGTGTCATCACCGGCAACTCCTGGACGTTACCGTAGATCTCCTGAATGATCAGCCGCGACAATGCGACCCGCACCGACGCCATCAAGGTGACAACATCTTGACTCACAGCAGAGGATTCCGTCAAATTTTCGGCGATTGTACGGATATCGCGGATCGGTACCTGCTCCTTCAACAGCCCCTGCAACACCTTAAGCAAACTGCTGACCGAGAGTTTATTGGGCAGCTCTTCGGCCAGTTTGGGCGAACTCTTACCCAGCAGATCCAGCAACCGCTGCACCTCCTCGTGCCCCAACAACTCGTGCGCATGACTCGACATCACCTGATTCAGATGGGTGGCCACCACCGTACTGGCATCGACAACTGTATAGCCCAGCGTCTGCGCATGTTCTTTCTGACCCGGCTCAATCCAGACCGCCGCCAACCCAAACGCCGGATCCTTACCTTCGATGCCCTTTACCTTACCAAACACCTGGCCCGGATTAATCGCCAGCTCACGATCCGGGTAGACCTCCGCCTCACCAGCCGTCACCCCCATCAGGGTAATTCGGTAGGCACCCGGCATCAGATCCAGATTGTCGCGAATATGCACCGCGGGCACCAGAAACCCAAGGTCCTGCGAGAGCTTTTTGCGTACCCCGCGAATCCGCCCCAACAGCTGCCCCCCCTGCGCCCGATCAACCATCGGGATCAAACGGTAACCCACTTCCAACCCAATCATATCGACCGGACTGACATCATCCCAGCCCAGCTCTTGAGGCTCGCCACTGTCGTCCGCGGCCACCTCATCAACCACCGGTGCCGCCAGCGCCAGATCCTCACGGTTGCGATTGCGCTGAGCGATCCAGAATGCCCCCGCTGCTGCCCCCCCTCCTAAACTCAGAAACACCAGATGCGGCATTCCCGGCACCAACCCCATCGCAATCAAAATACCCGCGGAAACACCCAGCGCCTTAGGCGCAGCGAACATCTGCTCAAGCACCTTACCGCCCATATCTTCCGAGGTATTAACCCGGGTCACCATGATGGCAGCCGTGGTCGACAACAACAGCGAAGGAATCTGGGCAACCAGGCCATCACCGATCGTCAACAACGAATAGAACCGCACCGCGGTTGCAAAATCGAGGTCATGCTGCGCCATTCCGATCCCCAAACCGCCGAAGATATTGATCACCAGGATCATGATACCGGCAACCGCGTCACCCCGAACGAACTTACTGGCGCCGTCCATCGAGCCGTAAAAGTCCGCTTCCTGAGTTACCTCCTGGCGTCTTAATTTAGCCGCGTCCTGATCGATCAGGCCAGCATTCAGATCGGCATCGATGGCCATCTGCTTGCCCGGCATCGCATCCAGAGTAAAACGCGCACTGACCTCGGCGATCCGCCCCGCACCTTTAGTCACCACCACAAAGTTGATGATCACCAGGATCGCAAACACGATCAGACCGACTACGTAGTTACCGCCAATCACCACCTCGCCGAAGGCCTCGATCACCTTACCCGCCGCATCCCCGCCTTTATGTCCCTCAAGCAACACCACTCGCGTCGAGGCGACATTCAGCGATAGCCGCAGCAACGTCGTTACCAGCAAAATGGTCGGAAACACCGCAAAATCCAACGGCCGCATGCTGTAGACACCCACCAGCAACACCACCAGCGACAGCGCGATATTAAAGGTAAACAACAGATCGAGCAGAAACGGTGGCATCGGCAGTGTCACCATCGCCAGCACCAGCAACAGCAACACGGGGATCCCCAGATGCCCCTGGGTAAAAATGCGTAAATTATTAGTCAGTTCTGCTCGTTGCAACTGTTCGCGTCCGCATAATAAAACTACCCCGCCTAAATTATCGCCATTTTATTGACGCGCATTCAGACACAATGCTCTATCTATGCAATAAACCTGCCACCTGATGTTTTTTTGACGGTTAGCGTCTTACAGCAAGCACCCACAGGACGCAGAGCGACCATCAGCAAGAACCTAAGGGACACACGTCAATCGTGACGCAACTCATCCGGAATGGAAAAGTTTTCGGGCTCACCCGGCTTGGGAGAACGGCGGGCGCGGTATTCGCGCAACTGATAAACGTAGGCAAGCACCTGCGCTACGGCCACATACAGCCCTTCGGGGATCTCCGCATCCAGCTCGGTATTAAAATAGATCGCCCGCGCCAGCGGCGGTGCCGCCAAAATTGGGATCTTATGCTCGACGGCGATCTCTCTGATCTTCAACGCGGTCTGATCTACACCCTTTGCGATAAGCACAGGCGCGCCCGACCCACCCTCGCTGTATTTAAGCGCTACCGAGTAGTGCTCCGGGTTGGTAATAATCACGTCCGCCTTAGGCACGTCACTCATCATCCGGCGCTGCGACATCTCATATTGCAACTGCCGGATACGCCCTTTCACCTCCGGCTTACCCTCGGTATTTTTCATCTCATCCTTGACCTCTTGCAGGGTCATTTTGAGCTTTTTATTGTGATCATGAAGCTGAAACGGCACATCCACGGCAGCAATCAGGATCATCGTGGCGCACATCCACAGAAAAGCCCAAGACAGTACATCCAGGCCATGACGCATCGCGGGCACCATCGCCTCACTCCCCATGCCTAATAGGTCGGGCTGCTGCAGCAGCAGAATCAACACACAGAGCGACCCCACCACAAGGAACTTGGCCAACGCTTTAACTAATTCGATCAACGCCTTAAGCGCAAACATCCGCCCGAGCCCCGCAATTGGATTCAACCGACTGGCTTTAGGCGCCATCGCCTTCATGCTGAAATTCCAGCCGCCCAGAGCGATCGGCCCGATGATCGCCGCCAAAACAACCACGCCATAAAAAGCCAGCAACGCCCACAGCATCTCGACAACTGATGAACCCAGATGATCAAACATCATTGCCGGGTCAAACAGGTCACGCCGATCGAGCACAAAGCTACGACTCATCACACGCTCCAGGCCTAACGCAATGCGAGGACCGAACACGATCAGACCCGTTGCCGCCGTCAGCAGCATGACCGTGGTGGTCAACTCTTTGGAGCGGGCGATATCACCTTTTTCACGAGCGTCCTTGAGCCGTTTCGGGGTCGGTTCTTCGGTTTTTTCCTGGCCCGTCTCCTCTTCTGCCATGCTAAGGGCCTCCGACCAACAAACGCCCTACATTGCCGAGGACCTGCTCTGAAATCCGTTGGTACTGGCCCAGAAAGCCCGCCATGCTGACCCAGGTAATAAACAACCCGAACAGCATCGTAAACGGAAAACCGATCGCAAAAATATTCAACTGAGGTGCTGCCTTAGTCATGATTCCGAATGCGAAGTTAACGATCAACAGCGCTATCACCGCAGGCAGCGCCAACAGCACCCCGCCGGCGAACATCCAACTCCCGGCCGAGGCGACCTGCCATAGCACAGCACCGGGCAGAACCTCCCCAACCGGCATGACATAAAAACTGCCGACAATCACATCGATCAAGACCAGATGCCCGTCCATTGCCAAAAACAGCATCATCACCAACATCAGATAAAACTGAGACAACACCACCACCGAGACGCCATTGGTGGGGTCTGATACGGACGCAAAGCCCAGCCCCATCTGCGATGAGATCATCTGTGCGGCGACTACAAATACCTGGAACAGCACCTGCACCATAAAACCCAGCGCGGTGCCGATCAGTAGCTGTTGCAGGATAAGCAGAAACACCGCAGGCGAAAGCCCCTCATAGACCGGCATCGGCGGCAACAAGGGCGCGACCAACATCGTCACAACCAACGCAAATGCCAAGCGAATCCGAGCCGGAAGCAGCTGGGTACCGATCAGCGGCACGGCCATAAAGAAGCTGGAGATCCGAAACAGCGGCCACATGAAGCGGTTCATCCACTCAACCAGCTCTGGAATACTCAGCTCAAGCATCGCTTTAACCGATCAGGAAGGGGATATTATGAAACAGAAAATTGAAATAGTCGGTAATCTTGGTAACGATCCAGGGGCCCATCCACATTAACGTCGCAATGGTCATGATAAAGCGCGGCAGAAAGCTCAGGGTCTGCTCGTTAATCTGGGTCGCCGCCTGAAAGGTCGCGATCACCAACCCCACCAATAGACTCGGCACGATCAGCACCGCGACGATAACGATAATTAGGAAAAAAGCCTCACGATACAGATCCAGCACCACTTCCGGGGTCATGTTGTATCCCTATCTAGGTTCCGAAACTGGCGGCCAGGGTGCCGATCACCATCGCCCAGCCATCCACCAGCACAAACAACATCAGCTTAAACGGCAACGAAATGATGACCGGTGACAGCATCATCATACCCATCGCCATCAACACACTGGCGACGACCATATCAATAATCAAAAATGGTATAAAAAGCATAAATCCGATCTGAAACGCGGTTTTTAACTCGCTGGTCACGAACGCGGGAACCAGAATATTCAGCGGCAGCGCTTCAGGCGACTGAATCGGTCCTCGACCAGAGATACGCACAAACAGCTCGATATCGCTTTCACGCGTCTGCCTGAGCATAAAACTGCGGAACGGCTGCACCGCCGCCTTAAGGGTCTGAACCACATTCAGCTCCTCATTTAGGTAGGGTTGTACCGCTTCGGTATGTACCCGCTCCAACACCGGCGTCATAATGAAAAAAGTTAAAAACAGCGCCAATCCCACCAGAATCTGATTGGAAGGGGTCGACTGTAGCCCCAGCGCCTGGCGCAAGATAGCAAAGACAATAACAATCCGGGTGAACGAGGTCATCATCATGACGATGGCTGGAAGGAACGTCAGCATCGTCATCAACATCAGAATCTGCAACGTCACCGAATAACTCTGCGAACCGTCCTCACCGGTAGTCAGGGTCACCGCTTCGATGCCCCCGACCTCAGCCAGAACCACGCCCGGCAGCGACACTGACAGCAGCACGACCAGCCATCTGATGAACATGCTTTTTGCCACTACACAACTGTCTTCCATACGTTTACGCACTGGGCGCATCACTATCAACACCCACGGCGGATGCCGACGCCTTGGCCTTGGCCCGCTGTAACCACTGCGAAAAAGGGGGGTGCGCAGCTTCCGGAACGCTAACTAGGGGTTGTTCAAAACTCTGCAGCAGATTAACCCGCCCCGGCGCCACCCCCAGCAGCAACTGCTGCGACCCCGCCTGCACCAACACCACCCGCTCACGCGCGCTCAACGGTAAAGTCGCAATAACTTTCAAACTTTGATTGGAAAAGCCGCCCGCCACACCACTGCGTCGTGCTAGCCAGGCCAACCCCATGAACAGAACCAGCACCAAAACCAATGCGGCTAACAACTGCCCCAGCACCGCAAAATCGAAGCCTTCGACCACCCGCTGAGCCGCAGGAGCAGGTCTTACCCGAATAACGCTGGTCGCCGCATCAGAAACCGCACTAAAAACAGACCCGGAACAAAGCCAAGTAATAAGTAAGCTGAAGGGGCGAATCAACGCAGTTTCCTAATCCGTTCGGATGGACTGACCACATCGGTCAAGCGGATACCAAAACGATCGTTAACCACCACCACCTCACCGTGAGCAATCAGTGTTCCATTGACCCTGACATCCAGCGGTTCACCCGCCATCCGGTCCAACTCGATCACCGAGCCCTGGCTTAACTGAAGCAGATTACGGATGGCGATCTCAGTGCTCCCCACCTCCATCGACAATGACACCGGAATATCAAGAATAACATCCAGATCCGGATTATCGCTCGGCCCCATCGGCCTGGCGTCATCGACCAGCTCATCCAGACCGACCGCCTCCGCATCCGGCGCCCCCCCCTGCTCGGCCATCGCCTGTGCCCAGACATCATCCACACCACTGCCACCCGTAGCCTCCTGATCCTCCAGCGCAGAGGCCCACTCATCGGCCATCGCCTGCTCATCAGATGTTGACGGTTGTTTTTTGTCACTCATGCCATAGTTCTCTCAAGAGACTTGCCTTGATTATTCACCCGCGCCATCAACCGACAGCCAGGAGCCTGTCGGACTTAACACTGATCTACTGCGGAAAACCCGAATTTGGTCATA
>JBALTG010000036.1:0-37267 GCA_036964625.1 Motiliproteus sp.
TGGCTTAAGCTCGCACCAGATCCAGCGCGCCAAAACCTCGCTGGTGGGGTTCTCCAAGCCGGGGATATCGTTTAAATAGTAATGATCGAGTCGGTCGTAAATAGGCTTAAACGCCTGCTTGATCTCAGAAAAATCGATAATCCAGCCGGTATGACTATCGACCTCGCCACTGACGTAGATCCGCACAAAAAAGGAGTGACCGTGCAGCCGTCCGCATTTGTGTCCTTGCGGAACATGTGGCAGCCGATGAGCGGCTTCGAAAGTGAACTCTTTGTAGATTTCCATTATTTATCTAACTCGATGTAATAAAAGCTTTATATGTTGTGTTAAACCTGAGGCTCCGTTCGGGGCTCCGAGTTGATTGTCCTGAAACGGAAACGCCCCGATTTCTCGAGGCGCGTTCTATTGTTGGAGCTAGGATAGAATAGGGCGGGTCTAAGCGATAATCAAATTAAATTGCGCCAGCCCCGAGTCTCAGCGGCAATATTATACCCTAGGTATTTATCCCGGATATTTCACAAAAGCACTTAGTAAAAGACTGAAAGCCCCATGCTTCCTGGTTTATTGATTACATCAGGCGATCACTTTTTGTAAACGAGCGCGTTGATCGGTTTTCTGCCTCCGCTGGCGTTGCATTTACCGTCACCTCCCTTGAGCCTTGGAACCACCAAGGCTCGGCGGCAGATAGCGGCAACTGCTTAACCAGCGTATCCAGAAATTCCGATCCCTTCATGAAATATCCGGGTTATAAGCCTACCTGATTACCCACAAAGCTCCGCCATCTCTCAGCGCCTATACTTGAAGCCCTCGGCGTGAGCGAGGGCTACATCATGAAAAACAAGATTCAATTCCAGAAAGGCTATAGCCTGATAGAACTGATGAGGGATTACGGCACAGAAAAGCAGTGCCGCGACGCCCTGTTTCAATTGCGCTGGCCTCAGGGCTATGTCTGCCCTCGCTGCGGAGGGCACGGCTACTGTACGCTGAGGACCCGCGAGCTCTATCAATGTAATCACTGTCATCATCAGCACTCGCTCATTAGTGGCACAATTTTCGAGTCATCCAAGCTACCGCTGACCACCTGGTTTTTGGCGATACACCTGCTGACACAAGCAAAAGCAGGATTATCAGCCCTATCGCTACACCGCCAGCTAGGCGTTTCCTACAATACCGCCTGGAGTGTCAAACAGAAAATAATGCAGGTCATGAAAGAGCGTGACGATCGCAAGACGCTGTCCGGCGTAGTCCAGCTTGATGATGTTTACTGGGGCGGAGAGCGTCACGGCGGAAAGTCAGGCAGAGGATCCCCTAACAAGACACCGTTTGTCGCCGCAGTCTCGGTGAACGAAGAGGGACATCCAATGCACATGAATATGAATGCCGTTAAAGGCTTTCGTTCCAAAGAGATTGAGGGGTGGGCAAAACGTCACTTGCAGCCGGGATGCCTGATTGTATCTGATGGCTTGGCGTGTTTTTATACCGTAAAATCAGCAGGATGCCAGCATACAAGCATTGTGACAGGCGGCGGACCGGCATGCGTGTCGCTAGCAGAATTCACTTGGGTCAACACGATGATTGGGAATGTAAAAAACGCTCTCAGAGGTGCCTACCATGCAATTAACCACAAGCATCTTCCCCGGTATTTAGCGGAGTTCTGCTATCGCTTCAACAGACGCTTCGAGCTGGATAGGATGTTGCCCCGATTTTGCTTCATTGCAGTCAGAACGGCTCCGATGCCAATTCGGCTTCTAAGACTGGCTGAGGATTATGGGTAATCAGGAATAGGTATGGAACCTATTTGTCCATCAGGTTAATAGCTCTGCTCTATTGAATGTCATTGTGTCAGCTGGTCAACCATATCGTTAATAACGCCAAACCGAATCGATCGGAGCAGCCGTAACTGTCCAGCCTTCGCCAGTCCCGGTGAATCGCTCGATTGATGGGTCTCAATCAACCTGTCAGCGCACTTAAAAATCTGGCTGCAAAACCGCTGCACGATGCTATCGGCATATCTTTTAGGCAGTTTGAGGGTGGCAGCGAGAAGATGGATGTCGTTGAGGGTGATCTGGCTGTATATCTTGGCATTGCCAATTGGCCACTCAATAGTGACGGCCCCCCACCCGTTGTCCGGCGCATAGACTGCTGTAGAGAGTAGATCGTAATGGGGGGTCAAGATGAGCTGACTGCCAGCAGGGATAAATGAAAGGTTCTTAAGGTGGTCGTCACTGTTACCCACCAGGATATTGAAGAGAAACCATTGCAGCAGGCGCTGCCGGGTCTCCCCTCGATAGCGGGATAAACCAATCAACCTGTTTAAATTCTCGGTGTTGCACTCCTGGTATTTGTAGGCCTTATCCAGTGATAAGACTTGGCAGGCGTCTATCGCGTGTATGCGCCGAATGGTACCGGATTCTGCAATGCGGTCGAAGCGTTCGATCAGATACACCGGTTCAGGTACATTGAGCATTGTTACTTCAGGAACAACCAGGCCCAGCTGGCCAGCCAAGCTCATGACAAACCATTCGTTCACTACAGAATGCTGGAAGTTGTTGCTCTCAGGATGGTCAGGCTTAAGGATATGCGTGGATGGGTATGATTCATCCGGTGCGTAAAGCGTCCCTCCGTCGAAGACGATCGGAATTTTGTGCTGCGCTCCGGCCAAGGACATCTTTTTTTTCGTGCCGGCGCTAAGCGCCGCTTTGGGCAGGTTGCGAATACGCTCGGACAGTTCCTCGTAAGGCATTAACCGCGTTAAACCGGTTCCGGGTTCCTCATTGGGTGGCAGTAGGGTCAATGCGCCGGCTGATTCGGCTCCGAATGTTTCAAGCAGCCCAAAAGCATCGGCCTTATCAATTTTGGCACCACGAGCGAGCAGCTCCCTAGCCCCCTCTTCAGGAAGCAGGTTGTCGAAGAACCACTGAACCGGTCGGGTCGACGCGCCATCGACAATCAAAACGGTATCTCGGGGTAGCTGAGGGCACAGATCGAAATCCGACCATTGCGCATCGTATTCAAATTGCCAGAGGTTGTTGAACTCGCGTAGTTCACCGATCCGCGTGTGATTGTTCCAAACCACCAGGGTACGGGCCACTGGATTAGGCATGATTGGATCCAAGCGTTTGTTGATCAATCAGACCCGCCTCAGCGAGCCTGGACAGTGCAGAATCAGGCACATCGAGATACACATCAATGCCGAGTTCGGAGAGGAGATTGAGGACCAAGCCGATTTGAACGGTCTTTTTGCCCTTTTCTACATCCACGATGAATTTATGGCTACAACCGGCCATGAAGCCAAGATCATCTTGCCGGAGACTTTGGGTTTTACGCACGGCTTTGACGGCCGCACCTAATTCAGAAACTGTGTTAACCAGGAGCTTCATAGTGCACCATAAAAAATAAACGTTCGGTTATATTATCGATACAGGTTGTGTTCACTGTCAACCAAAATAACCAAGCGGTCATATTATGCTGTTTTCGGCCATGCTGACCTGTGAAAATAACCGATTGGTCATATTACGCCTTTTCCGGCCATGGCGGTCCATGAAAATAACCAACCGGTTATGTTATGGGGATGACAGTGTAATGTCGGTAATTTTGGCGGATATAGCGCGAATCAATTAGACTGATCGAATCGAACGATATTGAGAGGTTGATAACGATGGACTCTCTTTCTGCCAATGAAGCGAAAACCCATTTCGGTGACATGCTATTAAAAGCACAGCGCGGCCCTATCCCGATCAACAAGAACGGCAAGCCTGTTGCCGTGGTTATCTCGGCGGAAGAATACGAGAGCATTGAGACGCTTAAGTTGCGACTGTTGCAAGCAAGAGCGATACAGGCCAAGGCGGATATTGCTGCCGGCAATCTGGTTGACGGCGAATCATTTTTTGATGAGCTGGAAAAGGGCCATCTCGACTGATGCCAACAACCACGCATGACGATACCAACCCAGCGGGGTATCAATAGGGCACCCATCAATGGTTAGCATCACCGATTGCTACGGGTCGATTCCATAATCTGCAATATCTTAATTCGATCCTTCACCATCTCACCAGCGCGCCGAGACATCTCTTCTGGCATATAACTATGGCTAATAAGATCTAAGATTTTAGATTCGTCTTTTTTAAGTCTTTCAATAAATTTTCGTACCGGCTTTTCTGCTAAGCCCAGTCTCCTGCCGAGCTCGATAAAATCATACCCTGTGTAGAAGCCATAGTCGTTATAGTTATCGCTGAAGTACTCTTTATCTGATTCGACTTCTTTTAGCAGTCCTAGGGCGAGATATTTTAAACCCTTGTTTTGATCCTCGTCAGGCTTAAAAGCACTACAAAATAATACGTCATAATTAGGGGTAAGCTTGTCGTAGAACCGAGATCTATTGTCAGGCGCCCGCTGTGCACTGATATTCTTCAGATGCAGGTCATCGTTGCCCATGATATAGGCAAGGATGACCCTGCGTACGAAATCTAAAACGACAACTTGTTTGCCATGGGTTACTTTGGTAATGCACTGGCCTGCCGCCTCATAAGTGCTTTCATATTTCCTGTCACTGGGAAGTCCCATGCATTGCAGAAGGTCTTCTTGGTGCTGCTTTTGCCCGCCCTCTAGCCGGTCGAACCGTTTAGTGATGTAGGCCAGCTCTCCCTCTCTAAAACTGATCAAAGCACATTGCGCGGTTTCTATACCGACTAGAGCACTGACACGCATAGCGGTATGTTCATTTTCGGCGGCATAGGGGTAAGATTCTGGGCTGGGTTTAAGAATATAGGTGCCCTCTTTAATCGTCACCGCCAGCTCATGATCATCTCCTTCTTTCAGCGACAGCTTTTGTTGTACACCGGAAATGGACATGCCTTGCGAGTGTGTCGGGCCTGCCTGAAAGAATTCAGCGCGTGAAAAGGTTAAGCAATGGCCTACTTTGGTGCCTCCAAATAGCTTTTTAAATTCGCCATTATGGTAGCCTGGCTTTGTCTCATCACCACTGAGTTTTTTTAGACTGATTTTGCAATAGTCCATGTGTGACCTACTCCCACTGTCAGTCTTCAATTGCTTGTATGGTTACGGCGCCCACCAAGTCAGCACCATTGTTGAGCAATAGGCCGAAGCGATCATTTTTATCAATTTTTTGTTGTTGTGCTTGTAGCTTCAGCAACCACCCCTCAGAAACTAAATTCTCGAAGAATGCCGGTAGCACGGGGGAGGTAAAAGCGGCCTCCTGCAGTGGTAGCTGAAAGCTAATCGGGGTGCCACCAGCCAAATATTCTGCTGAATAAGTAAACTCGAAACTATCCGTTTCTTCTGTCAGCTGTCCTGCCAGAAGCCCATTGTAGTAAATAGCCGCTTTGCGACTCATTCCTTTATCCTATCCATAGTTTCATGCCCAGCGACCGGGCGACACTGACCAGCATGTCCAGACGCACACTGGGGTGGCCGTGTTCAATTTTATTGAGTGTGCCATAGGCGAGCCCTGAGAGATCACACAACTCGCTCTGTGTTAACCCCTGTTTCTTGCGGTTTAGGCGAATCTGTTTTCCCACCTCTTCAATGGGGTGAAGTTCGGCTCCTTGACTAGCCAGTGATGCTTCTTTCCTGGCTTGTTGGTATTTGGAGCGTAGCTCATCTAGCAGCGGATCAATGTCGCAAGGAGAGGGTGTGTCCATTATTCTAAACTCATCATTCATTACGGTGTGTTTTTTGTCTGCGTATCTTTCTTAAAGCCTGCTTTAATGGATCTTTTACTCTTTGTGTTTGTTTTTATGTATATATTCTTCTTATATAAGCAGATTGCTTACAAAAGTGTATACCTGGAGCTGTTATATTTGCAAAAATATATATCACGCGTGCTTTACAGGCGTTATATACACTGTAGTAGATATACGTAATTAGGCGCTAAATTAGCCTTCTCACCCCTTCCGACTCAGCACCCCGGCAGCAGATGGGTGGGGCTGCGGGTAAACCCGGGACATGCATTTACGCATAAATTTACAATGTTTCACTATTTGCGCTTGTGCATAGTGAACTATATGCGACACTTACCACTGTAAACGCTTATTTGATTCACAGATTAAGGTTAATGAATCATGGCAACTCAACTTCAACAACGACCCGATCCGTCTCATGTCCTCGCCAAGGCCTTGTTCAATGTTTCTGAACAACTGGGCCTGACTATGACCGAGCTCGGTAAAGTGATCGGCATGCACCGCACCAGCCTGGGTAGAATCCGCAATTCAATGACGTTAGATCCGGACAGTAAGCAAGGCGAACTCGCTCTGATGCTGATACGCGCAGCGCGGGCCCTGTATGCTTTGTCAGGTGGCGATAAGGAGTGGATTGTGCACTTCATGCGGAGCAACAATCGCCTCACAGGAGGCGTTCCCGCCGAGCAGATTCAGAAAGTGCAGGGCCTTGCCCATGTGGTTCAGTTTCTTGATGCTATCCGAGGGAAAGTCTGAGCATGATATGGAACGCTTGCTCTGGCGTAGACCAAATCAAACCTATTGCCGGTACTCTTCATCGCCTGGTCGAAAGCCAAGAGCAAATTGCGACTACCGGCTACGTTGACACCCTGGAAGAGCAGGGCGTACTGGAGGAGTTGCTCGAAACCTCCAAGCCGCCTTATCCAGACGGCACCCCCAGTGGTCTTCATTATCTGCTCAAAACCCCTTTCCGCTACCCGCCGCTACTGTGGGGGTCTCGTTTTGGTCGCGTACATGAACCGAGCCTCTTTTACGGCGGTGCATCCGTCGACGCAACGTTAGCAGAGTCCGCGTATTACCGGCTTGTTTTCCTTTTATCAATGGAAGGTGAGCCACCAAAGCAAGCCATCAACTCCGAACACACGCTATTTTCTATCGGATACGCTACAGAACGGGGGATTCAGCTCCATCAGCCGCCATTCGACGCTCATACCGACGGACTTACCCACCCGGCCAATTATGGTGATTGCCAGGCTGTTGGTACGGCTATGCGTGATGCCGGTGTGGAAGGCTTCGAGTACCCGTCTGCGCGCGACCCGCAGAAACGGGTGTGTGTCGCATTGTTTACGCCGTCCCCCTTCACGAGCCACGAGCCCAATGGCATCGAGCAATGGCTTTGCCAAACGTTGCCTGATGGAGTGACCTTCAAGTCAGTGGGCCGTTCCCGGCCAATTCGCATCCCTTCGGATCTTTTCCTGGTCGGCGGCAACCTCCCAATGCCGGCGTAAGGGTGTGCGGGGTCGGGTGTGCAGGGGCAGGTCTTGCGTTTTGCCTGAAGATGTCACTGCGGCAGATAGCCGTCCGTTAGCGCGCTAACGGTATCTAAGGACGCGAACAGGTCATCGGGGTTTATTACGGGGGCGGCAACCTCTTCGATTTCACCCGCACAAGTCCGGCCGCGATCTTTACCAGGGTGTCTGGATTGATCACCTTAGACAGGTTCCGCCCTATATCCGCCCAATACTCAACCCGCTCTGGAGGACTTGGGCGAGGTCGCTGATTACATTGCTCTGAGTAACAATTCAGCCGCTAAAAACCTAGTGCAGACTGTATTCGAAAAAATACAGAGGCTTACAGAGCTCCCTGAGTCTGGCCGAGAGCCACCCGAGCTTAAGGGGCTTAATTATCGGGAGATCATCGTAAATCCCTGCCGAGTACTTTACAAAATTGATGGCGACGAGGTGTTTATTCTTCACATATTGAGGCAGGAGCGAGAGTTGCGAAAGTACATGCTTAAATTTTGCCATGATGATTAAAATTAGGGCTAACGGGCTCGTTCGTGACCATCAACCATCACCGCGACAAGTGATTGGCATACCTGCTTGCGAGAATAGATCGGCTGCATCATCACTGAGCGCGGTGGGTAATCAGCCGTCAGGATGACTATGCGCTCAGCAGTCTGCGAGCAAGCACCGACTGCATCTCACGACGATTGTCGGCGATCAGGTAGATGATGACTTGACAGCCCGCTACGCGGTAAATCACGCGGTAGGGTTTGAAGGCAATCTGGCGATACTCTTTAATACCCAGTGTGACCAGCTCTTTGGAATCGCTGCCACGCTCCGGAAACCGCGACAGGCTCTCTGCGATCTCCATCAACTCATCCAACACGTAGTTAGCGTTGTCAACACAGTCGTATTCAGAGATATAGTTGTGAATGGCTTCCAAGTCCTGCTCGGCACCCTCCGTGAGCAGGACTTGGAATTTTGCAGTCACGTCTGCCATCAGGGCGTTGCCCGCTTGGCACGCAGGCGGGCAATGACGTCCGTCAACGGCTTGACCTTGGCCGATGCCACGTCTTGGTTACCCAGTGCAAGGATTTTCAGCAAAGCCAGGGTTTCTTGGGTTTCCTCGAACGAGGCCACATCCTGCAGGACAGCCTTGGCTTCCCCATTTTGGGTGATGACCATCGGCTCGCGCTTCTCGGTAAGTTGAGCAAGAACCTCGGCAGCGTTGGCCTTGAGGTAGCTTATTGGCTTGACTTGAGATGAGTAGCGCATGGTCGTGCTCCTAATACCTAATAAGGACTAAATATAGTCTTCTAATAGTCTTGTCGCAAGATGTTCGACGAGCACCTGGCACAGAAAACACGCCACCAGCGCCGCAATTAGTCCGAATGCAGTAATCGCCACGCGGGGTGGTGGGTACGCGGCGCGTGGCGAAGCGCGCGCCTAATGCAGCATCCGATAGCGGGTCAGTGACTGCGTCAACCTATGCTTGTAGTCTATAGCGACCCTATACAACGCAACCGCACACAAAATATAAACAATATTTTCGCATTGTTATTAGTAAGTTAATACATTTTTGATAAAAACACTTAGATTACTTGTTGCGCCGCAACATAACCCGGCGTACTATCCACCCATCAACTACTTTTCTTTATGGAAATATAAACATGTTTAAAAATATCCAAACTCCTGACTTCTCTGCTTTCGGCGCTCCGGTTCAGAAATTGATCGAACTGAACACGGCAACAATGACGAAGGCATTCGACCTTCAGCAAGCCGCTATTAAGAAGCAGATGGCTCAATCACACACTAACTTTAAAGCGGTTCTGGAAATCAAAGACGTTAAGGCTTTAACTTCTTTCGTTACCGAGCAATCTGAAGCGGCAAAGGCCAACCTTGAAACGCTGAAGGCTGATGCTCAGGTTGCCGCAGCAAACAGCAAGGCTTACTTTGCTGAAGTTCAGGCTATCATGGCTGAAGGCAAGGACGTTGTAGTTAAGGCTGCAGCCAAAAAATCAGCATAATTTACGCTTCTTTTAAAAAGGCTCCCATCAGCAATGACGGGGGCCTTTTTTGTGCCTGGATTGTGTCGATCAAAGGCATTGCCCTGAGGCCGAGAAGAGCGATGGGGGTCTAGGAGGCTGACCGAGAACAGACTGACCTACTGCGAAACCTGTATTTCGGCCATATTTGACGCTCATTTTTGGCAAATAGAACCACTATTCTTCGTAAATGAACGATAAATCTGACTCGAAATACAGCTCTCTCGCTACGATCGCTATTCTCGGTCAGCCTCCTAGCGATGGACGCTGTCCTACGATTTTAGTTCTGACACCGTTTTGTTGCTTTTTTCGGCCAAAAAACGGATGAAGACTTTTTGTAATTTAGTCGCTAGCGTTGAAAAACCTCTGGCTTTAAGAACCTCGATCACACACTCGCACGTGCACAAACAATCAGCGCGCTGATTGCGTCTTAAATTGAAGGCAGACGGCGTTCCTGCTGGAATTTTGACTACGGGTAAGCCGCTTAAGTACGGGCTTCTGTTGTATATTTTTTGCGCCTCTTGCCAGGTGCCATCAATGATAATGTAGTGTTGGACATTCGCTGTTTCAGTTATCAACTGGCTATTGGCAGATGGATACAGTAATGCGACGGTGCCTTCATCGATGTATTTCAACAGCTCGGGATCGGGATTCTTTCTTTCCCAAACAATCACTTTTGCGTTTTCACCCAGAACATCAACAACCAAAGATCCGGTATTGGTTTTTTTCAACAGCTCTCGCTGATGCGTTAACAGAAAAATAGTCATAGGCTTGAATGGTAGGGTTGTAGCACGAAGCGAGCCCCCACCTTACTGCTTGATCCGATAGCCGGTGCGAAAGATCCAGCTGACTCCCGCCAGACATAACAGCAGAAACAGTAGCGTCATCCCCAAGCTGACCCCCACATTGACATCAGCGACGCCGTAAAAGGCCCAGCGAAAGCCGCTGATCAGGTAGACCACCGGGTTGAACAGGGTCAGGGTTTGCCAGGGCTCGGGGAGCATGCTGATCGAATAGAACGCGCCGCCGAGAAAGGTCAGTGGGGTGATTACCATCAGCGGAATAATCTGCAGCTTTTGAAAATCATCGGCCCAGATACCGATGATAAAACCGAACAGGCTGAAGGTAATGGCGGTCAGCAGCAGAAAGGCCAGCATCCACACGGGGTGGAGGATCGTATAGTCGACGAAAAGGCGCGCGGTAACGAGGATCAGCAATCCGATCAGGATCGACTTGGTGGCCGCTGCGCCCACGTAACCGGCGACGATCTCAAACCCGGACACCGGTGCCGACAGTACTTCGTAGATGGTGCCGGAAAATTTCGGAAAGAAGATGCCGAATGAGGCGTTGGAGATACTCTCGCTCAGCAGCGACAGCATCACCAGTCCGGGAATGATAAAGGCGCCGTAGCTGATCCCGTCGATCTCGCCCATGCGCGAGCCGATCGCTGTGCCAAAGACGATAAAGTACAGCGAGGTGGAGAGGATCGGCGAGGCCAGACTCTGCATCAGGGTGCGCCAGGCGCGTGCCATCTCGAACAGGTAGATCGCCCGTATCGCATAATAATTCATCCGCGTTGCCTCACCAGATTAACGAAAATATCCTCCAGTGAACTTTCGCTGGAGTGCAGATCCTTCACGTCCAGCCCCTGCTCGCTGAGACTGCGCAACAGCTCGGCGATACCGGTCTGCTCCTGCTGGGTATCGTAGGTGTAGATCAGGCTGGCTTCATCCTCACCGCGTTCCAGACGATAGCGCTCGAGTTCGGGCGGCAGCTCGCGGAGTGGAGTTTGCAGCTGCAGGCGCAACTGCTTCTTGCCCAGTTTGGCCATCAGCGCCGACTTCTCCTCAACCAGAATCAATTCGCCTTTATTGATCACGCCGATGCGGTCGGCCATATCTTCGGCCTCCTCGATATAGTGGGTGGTCAGGATAATCGTGACCCCGCGGCTACGCAGCTCGCGCACCATCGCCCACATATCCCGGCGCAGCTCGACATCGACCCCCGCCGTCGGCTCATCCAGGAACAGGATCTGCGGCTCATGCGACAGCGCCTTGGCGATCATCACCCGCCGTTTCATCCCCCCGGACAGCGCCATGATTCGGGAATCTTTCTTATCCCACAGCGATAGCTGCCGCAGCAGTTTTTCGATATAGGCCGGATTAGGGGCCTTGCCGAACAGACCTCGGCTGAAGCTCACCGTAGTCCAGACACTCTCGAACGAATCGGTGCACAGCTCCTGCGGCACCAGACCGATCTTGCTCCGTGCCGCGCGGTAATCAGTGACAATATCGTGGCCGTCGGCCAGCACCCGGCCCTGGCTGGGATTGACGATGCCGCAGATGATGCTGATCAGGGTGGTCTTGCCCGCCCCATTGGGTCCCAGCAGGGCGAAGATTTCGCCGCTACGGATCTCCAGATCGATGCGTTTAAGGGCGGTAAAATGGTCGCCGTAGGTCTTACCCAGACTCTGGACGGAGATGATCGATGGCACAGCGTCTCCCGGCACCGCAGCGGTGCAAATAGGTGTCGATGGTTATCGTGGCATGAATGCTGGTGCAGTGTTGCTGTAGGCGTCGCGCTCAAAAATGACTTAGTATGAAGTGCATACGAGGAGCCTGTCGAACTTAACACTGATCTACTGCGGAAAACCCGAATTTGGTCATATTTTCACGATCTTCCTCGTTAAATAGCTCGCTATTCGCCTCGAAAGATCGAAAAATCTGCCTCAAATCGTATTTCCCTCGCTACGATCGGCCAAGCCCGACAGGCTCCTAGTCCCTCAACAGCGACCCAGCCTATACCGATCAACGGCCTTTGGAAAACAATATGGATTATGAATTTAGTACCGACCCTATTGGCAACCATGTCGCACGCTGCTCCATGGGCCACGAAGCGCTTGGCAGCTGGTTAACCGCCGAGATTGGCACCAACCACCGTCAGATCAGCACGTTGTTCGAGGCCGTCCAGCGACTGCAGCAACGCCAAGCCTGGGAGTTTCAGCTCGAAGGGACCGAATACGCCCTCGAACTCACCCGGGACGAGGCGATCGTTCGCGCCCACTCGCTGTTTGCCGACGCCGACGAGCTGACCGATGCGCAGGACTATTATGACGCGGAATCGCTGGCGCAGTGCGGTCTGGAAGATTTCGCCGAGCTGCTACACGCTTGGCGCCAGTTTATCGGGATAGAACTGTCAACGTAGAGAAACGCGTCGTTAGTTAACGGGCTCATGCAAACTTCCTCGCTTACCGGGCAGCGGCAGGCAGCTTAGGCAGGCGCCTGCGCCACTTCAGGCCACTGGCGAGTGCCACCCCCAGCATGATCACCAGCACCGCCACCAACCCGCTCAGCGACAGCCGCTCGCCCAGCAGCGGAATGGCCGCCAGCGCCGCTAGCGCCGGCGTAAAAGAACCCAGCGCCGCCGTTTTTTCCGCACCCAGTTGGCGAATGGCGATACCGTAGGTAAAGCCGCCAATAATCCCTGCCCCCAGCCCCTGAGCCAGCAGGAAAGGCCAGATCGCCTCCCAGGAGACGGTGCTTAGTTGCGACTCTACCAGCCCGAGGCTAAGCAACAGCCCTAGCCCCAGCAGTGATCCGCTACACAGCAGCGCAGTCGCCTCCAGCGCCCCGATACCGGCCACTCTCAGGCCCAGGGTGTAGCAGGCCCAGAGCAGACTCGCGCCGAGAAAAGCCAGATGACCACGCCAATAGCCCTGCGCCAGGTCGAGCAGCGCGCTGCCCAGCAACACCAGCACCCCCAGCAGAATCACCCCCAGCCCCAGCAATCGGATACGCGGCAGCGGCTCTTTGAAGACCAGCACCGCCAGCCCGGTCACAAACAGCGGCGCCGTGCCCGGCACCAGCGCCCCCGCATGAGCCGCCGGGGCAAAGCCACTGCCCAGGGAGACCAGATAGAAGAACGGCAACCCCCCCAGCAGGATCATCGCCGCGTAACGCCAGCGGATGGCGCCAATCACCGCTCGGCGTCGCAGCAGCAACGGCAGAAACAGCAGCGCGGGCAGGCCAAAGCGCATCAACGCCAGGTCGGTTGGCGTCAGCGACGATTGACTCTCTGCCCGCAGCGACAGCAAAAATCCCACCCAGATCAGCAATGTCGCCAGCATGGCCAGGATACCCTGAGAATTAAAGGCCGGTTCACCGCGGTATACATCCACCTGATCTGCTCCTGAAAGGTCATAACGAGCGCCTATTATCCGGTAATTGCAAAGGTTCTTTCATGCCAATAGACTTGCCAAGAGCGTAGTCTTTGATCGATTATTGCGTGTAGCTAACAATATTAAGCAGAAAATACCAACATGAGCCTACAGCTGATTATCGACCCGACCGACCTGAACATTCTCAAGGCGCTGCAGCAGGATGGTCGCCTGAGCAACGCCGATATCGCCGAGCAGGTGGCGCTGTCGCCCTCACCCTGCCTGCGCCGTCTGCGGCGCCTGGAAGACGAAGGGGTGATCCAAGGTTACCGGCCGCAACTCAATCGCAGCGCCCTCGGTCTGGAGATGACGGTGTTTGTGCAGGTCAAACTGCACGACCACAGTGCCGAGTCGGTGCACGGTTTTGAGCAGGCGGTGATCGCGATGCCCGCGGTGATCAATGCCCATACGGTGTCCGGCTCGGCGGACTATCTGCTGGAGGTGGTGGTCAGCGACCTGAGCGACTATGACCGCTGGGTCAGACAGGTTCAGGTGCTGGACATGGTGCGCGGCATCGAGAGTAATTTTGGTTTACGCGCGGTAAAAACCGAGGCGCCGCTACCCCTGCCGCAGAGGGCCCATCGACCTGTTTAAGATGCCCTCTTTAGGACAGCTTCTTTGATGGGGAGATCATAATGATGCGGCCTATTCTTCTCACCCCCACTCCTGAGGCTATGTAGAGCTGCCCGCTTGAAGAGAACAACCTCAGACCCCTATCCCCTGCTGATATTCAACGCTGACAATTGTTCACGCTTATTCTCAGAGTTAACGTAGGATATCCACCTTAATGCAGTTCGCCCCGGACGATGGAGTTTAAACAGATGTGGATCCTGCTTACCTTGCTCGCGGCCTTTATGCAGGCATGGCGCAATGCGTGTCAAAGTCGCCTCAGTAAAGAGGTCAACGTGGCCGGGGTGACTCTGGCCCGTTTTTTATGGGCAGGGCCTATTGCGTTGGTCTATTTATCCGCCCTGTACGCTTGGCATAATCCCGGTATGCCTGAATTTACCCAACCGTTTGTGCTGTTTGTGCTGGGTGCTTCAGCCATGCAGATCCTGGCTACGGGCCTTATGGTTAAATTGTTCAAACTGAAAAATTTTGCCATCGGCGCTGGCCTTGCCAAGAGTGAGGCCATCGTCGCTGCGGTACTGGGGGTGTTGTTCTTTGGTACTTCTCTGTCATTGCTGGGCTGGGCCGGGGTTGGTGTCGGCGCATTGGCGGTGTTTTTTATGAGTAGCAAGCAAGGGCTGCAAAGCCTGTCTCTGCAGACGGTCTGCCTGGGGCTTTGCTGCGGCACGGCATTTGCGCTCACATCACTGTGGATACGAGAAGCCAGCCTGTGCTTAGACGTGCCTTTTCCCTATAGCGCAGCCTGGGTGCTGGTGTGCGTGATTGGGATTCAAACCTTGGTACTGGTCGCGTATTTGGCAGCGCAAGACAGAGACACGCTTAAGGCATTGTGGCTTCGCCCTAAATTGACCCTACTCACCAGCACCACCAGCTGTATCGGCTCGATCGGCTGGTTCAGCGCCATGTCACTGCAGGCCGTGCCCTATGTAAAAACCTTAGGCCAGGTCGAAGTCTTCTTTACCCTGCTGATTGCCACTTTTTGGCTTAAAGACAAGGTGTGCATTAAAGATATGCTGTCGTTAGTGCTTATCGCGGTGGCCGCCATCATGGTGATGTGGAGCTAGGAGCCTGGATGATCAGCGGCAACACAGCCAGGGCTAACTGCCGGTGTCACTCCCTGGTTCAGGGTGAGTACGGACAATGGCATTCAGCGAACAGCTCCCGGCAGCGTAATACCAAGGCGCGACGCGGTTTTGGCCGAAAAATGAATGCCTGCACCGCAACACGGATCGCAAGCCTGTTGCCAGGACTTAACGAGTTACTCAGCACTCCCTCTTTCAACCTAAGCAGAGACGAAGGTGTTTTGTAACTATTCAACTCATAAGTGCGGATGCATCAATCAGGTTAACGGCCGGGCACATGAACACCACATGCCGTGCTTGTTGATTCTGCAGAGTCAGGTCATAGACCCGGTCTTCCAGATAATGACACTCGCCATGATACCCAGCTCAACCCCAGCCAGCAGTGTCAGCGCGATAGTGGCAAACATCGCCGAAAATCATTCTTGGAGTAGGTTCAGGTACGCCTGATGACGCCCTGATTAACCAGTGAAAGCGCCGGCTGCAGGTGTCTCAGCGCCGGCATCAAAGGAGCGCTAAGTAACCTGCTGGGCAGGTTACACGCCAGACTGGTACCATATGGTACCAGATGCTGATACTAACGCATCGTTATCAGCGCCCCTTAATCTGTTGCTTAATATAAGAATAATAATCCTGATTTCGTCCTTGGTGAATAATGACGAACAGCGGAGACAGACCATGCTACACCACCTGTTCCATCTTTCTCCAGATAGCGATTCCAGCCTGCAGACGCAGATCAGGGAACAAATTAGCAAAGCAATTATCGAGGGTCATATCCCACCAGATCTTCCGCTGCCCTCTACCCGAAAACTGGCAGAGATGCTGGGCGTGTCACGTAATACAGTGATTCTCGCTTATGAGCATCTGACCTATGACGGCTACCTGGTATCTCGGGAACGGGCTGGGTTTTACGTCAATGACGAAATACTGAAAAGCTCAGCCAAGGACGAGGGCCAGACCAAGATAGCCGCAGGCAGTCGCCCTGACTGGGATGACCACCTCAAACTGCGTCCCAGTGCACGTAAACTGAATAAGGTTAATCGTTGGCAGGATTATCCCTACCCCTTTATCTATGGTCAGCTGGATCCAAAGATGTTTCCCGCCAATAACTGGCGGGAGTGCTGTAAAGAATCAGTATCCATCCAGGCGATCAGCGAGTGGGCAGGTGATCGCTACGATGATGACGATGCGCTGCTGATTGAGCAGATCCACTCTCGTTTATTGCCACGACGTGGCGTTTGGGCTGATCCGGAAGAGATTCTAATTACCGTCGGTGCACAACACGCGCTCTATATGATCCTGCGTATTCTACTCAACCGGGACAGCTGCTTCGGACTGGAACAACCCGGGTATCCCGACCTGACCCATATAGCAGATTGCACAGGTGCGCAGGTAAAAAGTCTGGAGATCGATAACGATGGCCTGATCGTGGGCCATCAACTCAGCGACTGCGATCTGATATTCACCACTCCCAGCCATCAGTTTCCAACGACGGTTACAATGCCAATGGCCCGCAGACAGGCTCTGTTAGAGCAGGCATCACGAGATAACTTTCTGATTATTGAGGATGACTACGAGTGCGAAACCAGCTTCGCAACCAATCCAACACCTGCCCTAAAAAGCTTGGATGAGAATGATCGGGTGATCTATATCGGCAGTCTCTCTAAAACCCTCTCCCCCGGACTACGTATGGGTTACCTAGTGGGGCCAAAAGAACTGATCAGAGAGATCCGCGAGTACCGCCGGATGATGCTGCGCCATCCACCCATGAACAATCAGCGCGCGGTGGGGCTATTCCTCTCCCGTGGTTACCACGACTCTCTCGTTCGCAGCCTGGTACAAGTCTATGAAGAACGCTGGAAAGCAGTAGGCGATGCGCTGCAGCGCTGGCTACCCGAATCCGCCAACCCGCCGACATTTGGCGGCTCGGCCTATTGGGTCAAAGGCCCGGAAAACCTGGATGCCAGAGAGCTGAAACGCCTTGCTCTGGAACATGGCGTGGTGATCGAATCAGGGGATATTTACTTTCAGAAAGAATCCCCTCCGCTCAACTTCTTTCGCTTGGGTTACTCATCTATCGAGACCGAGCGAATTCACCCCGGTATCGACCGTCTGACCAACATTATCAAGCAACTGACCTAAGTCACAGCTCAAGCCTATCTGTACGTAGAGTCTGATCCGAACGACGGGGTCAAACCATAGATGCCGCCAGACCGGTAGGTATCACCAGACCTGTACGTATGGCAAAAAAAACGACAAACTAAAATAAAATCAATAAATTACAAGCTGGAACCATATCTCTGGATCGAGTGGGTCTAATGCTCTCTTTACAAGAAAAATTATATTGAATGCCGAAGTAAGGATAAACAGGGGTCTACAGGATGCCCCGTTATTTTACTCGACTGAAGCTAGGTTTTTATCCTGTACGCACACAGATTCAGTATGCGTACTCAACCTGGGCCACAACAATAAAAATACTAGAGGTCACTATGACAATAAGGACTCACGCTAAATCTGTACTCTCTATATGCATGCTTTCCGGATCGCTGACGCGTCCCACTATGCGGCCTGCCCAAGCCCCTGAAGCGATGATGCTTCAACCCTCTTTAGCGGTTCCCCCCGCGCTCATGTTTGGTAAGTAATTACTTAACCTTCTTTAATATATTTTAAATTTAACAAATGTAATTGAGCGTACAGACTGAGCTCATCCTCAAACGGGATCCCGATACGGGTTTCTTTGGGGCGAACTGTCCATAAATAAAATAACATCGGAGTTCTAACAGATGATAAAAACGAAATTCACCCCCCTCGTCGGATCCTGCCTGCTAGCCGCATCGCTGCTGCTTCCCAGTATCCAGACTGCCCAAGCCAGTGAAAAGCTGATGCTGGGACACGCATACCCTGCGGATCATATCTTTCACCTGACATCGACCACCTTCATGGATGAGTTAAAGAACGAGGGCGCGGACATCAAGGTCGACTACCATCCCGGTGGTGGCTTGGGTGATTGGGCCTCCATCTTCGAACAAAGCATGGATGGCGTTGTGCCAATGACCATGAGCTTCGGAGCCTCTGAATACGATGCCCGATTGGATCTATCCTGGCTGAGTTACGTGGTAGATGACTGGAAGGAAGCGCGCGAGGTCTACGGCCCGAACGGTAAAATGACCGACGTCTACAACGAGATCCTTAATGACCTGGATCTGGTGGTATTGGGTATTATTCCAACCGGTTTTGGTTCCATCGCCATGCGCAAAGGCATGGAAGGTGTACCCACCAACTTCCCAGGTGATGCTAAAGGGATCAAGATTCGTGTGCCCCCGATCCCAATCGGTATCGAGCGTTTTGAGAACTTTGGTTTTACCCCGGTACCCATGCCTTTCTCTGAGCTCTACACCGCGCTGCAACTGGGAACCATCGATGCCCGTGCGACAGCCCCATCCGTTGAAATCTGGCAGATGCGTGATGTGATCGAGTCTTACATCCTGACCAAAGATTACTTCGAACATGCCTTCTGGGTGGTGAACAAGTCCTGGCTGGAAGATCTGCCAGCCCAGGACCGTACCAAGCTGCTTGCAGCCTCTGAGGCAACCATGACCAAAATCTGGGATGAAGCAGAGGCGATCGATGCGGGTTTCCTCGAAAAAGTCCGGGATTCAGGCGTCAATGTTGTGGAGTTGAGCGCTGCTGATATGGCCAATGCGAAAAAAATCCTGTACGCCAAAGAGTGGCCATTCATGGAGAAAACCGTTGGGCCGGAAATCATGGACATGATGCGCAAGATTGCTGGCATCAACTGATTCGAAGCCTCGCTAGGAGCCTGTCGGGCTTGGCCGATCGTAGCGAGGGGAATACGATTTGAGGCAGATTTTTCGATCATCCGAGGCGAATAGCGAGCTATTTAACGACGATGATCGTGAAAATATGGCCAAATTCGGATTGTCCGCAGTAGATCAGTGCTAAGTCCGACAGGCTCCTAGCCTTGTTTGAACACCACCTGGTCGCCTTCAAGGCTGGCTACGATCTTATCCCCCGGCTCAAACTGCCCTGACAGAATCGCCTCTGCTAAAGGATTTTCAACGTAACGCTGAATCGCCCGTTTTAAGGGTCGTGCGCCGTAGACCGGATCGAACCCGGCTTCGAGCAACGTGTCCAGCGCCTTGTCTTGCAGCTCCAGGGTCAGCTCACGCTCGGACAGACGGTGGGTTAAACGCTGTAACTGTATCTTGGCGATGCCGCGCACCTGATCGCGCCCCAGCGGATGGAACACCACCACCTCATCGACCCGGTTGATAAACTCGGGGCGGAAATAGGTGCCGACCTGCTCCATCACCGCCGCTTTCATCTGCTCATACTGCTCATCACCGCCAAACGCCTGAATCACATCCGAGCCGAGGTTTGAGGTCATCACGATGACCGTGTTGCGGAAATCTACGGTCCGGCCCTGACCATCGGTCAGGCGGCCATCATCAAGTACCTGCAGCAGCACATTAAAGACATCGGGGTGCGCCTTCTCCACCTCGTCGAGCAGCAGCACCGAGTAGGGTCGCCGCCGTACTGCCTCGGTCAGGTAACCGCCCTCCTCATAACCGACATACCCCGGCGGTGCACCGATCAGCCGGGCCACGGAGTGTTTCTCCATAAACTCGGACATATCGATCCGTACCATCGCCTCTTCGGTGTCGAACAGAAAATTTGCCAACGCCTTACACAGCTCGGTCTTGCCTACCCCGGTCGGACCGAGGAACAGGAACGAGCCGTTGGGCCGATTCGGATCGGATAACCCGGCCCGCGAGCGTCGCACCGCATGCGACACCGCGACCACCGCCTCATGCTGACCAATCACCTGCTGGTGCAACGCCTGCTCCATCCGCAGCAGCTTGTCGCGCTCGCCCTCCAGCATCTTCGACACCGGAATACCGGTCCACTTGGAGACCACCTCGGCAACCTCCTCTTCGGTCACTTTGTTACGCAGCAGGGTGTTGGTCGATTCGGACATCTCCGCCTGACTAGCCATATCCAGCTGTTTTTCCAGCTCGGGTATCACCCCGTACTGCAGCTCAGACATCCGCGCCAGATTGGATTCACGGCGCGCTACTTCCATGCTCTGGCGCGCCTGATCAAGCTTTTCTTTGACCTGCTGCGATCCGTGCAGTGCCGCCTTTTCGGTTTTCCACACCTCGTCCAGATCGGAAAACTCGCGCTCCACTTTGCCGATCAGCGCTTCCAGCTCTTGCAGATGTTTCCGCGAGGAGGCGTCTTTCTCCTTCTTCAGCGCTTCGCGCTCGATCTTTAATTGGATCAGCTTGCGCTCCAGCCGGTCCATCACCTCGGGCTTAGAATCCATCTCCATCCGAATCCGGCTGCCCGCCTCATCAATCAGATCGATCGCTTTGTCCGGCAACTGGCGATCGGTGATATAGCGATGCGATAACCGACAGGCGGCGATAATCGCCGAATCACTGATATCGACGCCGTGGTGAATCTCATAGCGTTCCTTCAAACCGCGCAAAATCGCCACGGTATCCTCGACCGTCGGTTCGAGCACCATCACCTTCTGAAACCGCCGCTCCAGCGCCGCATCCTTCTCGATGTACTGCCGGTACTCGTTCAGCGTCGTGGCGCCAACACAGTGCAGCTCGCCCCGAGCCAGCGCCGGCTTGAGCATATTGCCGGCATCCATGGAGCCTTCCGACTTACCGGCACCGACCATGGTGTGCAGCTCGTCGATAAACAGGATAATACCGCCCTCCTGTTTGGACAGCTCATTCAGCACCGCCTTAAGCCGCTCTTCGAACTCACCCCGATACTTGGCACCGGCGATCAGCGCGCCCATATCCAGCGACAGCACCTGCTTGCCTTTGAGCCCTTCGGGCACTTCACCATTGATAATCCGCTGCGCCAAGCCCTCCATAATCGCGGTCTTGCCGACTCCGGGCTCACCGATCAATACCGGGTTATTCTTGGTCCGGCGCTGCAGCACTTGTATCGTGCGCCGAATCTCATCGTCCCGGCCAATCACCGGATCGAGCTTCCCCTCGGCCGCCCGATCGGTCAGATTAACGGTGAAGCGATCAAGCGCCTGACGGCTCTCTTCGGCATTCTGATCCGATACCGTGTCGCCGCCCCGAACCCGCTCAATGGCGGCCTTTAACGTAGCGGCGTTGCCGCCACAGGCGCGCAGCAACTTACCCAGTGCGGTCTTATCTTCCAACGCCCCCAGCAGCACCAACTCGCTGGAGATATACTGATCACCGTGCTGCTGCGCATACTTATCGGCCAGGTTGAAAATCCGACCCAGATTGGGTGACATGCCAACATCGCCATCGGGGTGCTGCACCGCAGGCAGGTCTTCCAGCAGCCGCTTCAGCCCCTGACGCAGTTTCTGTACATCAAAACCCGCCTGGGTCAGTAACGGTTTAATACTGCCGCCTTTCTGCTCCAGCAATTTGTAGATCAGATGCACCGGCTCAATGACCGAATGGTCTTTGCCCACCGCCAGCGATTGCGCTTCGGCGATCGCTTCTTGCAGCTTGCTGGTTAAACGGTCAAGTCTCATAGAACCCCCCTCATCAGGCACGCGGATAGGTCGAATAGCTCGGATAGCTCGGATAGCTCGGAAAAATCTGCACGAATTTGAATCATGATGAATTAAGTATAGGCATTTGCGCAAAATTCAAGCGCCGCCAGGGCGACAACATCAGCCGACACTAATTAAAAAATGCAAAAAAGATGCAGAAAAGAGGAGAGCCGCCGTCAGGGCTTGATCCAGACTAACGACGCCATACGCCCGGTCTGGCCATCGCGGCGATAAGAGAAGAAACGCTCCGGGTCAGCAAAGGTGCAGGCATCACCGCCATAGATAGCACCGACACCCGCCGCCACTAAGCGCAACCGGGCCAGCTGATAGAGATCGGCCAGCCAGGTGTTTCTGGCCCGATCGTGGCGCACAAACGCGGTTTCGGCCTCGGCCTGCTGGCGACAAAACTGCTGCCGAACCTCATTGCCGACCTCGAACGCCCGCGGACCGATCGCAGGGCCCAGCCAGCAGATAAGATCATTGGCGGGGACCGCCAGCGCTTCCAGGGTCGATTCCAACACCCCGTCCACCAAACCCCGCCAACCCGCATGCGCTGCCGCCACGCGGGTACCCTGACGATTGCAAAATAGCACGGGGAGACAGTCGGCGGTCATCACCAGGCAGGCGATACCGGGCACGCCCGTCACGGCGGCGTCGGCTTCTTGCACCGGGCTCGGCCGAGTTAACCGGGCCACGTGGGTGCCGTGCACCTGGCGCAACCACTGGCAACGGACACCGGGGTCCAACACCGCTTGCAGCAACTGCCGATTGGTCTGAACATGCTCAGGATCATCATCAACATGATCGCCGAGGTTAAAACGCCCGAATGGGGCTTGGCTGACACCGCCCACCCGGGTCGTGGAGAGCGCACCAATCGTTACCGGTGCCGGCCAGTCAGGGACGATTAGCTGTAGCGATTCGCTCTTCGCCCCCTGGGACATATCAGGATTGATCCATATCTTTGAGATCGAGTGCCAGCTCTTCGAGCAGCGCCAGCATATCCGCTGGCAACGGCACCTCCCAGGACATCAACTCCTCCGTTACCGGGTGGTACAGCTCCAACCGTTTGGCATGCAGAGCCTGACGCCTGAAGCCACTCAATGTCTCCCGCAGCTCCAGGCTGATCCCCTTGGGTAGCCGCAACCGGCCGCCGTACTGGGGATCACCGACCAGGGGATAACTAATATGGGCCATGTGCACACGAATCTGATGGGTCCGACCGGTTTCCAGCTTCAGCCGGATATGGGTGTGACCGCGGAATTTCTTCAGCACCCGATAGTGCGTAATCGCTTCCTTGCCCATCGGGCTAACCGCCATCTTCTGGCGCTGCTTGGAGTGCCGCGCCATCGGCTCGTCGACACAACCACCGCCGGTCATGACCCCGATCGCCACCGCTTCATACTCACGCCCCATCGCCCGCTCTTGCAGCTGGGCAACCAGGTCGGTCTGCGCTTCCAGGGTTTTCGCGACCACCATCAGGCCGGTCGTCTCTTTGTCCAGGCGATGTACGATGCCGGCACGCGGCACCGATCCGATACCCGGACAGTGGTGCAACAACGCATTCAGCAGCGTACCATTGTGATGCCCCGCCCCCGGATGAACAACCAGACCTGTAGGCTTGTTCAATATCAGAATATGCTCATCTTCGTAGACGATATCGAGGTCGATCGCTTCGGGCAGCCAGCGCTCCTCTTGCGGCAGCTCGACCTGTACTTCAACCAGCTCACCGCCCATCAGTTTTTCACGGGCACGGAGCTGTTTGCCGTCAACCAGCAACTCTCCATTTTTAATCCACCCCTGCAGCCGGGAGCGGGAGTGTTCGGGAAACAATTGCGCCACCGCCTGATCAAGGCGAAGCCCTCCCAGATGGTCGGGTACGGTGGCTTGGAGATGAATCGTTTGGGTCATGAAAGTCCTGTCCGGCGCCAACATCAACCCAACCACTAACAGTGTTGGGTTTAAAGGGCCGCTGTGGTTAAATAATCCGCCCAGTATAACCGAATCCAACGCTTTCAGGCGCGACTCGGATGGGTTTCTCGATGCCGCACTGGCTGACATCCTATAATCCACTGTTGAGATCTGGACGATGAAGTACCTCGTCAAGCTAATGCTTGTTCTAACCTTTACCAGCGTTCTGAGTGGCTGTGCTCTATTCAGTGGAGATAATCGTGAAGCGGATATCCCCGAGACCGTACTCTGGGAAGAGGCCAACCAGTTTCTGACTGACAACAACTTCGATCTGGCAACGCAAAAGCTGGAAGCGCTGGAGTCACGCTACCCGTTCGGGCGTTTTTCCGAACAGGCCCAGCTGGAGCTGATCTACGCCTACCACAAGCAGGGAAAGGCCGAAGAGGCGATTGCTGCCGCCGACCGTTTTATTCGGCTCCACCCCCAGCATGAAAATATCGATTACGCCTACTACCTGCGCGGACTCACCCGTTTTCTTGAAGACCAGAGTATTATCAATCGCTTCCTGCCTACAGACATGTCGAGGCGTGACCCCGGCGCGGCCAAGGAATCGTTTGAGGATTTCGCCATCCTGCTGGATCGCTACCCCAGCAGCCAGCATGCGCCTGATGCGCGCAAACGCATGATCTTTCTGCGCAACCAACTGGCACAGTACGAGATCCATGTCGCCCGGTACTACATCAAGCGCGGCGCCCTGCTCGCGGCAACCAACCGCGGCCGCTACGTATTGGAAAACTTTGCCCAATCTACCGCCGTTGCCGACGCCCTGGCGGTGATGGTGTACGGCTATACCGAGCTTGGATTAACCGATCTGGCCGCCAATTCACAAAGCGTGCTGGAGCAAAATTATCCCGGTTACCCCGGTCTTGCCGTTGAATAATCGCCGCTTGAATAAACCTTAAGCCACCACACTGGACCTGAAGATGGATCGCCAAACCATTATCGACGCAATGAAAGTACTGCCGGAGATCGATCCCCAGGTTGAAATTCAGCGACGCATCGACTTTATCAAAACCCGGCTAACAGGCGCAGGCTTGCACCATCTGGTTTTAGGCATCAGCGGCGGGGTCGATTCATCCACGTGCGGCCGCCTGGCGCAGCTGGCTGTTGAGCAGCTCAATCTACAATCCAGCGGTGATCAATACCGCTTTATCGCGGTTCGTCTGCCCTATGACACCCAAGCCGATGAACAGGATGCCCAGAGCGCATTAACATTCATCCAGCCCAGCGCCCGCGTCACCGTTAACATCAAGCCCGGCACTGAGGGTATTCACCAACAGACCCTGGCGGGTCTGCAGCAGCAGGGGCTGCTCAACGCCGCCGAGGCGAGCATCGATTTCTGCAAAGGCAACGTTAAAGCCCGCGCCCGGATGACCGCCCAATACCATATCGCCGGACTGGTTGGCGGGCTGGTCCTGGGGACCGACCACTCGGCGGAAAACATCACCGGTTTCTATACCAAATTCGGCGATGGCGCCTGCGATCTGGCACCGCTGTTCGGACTGAGCAAGCGCCAGGTCCGAACATTGGCCCAGACCCTCGGTGCACCCGAGAATCTGGTGCATAAAACGCCGACCGCCGATCTGGAGTGTTTGGCACCGCAAAAAACTGACGAACAAGCGCTCGGGGTCAGCTACGAGACGATCGATGATTTTCTCGAAGGTCGCCCGGTCAGCGCCACCGAGGCAGACAAAATCACGGCCATCTACCTTAAAAGCCAGCACAAGCGCCAGCCGATCCCGACCCTGTACGATTAAGGCGGCTATCTTCCCGATAGTTAGCCCGATAGACAGCCTGATAGTTAGCCTGGCAGATAGATCACTGACCCATCGCCAGGCTGTCCTTCGCATCCCTGTTAACCCACGGGGCTACCTGCGCGTAACGACCAGCGATACGCCGTGGGATCAAGCGTGGCCTTGCGACCCAGCATCAGATCGGCGACCAACCGGCAGGATGCAGGCGCCAATACCAGCCCATTGCGAAAATGCCCGGTATTCAAATAAAGATTATCAAACCCCTCGACCAAGCCGATATAGGGCACACCATCGACGGATCCGGGCCGCAAACCAGCCCACTGCGCCTCGACTGAACACTGCGCAAGAGCCGGCAGCAACGCCAGTGCCGAGTGATGCAGCGCGTCATAGGCAGACTGCGTCACCCGCTTATCAAAGCCTTCATGCTCAAGTGTACTGCCAACCAGAATCCGGCCATCTGCACGAGGAATCAGATAGCGCCCCGCGCCCAGCACAACACGCGTCAGCAGCGGCTTTTCACCCCGATAAGCATCCGTATTGAACAGCAGCATCTGCCCCTTAACCGGAGACACGGCAAGAGTCAGATCAAGCTGCTGCATCAGCGCCCCACTCCAGGCACCGGTCGCGATCAAAAACTGCTCGGCGGCAAATAGGCCCGCTGAAGACTCCACTGCCTGCAGCCGCCCGGACGACCGGATAAAACCGCTGACTTCGGCCTGGGTCACCAGCGTGACGGCCGGATGCAGCTGCAGCGAGCGCCGCAACGCCTGCCCTAAACGCGGATTGCGAATACTGGCAACCTCGGGCATCCATAGCCCGGAGGGCTGATCTATCTGAATATGGGGCTCCAGTGCCCGGATCTGTTCGACCGCTATCCGGGATAACGGTCGGCCATGCGCAAACGCCCATTGCAATGCCTGCGCCTCATCCTCTACCGCCAGCATCAGCAAGCCGTTGCTGCGAAACTCCGGGCTAATCCCGGTCTCGCGCTCCAACTCACGCGACAGGCTGGCGTAGTGCCCCTGAGACCAGCTGGCCAGGTTAGTGACGGCCTCACTGTAGCGCCACGGGTACAGGGGGGAAACGATCCCGCCACCCGCCCAAGACGCCTCCTGGGCCACTTCGCCCCGCTCCAGCACGATGACCCGCTGGCCGGAAGCAGCCAGCTCCCGCGCCGCCAGCAGCCCCATCACGCCGGCACCGATAATGACACTATCTGCTTGCTGTTGAACCACCATCGCTCGCTCCTGTACTACAGAGTACATACTACGCAGCCTGCACTACACAGCCATTACGACACAGCTGTACCCCATCTGTTGAGCGACATACCTTAGGCCAGCGGCCCTGTTGGCTCAAGCGCTATCGTGCTCAAACGCCTCAGATTACAGAGCTGCTCGAGCGGAACAAGCCGGAAGGGAGAGCCCTGCAGCAAGTCTAGAGCAGCAGGGCTTAAGTAACAGAGTTTAAGCAGCACAGGATTAGAGCAACAACGGATAACGGCAGGTCGTTGCTGCGGTACGCACCCTTCCCGTATACATCAACACCAGTTCGCGCTGCAGTTCAGTCGCACCGCTGCTATGACCCACACAGAAGGTTCCGTTCTTGGACCCCAGCGCACCGGAACCATCGTAAGCAATAAAATCGCCACCATTCCACATCAACCGCTGTACCGAGTCCAGCGGCTGGAATACCCGCAGCAACTCATCGCCCTTGGCGGTATCCAGCAGCCGATCATTGTCTTTATCCACAAACACCAGCCAACCCTGATTCCAGACGGCCTTCCCGGTATGCGTACTGCCAGCACACTGACCCGGGCTAACCGACTGTCGACATAGCACGACTCGCTGGCCTCGATTGATCGCCTCCGAGCGTGCCAATGCCAGCGAGGTACGCAGGGTCCACATCAATGTATCCACTTTATTATTAGCGACCAGATGCTGAAAACTGCTGACCCCTGCCATGCTCAACGTGGCCGCAAGACTTAGCGTCATGACTAATTCAAGCAACGAGAAACCCCGCTGCAGAGACAAAAACGGCACCTCAGCGTGCCGCCTAACGAGCTTCCCTCTCATCACCCTCTCCCGTCTGATCCATGACAGACCGTTCATTAACCGAACAGGAGTATAGGTGCAATCTTCGCCATGCGCTGACGCCGCTCAGGCTACCAGCCGCAGTCGGTTAGATCGGCAGCGTTCAAAGCTAGATTTTGGTCTACGCTTACAGCGTTAGAGGCAGACCCTCGAGAGGATGTATCAGCATGACGCCGTGGATAATTTTGGCACTCATCATTTTAGCTGCAGTCATCTGGGGCTCAGGCTCAAAGCCTGCCAAAAAAATCAGATCTCCCAGCACGCAGCCGCAAGCGAAATACCACGCTGTGGTCATCGAGAGCGGTAACGGTGCCTGTGAGGCAGCTCTGGCCATGCATGACAAACCGTTCCTATCCCATCAGGACCGACCTTTCCCCTGCCAGAATGCAGCCAAGACAACTGCCGCTGCCACTATAGCCACCTTCAAGATCGGCGCGACGATGAGCGCCGGACGGCTTATGCGGCATCGTACGAGCATATAGTCCTGGCGACCCAGGCTGATCGCAGGATCCGCTCTAGCCGTCGCAAGCCCTGAGCCGATCCATGCCTTTGATCAGTAGACAGTCAGCCTAGCAGCCTGTCTATTTGTGCACGTCAGTGGCACTCGACGCCACGAAGAGGAAGCTCGTCCACAGCTACCAAGCCTGCTAAAGAGTGCTACATTTATGGTCTGACCTCAGCCCTTGCAATGATTGATAAATATGGAGAGAACGATGATTGGCTACGTAACCCTTGGCAGTAATGATATTGGCCGTGCAGCAGAATTCTATGATGCCTTATTGGGCGAGATCGGTGCCCAGCGGTTTCTAGAAACGGAGCAGTTCGTGGCCTGGAGCTGTGGACCCGGACAAACCGGCCTCTCTGTAACCAAGCCGTTTAATGGTGAAGCGGCAACGGTTGGCAACGGTGTGATGGTCGCCTTGGCGGTGGACAGTAACGACCATGTCGACCTGATTTACAATAAAGCACTGCAACTTGGCGCAACCGACGAAGGTGCCGCCGGACCCAGGGTGGCAATGCCGGGATTTTATGCGGGCTACTTTCGCGATCTGGATGGTAATAAACTCAACGTATTTTGTATGGCACCGCCCGCGGCCTGATTGCTCAACAGGGATCAGAAAGTCACCACGCGCTTTTTACTGGCCGTTGATGGGTGGACAAGAGGCCAGCGATTGGCAGCAATCAGCTGTTTTCGCTTGGAGTGCTGGTATGAATGGGGTACGTAGCATTAAATACAAAAAAAAACGCATCCGATTAAGGGATTAAGCTATGAATCTGGATTTTACTCTGACCTCTATTACCCCACGGTCATCACCACCACTGCTCGTTGTTGTGATGACCGCGGCTCTGGCTATCACTCAGCCCCTGTATGCTCAGAATATTATCGAAGGGGAACGCAACCACCCGGTTGAAGCCCGGCAAGGGATGGTCTCTACCAGTCATCAAGCGGCTACAGTTGTCGCTCTGCAGGTGTTAAAAGACGGCGGCAATGCGATTGATGCAGCAGTCACCGCGGGCTTCGCGTTGGCGGTCACCCAACCCCGCTCAGGCAATATTGGCGGCGGTGGTTTTATGCTTCTTTCGCAGCAAAAAACCAATTCGGTGGTCGCTATCGACTACCGTGAAAAAGCCCCCAAAGCCGCCTATGAAACGATGTTTCAGGACGATGCTGGCAATGTCGTTCAACAACGAAGCCGCTTCTCTCACCTCTCAGCAGGCGTACCCGGCACGGTAGCAGGCTTTGCTCTGGCGCTGGAAAAATACGGCACCATCAGTCTGCAACAGGCACTCGCACCCGCGATTAAACTTGCCCAAGATGGGTTCGAGGTGCCGCTGCGTTTTACTAAAGGACTGGAGGCCACGAAAAAGCGCCTGCAAAAATGGCCATCCAGCCGCGAGGTATTCTATAAAGCCGATGGCCGTGCCTATCAGCCGGGAGACATATTTAAGCAGCCGGACCTGGCCGCAACCTTACAACGCATCGCTGATCAGGGCATCAAGGGATTCTATGAGGGTGAAACCGCTCGACTGATCGTCGCAGACATGCAAAAGCATGGGGGCATGATCACCCAGCAGGACTTGAAAGATTACCGGCCGCAAATCCGTAAGCCCGTTAAAGGCAGCTATCGGGGGTATGATATTTACTCCATGTCACCGCCCAGCTCCGGGGGCACTCATGTGATACAGATCCTCAACACCCTGGAAGGTTACCCAATCGGTGAATATGGGCATAACTCGGCCAAAACCATTCACCTGATGGCCGAAGCGATGAAGCATGCTTATGCCGACCGTTCTGAGTATCTGGGGGATACTGACTTTGTCAAAGTGCCGGTACAAGGCTTACTCGATAAAGACTACGCGGCCAACATTCGCAGTCAAATTGACCCCAACAAAGCCAAACCCAGCAAAGATATTAAGCCCGGCACTCCCACGGCTTACGAAAGCGATGAGACCACCCACTTTTCAATTGTTGACCGTTGGGGTAATGCCGTCTCCAACACGTATACCATTAACTTCAGTTACGGCTCGGGGATTGTCGTGCCCGGCGCCGGTTTCATCCTGAATAACGAAATGGACGATTTCAGTGCCAAGCCCGGCGTACCAAATAGCTACGGCTTGATCGGTGGCGAATCCAACAAAATTGAGCCAGAAAAACGCATGCTAAGCTCGATGTCGCCGACGATCGTCATGAAAGGGGGTAAGAATGTACTGGTCACGGGCAGCCCGGGCGGCTCCCGTATTATCACCACCACGTTGCAGGTGATCATGAATGTGATTGATCACGGTATGAATATCCAATCGGCGGTGGCGGCGCCTCGGGTGCACCATCAATGGCTACCGGATGAGATCCGTATCGAACAGGGTATCAGCCCTGATACGCTAACACTGTTGCAAGGTATGGGGCATACCATCACGCCGAAAGCTTCGATGGGTGCGATTCAAAGCATTAGGGTTGGAGCAGACGGCACCTTATTCGGTGCTGCCGATCCCCGCCGCAGTACATCCTCGGCACAAGGCTACTGATCCCGCTGATCCCTCAGGGCTGGCTAAGGGCCGCTGCTGTCGCACCGCGAGGGGCGAGACGGGAGCCGAACCGGGCAGCACGGCAGGGTTGTCGTGTCTGCCCGGCTCACGCTGGCTACCGAGACCTTTTAACCACCACTAACGCGACACCCAGTATCGAAAACAAGCCGCCGCACAGGGCCAGTGCTCCCAGCCTTTCATCAAAGAGGATGTAGGCCTGAAGGGCTGTGACCGGCGGTACCAGATAAAACAGGCTGGCGACTTGAGACGCAGCTCCCCGGCGGATCAGCTGCATGAGCAGCAGAATAGCCCCCACCGACAAGCCCAGCACCAGCCAACCCATCGCCAGCAGCAACTGCACATCCCAGGAGACCACCCGGGTTTCGAACGCGAAGGCGCCTGCTGCAAACAGGCAGGCTGCCGCGCAGTACTGGATAAAGGCGCCTGGCACCAGCTCTACGCCCTGGCAAAAGCGCTTCTGATAGACCGTGCCGAGGGAGATACCGATCAGCGCAATCACTGCCCACAGCAGCGTCCACAACGGGAAGCTTGCGACCTGAGCCGTGCCGCCCATCTTCTCCAACAGCACCAGGCTGACACCGACCAACCCCAATACCAACCCGAGCCACTGGCGCATGGCGATAGCTTCACGTAACACGATCACCGCAGCCACCGCCGTAACCAGCGGCTGCAGGCCGACCACCAAGGCCGTCAGCCCCGCTGGCATGCCATCCTGAATCGCGTAGAACACGCCGCCAAGATAGCAGCCGTGCACCAGCAGCCCGGTAATCGCGGTATGAGCAGCCTCCTTCGCAGAGGGCCAGCGGGATTTCATCCAGCCCGCCACCAGCGCCAGCAACACCAGGGTCGCCAACATCCGATAGAGCAACAGGGTGAAAGGCTCGGCATAGGGAAGCCCATACTTGGCACCGATAAAACCGGTGCTCCAGAGCCAGACAAACACCGCTGGCGCCAGGCGCACGGCAAAGCGGCTAGGGTCTTGCCATTGATCGAGACTGAATCGACGGGCTTCAGAAGACAAAGGACTACTCCTGTTCGGGCGAGGTTAATGATTCGCTATCAAGATCGATGACAATACCATCGGTAACTTGGTCGCCGATAAGTCTGTCAGCATCGCTGAGGCCACCATTTAAGCTTTGCATTTTTATTGACGGCTGTGAGTATATCGGTAAAGAATGACGCTCTGATACCGACAAATAGGCAAATTGGTTTTCCAAAAATGCAATGAACTGGGATGATCTTAAGTATTACCTGGCGGTCGCACGGTGCAAAAGCCTGAGCGAAGCGGCACGCGGACTGCATGTCAGTCCCTCGACAGTCTCGCGTCGAATCGATGCCCTGGAGCATGCGCTAGGCACCAAGCTGTTCGCACGACGCCAGGACGGCTACAGCCTCAACGAAGCGGGCGCCAACCTGATGTCGACCGCCGAACAGGCCGAAGCCCAGCTGCTGTGGCTCGAACGCGGTGCGGCAAAGAGCGAGGCCGGGGCGACGGGCATTGTCCGCCTGGTGACGCCAGAGCTGCTGGGGCAGTACCTCATCATTCCCCAGCTCGGGGCCCTGCAGCGCAGCCACCCGGACATTCAACTGGAGATCGCCACCGACGTCCGACCGAGCCCGCTGACCAAGCGCGAGGCCGATATTGTTATTCGCTTGAACCGGCCCACTCAGGGCGACTATACGGTTCAGCGAATTGGCCAACTGTGCCAATCACTGTATGCCTCCACAGACTATTTGCAGACCCTGGGTACACCGGCGCAAACAGCCGATCTGATCAACCACCGCCTGATTGGCTGGGACTCGGAACTCGCTTACCTGCCCTTGGCACGCTGGCTCGAAGGACGACCGGGGCTACCCGAGCTCTATATGCGAACCGGCAGCTTCCATGCCCAGCTGATGGCGGTCAGGAGCCACCTGGGGATCGCCGCGCTGCCACGATTTGCCGCTGAAATGTTCGACCTGCAACCCGTGCTGGTCGCTGAAGGCGGTCTCCACTCAGATATATGGCTGATCAAACAGTCCGATTCCCGGCGACTCAAGCGGGTTAACATTGTTGCCGATTATGTAGCCGGTATTATCACGGCGGCCAAAAACCAGCTGGTCTAGGAGGCTGACCGAGAACAGCGACCGTAGCGAAGAGGCCGACGTCGCTGGTCTAACTCAGCTGACCTTGGGAAACGGCTGGCCGGAATCCGGATCCCAGTCGATATAGACGCTGTCCTTCTCCTCGACGTGTACCGCCTTGATAAATACCGCCTTGAAATTGGCATCGCTTTCGTTACGGAACAGGTGGGACTCACCGGGCTCGCAGCGCAGGTAATCCCCCTGCTTAATCACGACCTTTTCGCCATCGACATAAACGGCGCACTCCCCCTCCAGCACCAGGAATGACTCCTCCTGTTGGACATGTTTATGACAGGGATGGGCCTCACCGGGAGTGATCACCACCACCCCCAGATCCACTTTAGGCCCGTTGGTCAGGTATTTCGGACCATAGGTGCCAAACCGGTATTCGTGTTCACGTTCGTTGGTTAAATACATCGCTGTCTCCGTTACTCAAACTGCTTTTATGCGTTACATTTCGGGTTAAATTCGATGACCCTTGTCTATTGAAAACGAGCCTATTGAAAACGAGGCTAGCCGAAACGCGTCTATTGTGGCTACGCGCTCACTTAAAGGCCCGGGGCCTTCCACATCGGGGTGGTCAAGCCTTCGTCCACCAGCGCCAGCTGTTTCAAATAGATCTGCTGCCACTGCTGCTTAATCTCGGCATAGCGGGCAAAGTTATCCCGATCAGGCTGGAACTCCTGCTCCCAGACTACCAGAGCCCCAGCCGCCTGTGCCAGGCTGTCATAAACCCCCGCGCCCACGCCTGCGGCCATCGCACAACCCAAGGCGGTCGCCTCGCGGACCTTGGGGATCTTGACCCGTCTGCCGGTAACATCCGCCAGCATCTGCGGCCACAGAAAGCCCTTACTGGCCCCCCCGGCAAAAACCAGGGTATCGTTATTGATGCCACTGAACGCGGATATCCGCTCGAGGTTAATCGCAGAGACGATACAGGCATTCTCCTGCAGGCTGCGGAACATGCTGGCCTTGTTGCACACCGCCGGGTCAATCGAGAGATTGATAAAAGAGGGGCTTGCGTGATACCACTTGCCGTAGCTCATGGCATCCGAGAAGATCGGCATGATGCCATGGGAGCCTACCGGCACCTGCGCCGCCATCTCCTCCAGCACCCGATAGGTGTCCACGCCCCGCCGAGCCCCCTCAGCCTTCTCCTCGACGCAAAAAACGTCCCGAAACCAACGCATCACCAGGCCGCTGAAAAACGTAATGCCCTCGGCTTGGGACTGCCCGGTAATCACATGGGGATTGACGCGAATCCCCATGTCGGACGGCGGTACCACGGCAGCATCGATGTTCACCACCTGCTGCCAGAAGGTGCCTCCGAGTACCGCCGCATCGCCGCGATTAACCACCCCAAGGCCGGCACAACCCAGCTGCACATCGCCACCGCCCATCACCACCGCGGTCCCGGCAGCTAACCCGGTGACCGCGGCGGCGGTCGCACTCACCTCACCGATCCTGACGCCCGGTTCAAACACCTCGGGAAAGATATCATCCCGAAGTCCGCAGCGACGGGCCATCTCCGGTCGCCAGTTGCGCTGTTCGAGACTGAAGATACCGGTGGTGCCGGCGTTGGAGGGATCCGTCGCGATCACGCCGCTCAGTTTCGCCAGCACCCAGTCGCTGATCATGGAGATACGGGCGGCTTTGGCATAGAGTTCAGGACGGTTATTTTTCACCCACAACAGCCTGGGCAGGGCACCGAGGGCGAAGGTCTGGCCGCTTTCGCGGTAAAAATCCTCTTCGATGCCGGCCTCGGACGCCTTGAGTGCCTTGACCTCCCGGTCAGCCCGGGCATCCACATTGGCGACGGCCCAGAGTTCACGCCCGTCGCCATCATAGAGGACGATCCCCTCCCGCATGCTGGTGGCGGAGATGCCAATGATCGAGCCAGGATCAATCCCCGCGGTCTGGATCGCCTGCCGGACACAGCGACAGATCAGAGCCCAACCCGCCTCCCAGTCAAAGCCCATTGAGTTGGGCACAGCCGCCTCGCAGCTGTGGGTCCACTCTTCCTGACCGATGGCGATTTCGTTGCCGTTCAGGTCAAAAAGTACCGCTCGACCACTGCCTGTGCCTGCATCGATGGTAAGCAAATACTGGCTCATGGAGCCTCCTTTTCCTGGTGAATTAATGCAATGGATCCGCGCTAAGCATGTTCAGCCACAGCGGACTTGGCGGTGATAGCAGGCAGGTCAGAAAAAAGCTCGCCGCTCAGCAGGCCAGCCAGGGCGGCGACCCCCTCGGGGCCAGCGCGCTTGCCGAGCCTGACCAGCCGGACCCCTTCTGGTGTTGCGTCGGAGCAGCTTCCTAAGCCGCAGCCGATGCAGATCAGCACGGGATCGATCCCTTCCTGCAGATAGGGCTGGGCCGCTTTGAGAAGTGGATCCGCACCCGGCTTAGTAATGACCAGTATATCCAGTCCGCCATACGTATACACGGTGGTTTCTATATCCGCGACAGACCCACAGGCCACCACGGAAGCACCCTGGCTCTGCAACTGTCGGGTGACCGCCTCTCCGAGGGGCGTCTGTGCGTCGGTGACCAGCACAACCTTGCCGCTCAACCCCAGGGAACCGCCGCCCTTCTTCAACTTAGCCTGCTCCAGCTCCCAGTATTCGATCTCAAACAGGGTCGCCTCGTCCAAAGCCTGGTAGCCACCCAGCTGCTCCGCTTTCAGAATCGCCTCGAAGGTATGGTCATTGATATCTCGGATTACCTGCGCCTCTTTCAGGCTCTTGCCGAAGCTGATCGCACCGCGATCTTTCCAGACCGCATAACCGGGAGCCGGATTCAGGCAAATCTGCCCCTCGCTATGGTGGGTCGCAAAATAGTCGCGGTAACGCTCGGCATAGCGATCCACGGCCGCATTTAGATCCCCGCTGTCACGCCCCGCCTCTTCAAGCGCGGCTCCTGACGCTGCACCGGTAAACTCTTTACCTTTAAACTCTGCACCGGTCAGAAACAGCGGCGCCCGCTTGGTACGGATCACATGCTCCGGCGTCAACGTGCCCCGGTTACTCAGGGACGGTACATCCAGCGTCGAGAAGTGCACCGCCACAGGGGAATCATTGAGGTGGGCGATCAGCGCCTGTCCCCGGCACTGGGAGACCGCCCGGCGGATCCGCGCCAGGACCAACAGCTCGGGCTCCACGGCGGCTGAATCCAGCGTCAAAGTCGCCCCCCGCCGTTCCAGATAGGCTTCGGCTGCGGTGACCAGCTCGATATGCTTTTCGTAGGAGGTGCGGGCATCATCAGCAAAAGTGAACAAGCCATGATTCATCAGGACGATACCGTCGATGCCATCCCAGTCGACATCCAGGGTCATCCGATAGATCAGCCGAGCCAGCTCGAAGCCCGGCATTACATAGGGCACGATCAGTACCCGATCGCCATACACCGCACGGATCAGCGCTTCCCCATCGGCCGTATTGGTCAAGGTCACCACCGCATCGGTATGGGTGTGATCCACAAACTTATAGGGGATAACGGCGTGCAGAATCGCCTCGACGGAAGGGTTAGGCGCCGAAGGATCGATCATCGCAGCCCGTTGATTGCTCACCATGTCACTGTCACTGAGGTGTTCCAGCGCCGCCATCTTCAGCAGGGTATCCATGCGAACCGGGGCGAACCCTTCAGCCTGAATAGTAGCGAGATCCCAGCCACTGCCTTTGACAAAGAGGATATCCTCCTCATCGCCGAACAGGTTAGCTACCCGCGCCTTAACCGAGGTATTGCCGCCGCCATGCAGCACCAGCGCAGGATCGCTCCCTAGCAACCGGGAGCTGTAGACTCTCAGATCCAGCACGCTCTGATTCTGCGCGGCTTCTTTATCACTCCATAAACTTTGCATCGTCTGTCTTGTCTCTATCTGCGGTAAATAAGAAAGGGAGGGGGCCGGAGACTCGCGTACCGAGCGTGTCTGCCCCGTTCAACAGCCTGGCATTTTAGCTTAGCAAGGCAACACAAGTGAGGCTATCCAGGATAGGTGGTTACACAAACCGCTCACCGTCATCCGCTGCGAAAAGTGTAATTTGGAACAAACTCTTGATGATAACGGAGGGTTTTAACATTCTTCGCGCGAAACGGCCAGCGCTGGCCTATGCCGGTCTGACTATCTCCGATGCTGGCGATGCCCCCCGAGCCGAAGGGTGGCAGCGAGCAACGCTAAGGGCGAGCCGTGTACCAGAAGCGGTATCTACTGGTTTTTCAATGACGGGCCTTTAATCGGGCTGGCGCATTTATGACTCGGTGGTCGCTTACGGACCCGTGCGCGGAAAAAATAAAACCGACTAAAGGCGGACCCCGCTAGCGCCAATCGACTCAACAAGGCTAAGCTCGCTGCACTATCCAATAAATCAGTGATGACGCGGCAATAATGACCCACTCCACACGAGACAAACCCATGCCACCACGCTATCTGGGCAGTCCCAGCCCCGACATCATCCTCTACTTACCCAATCCACCGCTGATGCCGGCATCAGGGCACGCGCTGGATGTCGTGGAATTGATCAATTTAAACGGCAACC
>JBALTG010000037.1:0-36641 GCA_036964625.1 Motiliproteus sp.
ACATATCGCTTTGCTTGAAAACGACATTGTCGGCACGGCGCGCCTATTGAATAACGTACACCGGGGGGCTGACTCATGAACCCCAATGCGTCCCAACTGGGCTAGCGGTGTAATATTCGACACTAAGCTACGATTCTGCGTTGCTCTAACTCCGGCCTCCATGCAAGCGTGCGGTTACGCATCGAGGTTAACTCCTGATCCTGATCGGTCCAGGCATAAAACTTGCTGTCCACCGCTTGGCTATCAGCATCCGCGGCGCTGAAAAATCCGCCTTGGGGATGCTGCAGCTTGGTTAAGGCGAGCACATCACATGCCTAGGAGGCTGACCGAGAATAGCGCGCGTAGCGAGAGAGCTATAAAACCAACAAAAATTACCGATAGGAAAACCTGGATATGTCTCAAAAGTTTGATGTTGTGGTTATCGGCGCGGGGCCTGGTGGATATGTCGCCGCCATTCGCGCCGCCCAACTGGGCCTGAACACCGCCTGTGTCGAGAAATGGATCGACTCTAAGGGTGCTCCACTGCTGGGCGGAACGTGCTTGAACGTTGGCTGCATCCCTTCCAAAGCGCTGCTGGACAGCACTCACAAGTACCATATGGCACACGCAGAGTTTGAGCTCCACGGCATCAACACGGGTCCGATTTCCATGGACGTTCCGGCGATGATCCAACGCAAGGATCAGATCGTCAAAAACCTGACCGGTGGTATTGCCGGGCTATTCAAGGCCAACGGGGTCACTCTGCTGCCTGGGACCGGCAAAGTCTTGGCCGGCAAGCAGGTGGAAGTGACCGGGCACGACGGTAGCACTGACGTGGTCGATGCCGAAAATATCATCATCGCCGCCGGTTCAGTCCCCGTCAACATCCCCCCTGCCCCCCTAACCAACAACCTGATCCTCGACAACGAGGGCGCCCTTAATATTACCGAGACACCCAAGCGCCTCGCCGTGATCGGTGCTGGCGTGATCGGCCTTGAGATGGGATCCGTATGGGCACGCTTAGGCTCTGAGGTCGTGGTACTGGAGGCGATGGATGAATTCCTACCCTTTTGTGATAAGGATCTGGCCAGAGCGGCCCAGAGCAGCTTTAAGAAGCAAGGCTTAGATATCCGCCTGAACGCACGAGTGACGGGTACCAAGATTCAAGGCCAGGACGTGAGCGTCCGCTTTACTGATGCCAAGGGTGAGCAGGAGATCCTGGTCGACAAGCTGATTGTTGCGGTGGGTCGCCGCCCCTACACCGAGAAGCTGCTGGCTGATGATTGCCGTATCGAGCTGGACGAGCGCGGTTTTATTGCCGTCGATGACCAGTGCCGCACCAACGTATCTGGCGTCTACGCCATCGGTGACGTGGTCCGTGGGCCTATGCTGGCGCACAAGGCCTCTGAAGAGGGCATCATGGTAGCCGATATTATTCACGGCCATGCCGCTCGAATGAACTACGACTGCATCCCCGGCATCATCTACACACACCCAGAACTGGCCTGGGTCGGTAAATCCGAGACGCAACTCAAAGCTGAAGGCGTCGAGATTAAGGTGGGTAAGTTCCCCTTCGCAGCGTCCGGTCGCGCCATGGCCTCACAGGATACCGACGGTTTCGTCAAGCTGATTGCCGATTCAGAAACAGATCGTATCCTGGGCTGCCAGATTCTCGGTGGCCAGGCTGGCGAACTGATAGCACAAGCGGTAATCGCGATGGAGTTTGGTTCCACCGCCAAAGACCTTCAACAGACCGTATTCGCCCATCCGACCGTATCCGAGGCGATCCACGAAGCCGCTCTGGCTTGCGACGGCCATGCGATCCACATAGCCAACCGTAAAAAGCGCTAACAAGCTGATGCCGGCCTCCCACACGAGGCCGGTAGCTGGATCGCCTTGAACCGCCCCTGAAAAACATGCCCTGTCCGCCTGTGGCGGCGGTTATAGCACGGTGTATAAGTACCGTTGAGGTATTTCATGTCCTTTGAGAGCGTAGGGTTGGTTGTTTCTATCAGCAGATGATAGTGATTCGACATCAGGCAGTATGCGTGACACAGCCACCCGTGACGGTCGCAGCAGTTGTTCAGCAACTCGAGGAAAGAAATTCAGTCAGAATCATCGCGAAAGATAGCCTCCTGCGGATTTCCGCGAGATATCACGTGATACAACGCGCCAGCAAACTCGATTCGAAGTGGTCTGGCCATCGGCTCCAATCCCCTAGCATAAAGACCTATCGTTAGTACCGACAGAGTATAGTGTCAAATATAAGGCCTGACCCCGCACGCACGCCATGACCTTCGGGGACGGCGCAAGCATCTTCTATCCCCTGGTGAGCCTGGATGTTTCAGCGCATGAGGTCAGCCACGGATTCACCGAGCAGAACTCAAACCTGATCTATTCCAGCCAGTCCGGCGGGATTAATGAAGCCTTCTCTGATATGGCTGGCGAGGCCGCAGAGAATTTTATGCATCGCGAGAACGACTTCCTAGTGGGCGCCGATATTTTCAAGGCGACCGGTCAAGCGCTGGCATCGGTGGAAACGTATACCAGCGTCTAGGTTTCGGCGATCAAGAAACCAAGAACAAATATACGCCCGATTTCGTAAAATCTCGCAGGGCTGCATTCGCCCACGTCTAATCCGAGACCTAGCAGCCTGTCGGACTTAACACTGATCTACTACGGGAAAGCCGACTTTGGCCATTTCCCACTCTCTTTTTCGTTTAATAGAACCACTATTAGCCTCAAAAGAGTTCGAAAACTGCCTCAAATCGGTCTTCCCCTCGCTGCGGCGCTTACGTCCGACAGACTGCTAGTCCAGCCCCGTTTGACACCAATCTTAGGTCACGGGGTCAACCTCAACGAGGTCAACAGCTCTATTTTTTGCATTCGTTCATGAAAAGCTGACCGGGCATTCTGTCTTACAAAGCAACTAATGATAATTAGATCGTGGTATTGTGGCAGATATTTTTTTACAATCTCAGTCGCCGTATTTTGAGAGAATAGAATGCTAAATCGACATATCGGTTACAAAATTTTGGCCTCGGTGGTGGTCTGTGTGTTGCTTGCGATGGGGTCTATAGGCGTCTATTTCACTCAGGAGCAGGAACGCAGTATTTTGCAACAGAATGAGCGGGCGATGATTAAACTCTCGGAAACCACTAGCCAGAGCGTTCAAACGATCATGCTGGCGGGGTATGCCGATATTGCTGAAGATCTTGCCGCCAATCTTAAGAAGGTAGATGGCGTTAGCGACTTTCGGATCGTTGATCGTTATGGCATGGAGGCATTCACCAAGAATACGACCATCGAAGAGGTCAACGAACGGATCGGGGATGAGGAGTTTTTTACCCGTGATGAGGAGCGCCAAATTACGGTGCTGGATAAGGCTAATCAACACTTTCAACAGGCGATCGATACCCTCCAGACCGTTACGTATTATGAACAGGGTCACGATGGTGAGCCGCTGTTAACGCTGTTAACACCCGTCGAAAACCATAAGGATTGTAGCCGTTGTCACGGTAGCGATCACAAGGTGCGCGGGGTTATCAAAATCACCTCGCCCTTAACTGATATTTACGCTGAGATCCGTCACACCTGGATATCATTAGTAGTTGCAATGATGGTGATCACCTTACTGGTGATTATCATTATCGGCTGGCTCGTCCGTAGAATTTCTTTACCCATCCTCAATGTTGCGAATCAAATGGATGCGATATCTACCGGTGATGGTGATTTAACAGTATCGCTACCTGTAAACGGCCAGGATGAGGTTGCTAAGCTTTCAAATGGCTTTAATACCTTTGTCAGAAAAATCCATGCCACCATGGCCAATGTCGCCGAATCTGGTTCGCGCTTAAATAAACTCGCTGATGGCGTTAAAAATATCTCATCAGAAACACTGCGTGCGACTTCTCAGCAACGACAAGATACCGAGCACGCAGCTCAATCTGTTGCTGCTATGCAAACAACGGTGATGGAGGTTTCTGAGCATGCATCATCGGCGATGACAGAAGCGCGCCAAGTAGAATCAATTGCTCAGCAAGGTCGAGGGGATGTGGAGGGAACTATCAATTCCATCCGTATCCTTAAGCACAGTATCGATGATTCAAGCCGTGCGATTTCAAACCTGGGTGATGATGTAGAAAAGATTGGTGATATTTTGGTGATGATTCAGTCTATTGCCAATCAGACCAATTTGCTTGCTCTGAATGCCAGCATTGAAGCGGCTCGGGCGGGTGAAAATGGCCGAGGTTTCGCAGTGGTAGCTGATGAGGTGCGAACACTGGCGGGCAGAACCCAGCAATCGACTTCCGACATCCAGAGTTTTATCGAGCGCCTGCAGCTCAGCAGCGGCGAAGCAACGAGCCTGATGGATACTTGCCAGCGTCAAGCGGATAGCAGCATGGATCAGGCGGACCGGTCGGGTGTATCGCTCAAACAGATCACCGAGGCGGCACACGAAATTGTTAATATCAACACCACTATTTCGACGGCGTTGGCCGAAAGCGAACGTTCTACAGAAGAGATCAATCGATCGATTAGCAGTATCAACCAGGAAGCACAACACACCAACCAGCAAGCAGATCAGGCGTATCACCGCAGTATAGAATTGGCAGGCGTGGTTGAACATCTGGAGCAACTGGTGAAACAGTTTCGACGCTAAACTGTCAGGTATAGGTATCGGATAGGTTTCAGTGCGTATTCCGGTGAAGATGAACACCAGATTTCTCAGCGCATCACGACCCTGGTGTTTTAACAACACCCGCAGGGCCAGCTCTTGCTTTTTGCCCCCCTTGAATCCCGGTATTCTGGTTAGCGCTACGCGCGAATAGGAGGACGCTGCGCTTATGGCGTCAGCGGCCATTCTGCCACCGGGCGATACCGGCCTTGGTGCGATTCGAACAGGGTGAAGTGCCTGCAGCTTAGCTGAAAATCTGGCGGGGTTTTCGATTCCGGCACCTCGACCCGGTAGCCCCGCGCCAAGGTCAGGTGCGGCCGAAACGCCTTGGGAGCGCTTACCAGCGCTAGTGGTAGCAGTGCCTGCTGCAGACTGTAGACCAGTTGTTGTAACGCCAGCTGCTCTTGCCTTGGCGCCAACAACAGGATATTGGCGCGGCGCCAGCGGTCCAGACGGTCCAGCGCCACTGTTAACAGCTCACCGGGGGCTCGAACACTGGCAGCGGCGGTGCAGACGGCCGCAATCTGCGACAAGGGCACAGCGCCCAGAAACATCAGGGTCAGGTGGAAGTTTTCTGAGGCCACGGGGCGGCCGTAACGCAGCCCAAGCTCACGTCGCCATTGCGCAATGGCTGTACGCTGCGCCTCACTGCAGGACAGAGCGAAAAACAGCCGTTTGCAGGGCTCGGCCAGCTCACGGGGTGCGGGGTGATCCATAACATCGTCCTCTGTATCGACGGGGCGTGGTTATTACACGCCTCGCTCAGTGGCTTGGTACGGCCTCGGTTCAGCCCAGCAGCTGCATGACCGGTCATCGCCCCACGGCTTAGTCGTATTCCGCTTCTTTATGATCACCGAGTAGGCGCCGTTGTCGTGTTGTAGCCGCGGCCAGCACGGCGGGGTTGAACTGCCAATGCAGATAAGGCGAGAACTTCTGCGCCACCATACGCCGACCGTAGTGCATCTGTAATAAATAACGTGTGCGATCGCGTGTGCGGTTGCAGCTGCCAGCGTGCCAGAGTTCGCTGCGGAACATCAGTACGTCCCCTGCCCGGCACAGCACAGCCTGTGTCGGGCGGCCTTGCCATTGGGTTTCGCTGGCGGCAGGTGGCCGCCCGGCCCGGTGGCTGCCCGGAATCACCCGAGTCGGGCACAGATCCAGATCGATATCATCCAGATACAGCTGTGCCGTACAGATCTGCATGGGTAATTCGAAGCTCGCGTCGGCCAGCAGGCTTTCCGGCAGTGGCATCACCAGATAATCCAGATGCAGTTCGGCGCCAACAAAGCCTGGATGACAGCGCCAGGCGGTTTGACCAATAACGTGGCAATCGGCACCAAGGGCCGCCTCTGCCAGCTCAATCACCCCGCGTAGGTCGATAAACGGTAACCAGGCCGGATCACGGTTGAATACGCATTTATAATGATCGAGTAGGCCGCTATAGTCCCAGTGCACCGGCTCAAGAGCATCGATCGCCGTACGCACGGCGCCGATTTGAGCGTTATCCAAGACCCCGGGCAGCAGCACAAAGCCGTCTTGGTGCAAGGTCTGCAAACGCCGGCCAGTAAGGTAAGAAAAAGCTTCTGGAGTGACCATGCGATGCCCCGCTGGTAAAGGTAGATGACTCCCAGTCATCTTGGCACTGCGGCGGTTGTTTAGCCAAGATTCAAGCGTCCTAGAGGCTCTCCGTATGCTCTATTTATAGGGGGGTACAGAGGATGAATGCTCACGACATAACTACACCTGAAGACAAACACTTGATACCATCCGCAAAATTCTCACGACCGAGCCATAAAGATGCATAAAACAAGGTTGCCTAACACGGCTTTTGCGCTATGTGCTTTGCTTCTATGCGGAGCCGTTTTAGGCGCGCTTTGGTCAGTCCGCTTCTTACCATTACAGGACTATCCGCAACATCTGTTTATCGCATTTGCGACAGCGACCGCGGACTCGGCAACCTTTGACTGGCTGAAGCACTACGATATTTCACCGTCTTTAGCGCCTTATAACCTCTGTTATTTAATTATTGGCGGGGTCAGTCAGCTGATAGGGATCGAAGCTGCAGGAAAAACGTTTTTATCTCTGATTATTCTACTCTACACAGGGTTTGTGTTAACCCAGCCGAAATCTGACCAAAGCGAATCAATCCGCGCACCCTGGCCATTGCTGTTGATCTTTCCGCTGTTCTTTAATCAAATTTTCTATATGGGTTTTTTGAACTACTTGCTCGCCCTGCCGTTACTTTTATTTGCCCTGCGCTACACCATCAGCTTCGCCACCAGCACTAACCCCAAGTCTCAGCTTGCTCTATTAGGGCCCTTAATGGCGTTGGTGTTTCTGGCGCACCCTTACGTATTCACGGTCTACCTCGTATTAGGCGGCTGCATTCTATGGAGCCATTGGGGATCGTTCAATACCATGGTCAGATTATTAAAATTATTCATCCCTAGCGGTTTGATGTTTGTATTCTGGTACTTGCAATTACCCAAACTCGACCAGCCCTTTGTTTTCTCGTGGTGGGATTTTATTGATGGTACCTTGACCTATTTTGCTTTGCCATTCATGGGCATGCGATTAACAACAAACATTGATTCCATCACCTTGGCGTTATGGGCAGCCATCGCTACGGTCATTCTTTATTCACTATGGAGAGCCCGGGACAGCATTGCGTGGCTTCGTCCATCACTGATGTTATGGATGACATTGCTAACCCTCGTGTTGTTTTGCGCGCTACCGTTCTGGTTTGGTTATTACTCCTACTTCAACGTTCGGTTAGCCCCACTGGTGTGCCTGCTTGCTGTCGTGACATTTAGCGTGCTACCAGTCCACCGCATCGGTGCCGCCGTGATCATGGTCTCTTGCTTAGGATTACTCGCGATTGCTGATCAGCGACATCGGGACTACTCCGTAGAAACTGCCGCGATATTGCCAATATTGGAACAGATGCCTGCTAATGCTCGCGTCTTTCCAATCTATGAGGATTCAAGCTCTGCTCAATTTGATCCGACTTTTTATTACCAGATTCATGCACATGACCATCACTATTACCACACCCTAATCGGTGGCGGCGTCGGTCCCACTCTATTCCCCAACCCCATGCTGCCGGTACAGTACAAGGTTGGTGCCCTCCCCCCCTCACCTAACTCAGCCCAGGGATTGGCACAGGCCTATGATTTTGTTTTACTCCGCTCACCGAAGCCAAACATGGTAAATTTATTTTCCGAAGTGATGCAGCCCATAGCGCGTTCAGGCCCCTGGTTTTCATTTAAAGCGATAAAACATTGAGTCTATTATTAACAGGGGTCGCAGGGTCGGGTCTTGCGTTTTGCCTAGTAATAACAGTGACGGAATGCGGTTACGCCACGCATGCTGCGACCAAATAGTCGGAGCGATACCCTGCTGCATCATTCAGCCAGAATCCTGCTAATCTTGGGATTCATAACCCGCGCTTGAGTCTTTCTGCTCTAACGCGGCCGCTAACTCCCAGCCCTTCTCCCAATCGTAATGTTTCCAGTTATTGATCGCGTAAGGGTTGTCACTGCTTCGTATTCCTTCGAGGTGAGCATCCCAGCCCGCGTCTACAGGGCTGTATTGGTCTTCTGAGAGTTCATCTCGACGTAGCTTAACCATACCCGTATCCTCCATGGAGATGATTGTCTCTATTGATTTATCATCGCCAATCCGGCGAGTAAATCAGTCACTTTTCAACAATATAGATCCTGCTAGCAGGGCCTTTCGGCGCATGTCTGAAACCATTTACTGACATACACCTCTCAAACAGGGTTAATCCTGACAATGGCCTTTCCCTCCAAACTCTAGACTATTCTGATTCGGTATAGAGGGATTATTGGTCACGGGGTCACGCCTTACATGTGACACTATCCTCAGCCTTTTCTCGGCCCGACGGGGGCGGCTACCCCAAGGCGCGTGCCGCCCTATAGCTTCGGCAACACATCGAATGTAACCGCGCGGTTGCTTAGAATGGCAGCACACCTCTGCAATCGACCCAGCGATTCCCGCCCACGTCGGTGGCAATCGCAGGCCATGAGTCGACCTATGCGCGATTGTTGGTCCTAAATGCAAAATTGCGACTGCCCACATACGTCAGCAGGGTATAGGGGATGATTGCTACGGCTTGGGCTAGGTAGGGGTTAAGTTCGAGCCCCTTGGTTAGAAGGATCAGGGTTGTGAAATTAGCACCATAGGCGACCAGTATCACGAGACTAAAACGGCCTGCCGCGGCAAGGCATTGCCCTTGGTGTCTAAAGGTCCAGCGCTTGTTGAGGACAAAGCTAAGCAGCAGCGCGCAGCTGTAGCCAAGTACATTGGCGGCTTCGCTGGTCAGCTTGAAGACGGCCATGGCACTGTAGATGATCGATAACCCCACCACTGTATTGACAACGCCCACGCTGACAAATCGCAGCGGTCGGCACAGCTTTTGGCCAAGCGTTTGTGGCTCAGTATTCACGAATGTTGTTCCGGTCGTGTGGCGACAGCGATCAAACTCACGCCGAAGGGCAGACGCCGGTTCTTGGCGACCCAACGGCGTTCGCTGGCAAAGGCGCGGTATAGGATACCGTTGAGCCATGGCTGAGGCATCGTATCGTCAGGGTGATTATCACCGGGAAACAGGTTTTTTGCTATGCGGATCATCGCGACCAACGGAAACAGCAGGCAGTTGTAGTAACTGCTATACCTCACCTCAAAGCCCGCCTCCGTTAGCATGTTAATCAGCGGGCGGCGGCGGTAACGGCGTTGATGGTGATGCTCCTCGTCATGACCGCTCCATAGAAAGGGGAACGCGGGGACCGTTAGAATCAAGCGACCACCGGGCTTGAGCAGCCCGAGCAGGGTCTCAAGCGATGCTCGGTCTTCTTTGACATGCTCAATTACGTCGATGGCGGCAATCAAATCAAAGCTTGCCGGTGCTAAATCAACGCCGTTGGGAAGGGTTCCGGGGATGGCTTCGATACCGTGATGCTGTTGGCATAACGCCCTTGCCGTCGAGTCCGGCTCCATCGCCACAACGTCACCCAAAGCCGCTAGCAGCTTGAGGTTGGCGCCGGTACCGCTGCCGACTTCAAGCAACCGCGCATGCGCTGGCAAAGGCTGGCTGGCGAGCAGCTGCTCGAGAATGGTTGCGCGGGCACGAAACCACCAATGCTTCGCTTCAAGCTGTGCCATCCTCTGGTAGACCGCGTGTTCCATCATCATTCCCTAGATTAGATCGAAATAGGATTGCCACTCTATCGTAACTGACAGAGCAGACAAGGTGGGCGATAGCGGAATTTCCGATAGCCTGTCCCCTCCGTTCCATAATGATTATAATTCACCCCCAAAAAACAAGTGGCTGGTGATGATTGACAGCCTTTTTTCTGTTTTAACGCTGCCTAACCCAACCAATGAGAATGGTCCATGACTACGGCAATCCCCGAACTTTCCATTATTGTTCCTGCTTATAACGAATCGGAGAATATTGCGCCTCTGTACGCGCGTTTGGTTGCCGTGCTGGAACAGGAAAACCTGACGTTTGAGCTGATCATTGTCGATGATGGCTCCGACGATGATACGGCCAAGCAAGTCGCCGATCTTGAGGCGCGCGATCAGCGGGTTCGACTGGCCCGTTTCAGCCGTAATTTTGGCCATGAAGCTGCATCCACCTGCGGCTTTGATCTGGCCAGGGGTCAGGCCGTGGTGCTGATGGACGCGGACCTTCAAGACCCTCCCGAAGTGATCCCGCAGCTGGTTGCCCGCTGGCGAGAAGGGTTCGAGGTGGTCTACGCGCGCCGCACTGCGCGTGATGGTGAGCCGGTACTCAAGAAACTGACGTCGTACCTGTTCTACCGCTACTTTAACCGCTTTTCCGGCAGTGCGATCCCTACTGACGTAGGTGATTTCAGGCTGGTCGATCGTCGCGTGGTGGAACATTTTATCCAACTGCCCGAGCGGAATCGATTTGTGCGGGGCATGTTCAGCTGGCTTGGATTTCGCCAGACCGTGGTCGATTTTCACCGCGCCCCCAGACATGCAGGCCAGACCAAATACAACTACTTCAAACTCTTCTGGTTGTCATTTGAAGCGATCAGCTCTTTTAGCATTGCGCCGTTACGGCTGTGTATGGGCATCGGTGCGATCGTCACGGTCTTTGCGTTTGTGATGGCAATGATTATCGTCCTGCAGCGACTGCTTTACAGTATCGAAATCCCCGGATATGCCCTGGGTACCGCCAGCATGTTCCTGCTAGGCGGGGTTCAACTGATATTTCTGGGCGTGATCGGTGAGTATATCGGAAAAATTTATACCCAGGTCCAGGGTCGACCCATCTACATTCTCAATGACAGTCCTGCACAGACCCAATCAAATGATAACTTGACCCGCAAAGACGACGCGAGATCTTCGCTGCCGGATGAAAACAGCTCTTCAGATGAATAGTGTCGGCAAGGAGTCCTGGCGCAACTATCGTCGCTTTTTATGGCTAATGGCCGCGATGTTGTTAATCGCCTGCCTGCGCGTAATAGACGATCCGGATATCTGGTTTCATCTCAGTTTTGGGCGTGAAATTGTGACTAACGGCATCCCTGATCAAGAGTTCCTGGTCTTCACCCGTTTCGGTGAGCCGGCCGACTACAACTCCTGGGGATTCGGTGTCCTGTACTTTGAAGCCTGGTCAATGCTCGGGCTCTATGGCATGGCTTGGATCAACGCGGCAATAGGGACCGCTACACTGCTACTGTTAGTCCTGGCAGCACAACGCCATCAACAACCTCCTCGCTTGCTGCCACTCTGTTTGGTGGTGACCGTTGCCTATATCGGTATGGAGTTCCGACTGGTTTACCGACCGGAAACGCTGCTATACCTGGCCATCGCCGCTGAGATATTGCTGCTAGAACGATACTTGGACGGCGCTAACTACCGTTGGCTGCTGCCGATACCGGTATTGACCGCACTGATCGCGATGTCTCACCCTTCTGCGATAATCATTATCGGCATTGCCGGTCTCTATTCACTCCAGGCGCTGTGGGACCGACGCCTAAATTGGCCTGATTTCAGGCGTTCCCTGGTAAGTTTGAGCACCCTGATAATCGCCGCCCTGGCACTCTCAGGTCTGACCCCTATCGGCTACGAGCAGCTACTCCTGCCGATATATTTTGCCCTCAACAGCCCTGTTACCCAGGATATCGTCGAATTTCTCCCGGCAATGGAAACAGAGTATGGCACCCATTTTCTGGTGCTTGCCATCGCCATCCCCGCTGCAATATTTTATTCCAGGCCGCGCCGAGTCATAGACCTGCTGCTCTATCTCGTCTTTGCCTATCTGGCGTTCAAGCACGCGCGCAATATCCCGTTACTGGTATTAGTCGGATTTGTCCCCCTGGCCCGCGCCGCCCAGCAATTGTGGCTTGCCACGCCTGCCAGGAGCACGGGCTTGGATACCTTAGGCATCGTTTTCTGTGGCGTCATCCTGATGCTGGTACCGCTACGGCAACAACTGTGGGGTATAGGTATCAAGTCCAGCTGCTGCACCGAAGCAAGCGCCACCTTTCTGCGCCAACATCGCCCTCAGGGTAATCTGCTTAACTTCTACGACCTGGGGAATTACCTGGGGTGGGCCTTGAAAGGAGAGTACCCAGTTTTTATTGACGGTCGTAACAATGTAGCGTCGCAAGGACTTAGGATGCACGACTTCCTGTTCCGCGCTGATCCCGGCTGGCGAAGGCTGGCAGCCCGCCACAACATCCGCACCATTGTCACGCGTGCAACACTGCCTTATTCAGGCACCCTCATCCCATTAGTTGAAGAGCTTTCTGGTGATCCTCAATGGACGCTCGTAGTGGCGGAACTTGCGGGCCTGACTTTCATCCGCAACAATGAACTGCCACAGCCCCCCCTTGCATCCCTGCCTAAACCGCAAATGATCTGGAATCAGGTTTTAGCGGAAACAGAGATTACCATCGCGCAAAATCCTGATGCTGCCGAAATATACCATTCAAGGGCTAAAGCCTTCTTGCACCTTGGGCAATCGCAAGCAGCCAATAAGAGCTTTCAACGGTATAAAGACCTTGGTGGTGTCAACAACGGCTTCCGCTAGGGTTGTGAGTAGTGGTTCTATTTGCCAAAAATGAGGCGATCGAGGGCTTCTCATCTTCCAATAACGTTGAGTTGAGCAGCCTTGATCAATGGGTCGAGCACTCCGGTTCAGCCTATGCCTATATGAGCCGAGGCGCATACTATGTCGCGGAGGGCTGGTTGGCGCGCGGCGATAAGCCGGCCTCGCGAACCTCCGATGAGCAATTTAAGGCGCAGTCCGGGTATCACCGCAAAGCGGTTGCGCCATGGCCGCCGTGCAGAAAAATGAGGGAGGTCTCCCTTCAACGCGATGGTTGCGATCCTCTCAACTTACTGGATTTAAACTTTCCCGGCGGGCTACTCATGCTCCGCAGCCGCCGCGTTTCGATCGCTAATATATTCAACTTGATCCGGTCGTGCAGTTTCGGATATCAGACCCCGAGCACCGCAAACAGCATCTATGCTTACTCTATTAACCTTGCGGGCTTAATTTGATTTGCCGCTCAGGGTTTACTTTACTCGATGGGTACACCCATGTGCTAACAGAGCGCTCAGCGGGAGGCCTGCTTTGATCAGGTTCTTACTCAATCAGGAGCTTCGGGTGGAGGACGGCATCGATCCGAGCATGACGCTTCTCAACTACCTGCGCAGTCACGTCGGCAAAATCGGCACCAAAGAGGGCTGTGGTTCGGGAGACTGCGGCGCTTGTACGGTGGTCATTGCTGAACTGGCGCAAGACCGGCTGCGCTACAAGAGCAGCAACGCCTGTCTGACCTTCCTCGCGGCGGTGCACGGCAAACAGGTGATCACGGTCGAAGACCTTAAACAGGGTGAGTGCTTGCATCCGGCCCAACAGGCGCTGGTCGACTACCATGGCTCTCAATGCGGTTTCTGCACCCCCGGGTTTGTGATGTCGTTGTTTGCACTCGGCAAGAATGTCGCCAACCCCGGTACAGCAGCGATTGAGCAGGCGCTGTCGGGGAATCTATGCCGTTGCACCGGCTACCGTCCGATCCTGGCTGCGGCCCGGGCGATATTTACCGAGACCGCCTATCTAGACGCGATGCCTGATGCGTTCGAGCGCAACCAGCAACAGACGCGGAATAAGCTCCGCGCCCTGCAGATTGCGCCTCCTCAGCTACATCAGGGTGCTAAACAGGTCTTTAACCCCCGTACCCTGGATGAACTGGCCGAGCGGTTAAGTGCCCACCCCAGCGCCCGGCTTGTTGCTGGAGGCACCGACCTGGCGCTGGAGGTAACCCAGCTTCACCGTCAGTTAGAGACGCTGATCCATGTCGGTGAGATCGCCGCGCTGCAGCAGATACGGGTATTAGATGACCGGATCGAAATCGGCGCTGCGGCATCTCTGACTGACTGCTATCAGACCCTGGCTGATGACTATCCCGATTTCGGCGCGCTGCTTCAGCGCTTTGCGTCGTTGCAGATCCGCAACCAGGCGACCCTGGGCGGCAACATCGGCAACGCCTCACCGATCGGCGATACCCCGCCAGCACTGATGGCGCTCGGTGCCCAGGTCGTGCTGTGCCAGAACAAGAACAAGAACAAGAGCCAGAGCCCTAAACTGAGCCGCCGCACCCTGACACTTGACGCGTTTTTCATCGATTACCGCATCACCGCTCTGCAGCCGGGCGAATTTATCGAGAAGGTCATCATCCCACGCGCCCAAGCCAACGGCGAGTTGCGCTGTTACAAGATCAGCAAGCGGATCGACGATGATATCTCGGCAGTACTGGGTTGTTTCAACCTGAGCCTCGTCGATGGCGTGATCCTGCGTGCCCGGATTGCGTTCGGGGGCATGGCGGCGGTCCCCAAACGCGCCTGTCACTGCGAAGCAGCACTGACCGGTGCGCCCTGGAACCGTGCCAGCATCGACACTGCCCGTGAGGCGCTAACCCTGGATTTCAGCCCGATTTCCGATTTTCGCGCCTCCAAGGCATACCGGATGCGGGTCGCCAGCAACCTGCTGCTGCGCTATTTCATCGAGATCGAGCAGCCGGAGCTGGATAGCCGGGTGATGCAGCCCGCGCTGCTGCAGTGCGATACCCAGAACTCGGTCCAGAACTCGGTCCAGAACCCGGCCGAGGGCCCTGACCATGACTAAGCAGCGCGAGCAACCATTAAGCGGCGGCGTGGGATGCAGCGTTCATCATGATAGCGCCGCCAAACAGGTCAGCGGTATCGCGCTCTATGTCGATGACCGGCTCGAATACCCCAACCAGTTGCATGTTTATGCGCGCCTGTCCGATTGTGCGCATGGCCTGATCACCAAACTCGATACCGGCCCCTGCTATGCGTTTCCCGGTGTGGCGCTGGTGCTCACCGCGAAACAGGTGCCGGGGCAGCTGGATATCGGTGCCAATCTGCCCGGCGATCCGCTGCTGGCCGACGTCAAAGTCGAGTTCTACGGCCAGCCGATTCTGGCGGTGGCCGCCTGCGACCATGACACCGCGCGCCAAGCGGCGCTGGCCGCCATCGTCGAATACCAACCGCTGCTAGCGGTGTTGACGGTGCAGCAGGCGCTGGCGCAGGCGTTTTATGTCGGTGAACCGCACCAACATCGCCGCGGAGATTCCCAGGCCGCACTGGCCCGTGCCAAACATCGGTTATCGGGCAGTGTCCAGATTGGCGGTCAGGAGCACTTCTATCTCGAGACTCAGGTCTGCTCGGCAATCCCCACCGAAGAGGGTGGCATCCAGCTCTACAGCTCGACCCAGAATCCGAGCGAGATGCAAAAACTGGTGGCCAAGGTGCTGGGGCTGCCGTTGAACCGGGTTCAGGTCGACATGCGCCGCATGGGCGGTGGCTTTGGCGGCAAGGAGACCCAGTCCGCCGGACCCGCCTGCATGGCGGCGCTGGTGGCCAAGCTGACCGGTCGCCCGACCAAGATGCGCCTGCCGCGCAGCGAAGATATGCAGATGACCGGCAAGCGCCATCCGTTCTTCAACCGCTACCAGGTCGGCTACGACGACGACGGCCGCATCTGCGGCTATGAGATGCAGCTGGCGGCCAACTGCGGTTACTCGCCCGACTTGTCCAACGCGGTCGTCGACCGGGCGATGTTCCACGCCGACAACGCCTACTACCTCGGCGATGCCAGTATCACCGGTTATCGCTGTAAAACCCACACCGCCTCCAACACCGCCTTCCGGGGCTTCGGCGGCCCACAGGGGCTGATCATGCCGGAGATCATCCTCGACCAGATCGCCCGCGCGCTGGGCAAGGATCCGCTAGACGTACGCAAACACAATCTCTATAACGGCATTGGAGGCCGCAACGGTTTCAATCAAAAGTTGCAACCCGGCGATCGCGGCCGCGACCAGACCCATTACCATCAGCGGGTCGAGGACAATCAACTGCCACAGATGATCGCCCAGCTGGAGGAAAGCTGCGACTATCAACGGCGCCGCGCCGAGATCCGCGCCTATAACGCCGCCAACCCTCTGCTCAAAAAAGGCCTGGCTCTAACCCCGGTCAAGTTCGGTATCTCCTTTACCGCAGGCTTTCTCAATCAGGCCGGGGCGCTGATCCATATCTATACCGACGGCAGCATTCACCTCAACCACGGCGGTACCGAGATGGGTCAGGGGCTCCACACCAAGGTGGCGCAGATCGTCGCCGAGGCGTTTCAGGTGGATGTCGAACGGATCCAGATCAGCGCCACCGCCACCGACAAGGTCCCCAACACCTCGCCGACCGCCGCCTCATCGGGCAGCGATCTAAACGGCAAGGCGGCCCAGAACGCAGCCTTCAAGATCAAACGACGGCTGCTGCGGTTCGCGGCCCGGCACTTCGCGGTGACCGAACAACAGGTCCGGTTTGTTAACAATCAGGTCCTGATTGCGGAGCAGCAGATGGCCTTCGCCGACTTTATCCAGCTGGCCTATGTGAACCGGATCTCACTCTCGAGCACCGGCTTCTACCGCACCCCCAAGATCCATTACGACCGTAAGCAGGCCCGGGGCCGACCCTTTTACTATTTCGCTTACGGGGTCGCCTGCTCCGAAGTGGTGATCGACTGCCTCAGCGGCGAAACCAAGATCCTCCGCGCCGATATTCTCCATGACGTCGGTGCGTCACTGAATCCGGCCATCGATATCGGTCAGATCGAGGGGGCCTTTGTGCAGTGCGCGGGCTGGCTGACCTCCGAGGAGCTGGTCTGGAACCCCCAGGGCCGGTTACTGACCACCGGACCTGCCAGCTATAAGATCCCCGCCATCACCGATAGGCCGGTCGATTTCCGGGTCACGCTGGTCGAGAACCGCAAGAACCGGGAAGCGACGGTGTTCCACTCCAAGGCGGTCGGCGAACCGCCCTTTATGCTGGGGATCTCGGTGTTCTGCGCCATCAAAGACGCGATCGCCAGCCTCGCCGACTACCGGATCAGCCCGCAACTCGATACGCCGGCCACCCCGGAGCGGGTGCTCTGGGCGGTCGAGGCGATGCAAGCCGAAGCGCAACGCTGATAACAGTGCTGATAACAACGTCCATAGAACAACAACGGGAGTACGCCTATGCACAGCACCTGGATCCGCGCCTTAGCGCAATGTGAACAGGAGGGCACGGCAGCGGTGCTGATCACCCTGGTGGACCAACAGGGCTCAACCCCACGCAACGCCGGCGCCAAGATGCTGGTCAGCCGGGACGCCCAATACGATACCATCGGCGGCGGTCATCTGGAGTACAAAGCGATTCAGATCGCCCGCCAGCTGCTCGCGCAGGGCCACAGCCAGCCGCAGACGCAGCGGTTCTCCCTCGGCGCCAGCCTCGGCCAGTGTTGCGGCGGTGTCACCACCCTGCTGTTCGAACCCCTGGGCAACGCCCAGATTCAGATCGCCCTGTTCGGCGCCGGCCATGTGGGCCGGGCACTGGTGCCGATCCTGGCCAGCCTGCCCTGCCGGATCCGCTGGATCGACGCCCGCGCCGCCGAGTTTCCCGCGTGCATCCCTGAGGGGGTCACCCCGATCGTCAATGAGTTTCCGGAGGATGAGGTCGACCGCCTGCCCGCCAACAGCTACTTCATCGTCATGACCCACAACCATCAGCTGGACCAGACGCTGAGCGCGCGCATCCTCCGCCGCGGCGACTTCGGCTACTTCGGCCTGATCGGCTCCCGGACTAAGCGTCACACCTTCGAACACCGGCTCAGAGCCCGGGGATTTAGCGCCGCACAACTGGCACAGATCCACTGCCCGATCGGCATCGCTGCGGTTAAAGGCAAGCGACCGACCGAGATCGCCGTCGCGGTCGCGGCCGAGGTGATCGCACACTACAATGGCGCTTTCGACAGCTCACCCACCCCGCCGCTGAAACAGCCCCTGCCACTTGAATGCCAGCCGATTTAGTCCGGCGCCACTGCGCTGCTGAGCAGCGACCGCTGGTGGCAAACGCCCGAGCAACCCGTTTCGCACCATGGCGGGCGTCGCGCTAACGCAAAATCCGTCGCTGCACAGGTAGTCGAGGATGGGCTCCCTGACGTACTATAGAGCCCTGATTGGATTCGTTTATTACCCGCAAGTGGATTACGTCTGCAGAGACGCCAGGAGGTGATACCAACAATGCAAGAGAACCGCAGCGCAGCAGGCAACCGCTCGCTCCAGGCCTGTCACGAGTGTGACCTGCTGGTGAATCTGAGTAACTTCGTCAGCCGCGGTCGCGCAGACTGCCCCCGTTGCGGCGCGGTACTGGCGCACCATAAGCCTGACAGCCTGAACCGCACCCTGGCGCTCAGCCTGACCGGCTTGCTGCTGTACGTGCCGGCGGTCACATTGCCGATCATGAGCATTGAGCTACTGGGGCAGACCCAAGCCAACACCCTGGTTAACGGGGTGTTCAAGCTGGCCCAGGATGGCTTTTGGTGGGTGGCGTTTATGGTCGCCGTCGGCAGCCTGATCGTGCCGCTGTACCTGCTCCTACTCCTGTTTACCAGCAGCCTGCTGGCACGCCTGCGCGTTTATGCGGGCTTGCAGGTTATGCTGCTCAAAAGCCACTACTACTTGAGACACTGGGGCATGCTGGATGTGTACATGCTCGGCCTGCTGGTATCGATCGTGAAGATGAAAGACGAGGGCGATCTGCAGATGGGGCCCGGACTCTACGCCTTTATCGCCCTACTGATCCTAATGTTGCTAGCCCAGTTTCAGTTCGACAGCCGCGAATGCTGGGAGCGACTTGAGGGGCAGCCGCGATGAAGACCGAACCCGGCGCAGATCTTGATCACCCTGTGGATCCTGATGCTGCTCGTGCAGTTACCGTTCGACTTCAGTTCGACAGCCGCGAATGCTGGGAGCGACTGGAGGGTCCGCATCTATGAAGACTGGTCTCGGTGCAGATCTTGATCGCCCTGTGGATCCTGATGCTGCTGGCGCAGTTACTTCAGTTCGGCAGCCGCGAATGCTGGGAGCGACTGGAGGGTCCGTAACTATGAAGACCGAACCCGGCGCAGATCTTGATCACCCTGTGGATCCTGATGCTGCTGGCGCAGTTACCGTTCGACTTCAGTTCGACAGCCGCGAATGCTGGGAGCGACTGGAGGGGCAGCCGCGATGAAGACCGGACTCGGCGCAGGTCTGGCGTTATGTACCTGTTGTCGTAAACTGCAACGCTTAACCGCGCATGCGCCCGGCTGCCGGTTGCGCTGTCGCCGCTGCGGATCGCGCCTGCACAGCCGCACCCCTAACAGCATCCGCCGTACCTGGGCCTTTACGCTGATCGGACTGGTGATGATGATCCCCGCCAACATCTACCCGGTGATGACGGTGATCTATCTGGGCAGCGGCGAACCCGACACTATCCTCTCCGGTGTCATTCGCCTGGCCCAGGAGGGTATGCTGCCCATCGCCATTCTGGTGTTTATTGCCAGCATTGCGGTGCCCCTGATCAAATTACTGGGGATCATAGTGCTGTTATTTACGGTACAGGGACACTGGCAATTGAGCCAACGGCAATGCTCACTGATGTATCGGGTCATCCAGTTTATCGGCCGCTGGTCGATGCTGGACCTGTTTGTTATCTCGGTACTGGTCACCCTGGTCGATATGGGCGCCATTGCCACGATCAATGCGGGCTCCGGCGCCAGCGCGTTCGCCGGCGTCGTGGTATTGACCATCTTTGCGGCTCTAAGCTTTGATCCAAGACTGATCTGGGACCGGGAGGCCCCGCCCAATGGTTGATAACCCAGAGTTTCCAAGCGCCCGGGTAAGTCCCCATGAACGTCTATCAACGTTCTGGCTACTGCCGGTGCTGGCGATCATTCTCGGCGGCTGGTTGTTTTACAAAAACCACACCGAGGCCGATATCCAGGTACAGATTCAATTTACTGATGGCCAGGGCCTGGTCGCCGGCAAGACCGAGGTGCGTTACCAGGGCACGCCCATCGGCCTGATTAAAAAATTCAAACTCAATGCCGATCTGGAGGGGGTCACCGCCACCGTCTCCTTTGATAAGAGCGCAGAGCGTCTGTTGCGGGCTGGCACCCAGTTTTGGTTGGTTAAACCCCAGGTTTCGTTGCAGGGTATTTCCGGACTCGAGACCCTGCTTTCCGGCGAGTACATCAGCCTGCGCCCCGGCGATGGCGAGCCCACCTATCGTTTCCAGGCGCGGACCGAGCCACCGCCGCTGGGCAACGATGACCCCGGTGTTAATATCCGCCTGCGCGCAGCAACGCTGGGGTCGCTTCAGTTCGGCTCGCCGGTACATTACCGCCAGCTCCAGGTCGGCGATATCCAGGGCTATGAACTGGCCGAGGACGGTCAGGGGGTGCTGATAAACATCAACATCCGCGATCAGTACACCTCGCTGGTACGCAGCAACAGCCGCTTTTGGAACAACAGCGGCCTGCGTCTCAAAGGCGGTCTGGCGGGCTTAACGCTGCAGACCGACTCCCTGACCTCGCTGCTGATCGGGGGGATCAGCTTCGAGACCCCGGACAGCGATCCTATTGCCGCGATTGCGGATAACGACAGGATCTACGAACTTCATGACGATTATGAAACCGCCAACACCGGTGTGCTCATCCGGGTCGGATTTGAGACCGCGCAAGGTCTGGAGGCCGGTGTCACTCCCGTTATGTTCAAAGGTTTACGCGTCGGCACCCTGACCAAACTGGATTACGATAAACCGCAGGACAAGGTGGTCGCAGAATTCAAACTGACCCCCGAAGCCGAGGCGGAACTCAACGAAAACACCCGTTTGTGGCTGGTAAAGCCGCGTCTGACGGCCTCCGGCATCAGTGGCCTGGAGACGCTGTTCAAAGGCAACCATATCCAGATCGAGTTTAGTCCCGGACAACAGGGTCCGGTCTACGACTTTACCGCGCTGCCAGCCCCCCCGGCATCAAGCCCCACCGATACGGGGCTCAGTCTGACCCTCAACGCCCGCACCCTGGGCTCGCTGCAGCAAGGGGCGCCGATCTACTTTCGCAAGCTGCAGGTCGGCGAGGTGCAGGACTACGCGCTCAGCAGCGATGGCCAACAGGTACAGATCAGAATCCATATCCGCGCCCAATATGCGCCATTGGTTAAGCGTAACAGCCGCTTCTGGAACAACAGCGGAATCCGCATCCAAGGGGGGTTGTCGGGCCTATCGGTGCAATCTGACTCGTTGGCCTCGATGCTGATCGGCGGCATTAATTTCGACCTGGGCAGCGGTCAAAAACCCGGCCCGGACGCCAACAGCGACGATCAATTTTCGCTCTACGACGACGTTCAACAAGCCCAGGTCGGCAGCGTCGTGCGTGTTACGTTCAGCGCCGCCGAGGGGCTCACCGCAGGTATCACCCCGGTGCAGATCCGCGGAATAACCGTCGGTACGGTGACCGATCTGGAGCTCTCGAAAGGGCTGGACAGCGTCACCGCGGTGATCAAACTCGCCCCCCAGGCTGGCAACGCCCTTAACGCCAACAGCCGCTTCTGGATAGTCAAGGCGCAGCTCGGTCTTGAGGGCGTCAGCGGCCTTGAAACCCTGATCAAAGGCAACTATATCGAAGTGGATGTCGGCAAGAGCAAAGGCAGGGGCAAAGGCCGTCCAAGCCGCTATACCGCCCTCGAACAGCCACCGACGCTGGATCCCTCCGCACCGGGTCTGCACCTGAAACTGCTCACCCGTGATGCCTCCGGACTGACCCGCGGCGCACCGATCTATTACCGCCAGATCCAGGTCGGATCGATCCAGTCCGTGACGCTTACCGATCACGGCCAGCAGATCGCGGTCGGCATCCATATCCAGCAGGGCTATGCCCGCCTGGTCAACCGCGACAGCCGTTTCTGGAGCAGCAGCGGGTTATCGATGCAGCTAGGCTTAGCGGGCCTGACGCTGGACGTGGCCCCCCTCCGGGCGCTGCTACTGGGCGGCATCAGTTTCGACAATGCCATCAACCCTAACGCCCCCCTGGTCGCCAACGGCGCCCAGTTTCCGCTGCATCCAGACCGCCGCTCGGCACTGGAGGACGGGGTCCGCATCCAGATCGGCTTTGCCAGCGCCGACAGCCTGGGGGTAGATGCGCCATTGCGCTTTCAGGGCATCGATATCGGTCGGGTGCTGGAGATTAAACTGGATCCGGACAGCCATCGGGTGACGGTAGACGCGCTGGTACAGCGTGCCTATCAGTCCCTGATCCGCGCGGGCAGCAACTTCTGGGTGGCCAAGCCCAGCCTCGGCCTGAGCCGCGCCGAAAACCTGGAGACCCTGTTAACGGGCGGCTATATCCAGCTTAAACCGGGCACGGGCGCCCCTCAGGCCCGGTTCACCGGCCTCGAGCGGGAGCCATTTTGGCTCGATAACGGCAACGGCATCGGTTTCATTCTGGAGAGCCCGAAGCTGGGATCGCTGCAGAAAGGCTCGCCGGTGTACTTCCGTCAGATCCCTATCGGCACCGTCGCAGGCTTCGGCCTGGCCAGCGATGCCCGCCAAGTGGAGATCCATATCAACATCGAATCCCGCTACGCCCCGCTGGTCCGCGAAGACAGTCGGTTCTGGAATGTCAGCGGTATCAAGATGAATTTCAACCTGCTCGGCGGTGCCAAGATCAGCACCGAATCGGTGGAGAGCGTCCTCGCGGGCGGTATCGCCCTGGCCACCCCCGATACCACTCCGCTCACGCCGCCAGCAGATCCCAACCGGCGTTTCCTACTGCACCCGGAGGCCAAACCGGAGTGGCAGCAGTGGGCCCCCAGGATTCAGATCGCGAGGCAGCCGTGAACCCCGAGCAGCCGACCCGGCACGCCTACCGCGCCGCCCTAGTTCATAGCCTGGGCGATCCGGCCGTGCTGGGCATCGACGCCAGCTACCAATATTTTGAAGATGGCCTGCTGCTGGTCGAAGATGGCTATGTCCGGGCGATCGGCGAGGCGGAGGCACTGCTAGCGCAACTGCCCGCCGACACCCCGGTGACCCAGTATCAGGACGCGTTGCTGTGTCCGGGCTTTATCGACACCCACATTCACTACCCGCAGACCGGCATGATCGCCTCCTACGGTGAGCAGCTGCTGGACTGGTTAAACCGCTATACCTTCCCCACCGAGCAGCAGTTCGGGGATAAGGCCCATGCGAGCCAAGTGGCTGAACTGTTTCTGGAGCAACTGCTGCGCAACGGCACCACCAGCGCGCTGGTGTTTGCGACGGTACACCCGGAATCGGTGGAGGCGCTGTTTGAGGCCGCGGCAACGCGCAATCTACGCCTGATCAGCGGTAAGGTAATGATGGACCGGAATGCGCCGGATGCATTGACCGACACCCCGATATCGAGCTATCGCGACAGCAAGGCGTTGATCGAACGCTGGCACGGTCGGGGGCGGCTGCTTTACGCCGTGACGCCGCGCTTTGCCCCCACCAGCAGTCCCGCGCAGCTGGCTCTGGCGGGTAAGCTGCTGCGCGAATACCCCGGACTCTATCTGCACACCCACCTGTCCGAGAACACCCAGGAGGTTGACTGGGTGAAAGCGCTGTTCCCCGAGCGCAACGGCTATCTGGATGTCTACGACCACTATCAACTGCTCGGCGAGCGCTCGCTGTTCGCCCACGGTCTGCACCTGGAGCATGCGGAGTGCCAACGGCTGGCGCAAACCGGCTCGGCGATCGCCTTCTGCCCCAGCGCCAACCTGTTTCTGGGCAGCGGTTTGTTCGACCTGGCAAAGATGGAGTCGTTCAACCTCAAGGTCGGCCTGGGCACCGATGTCGGTGCCGGCACCAGCTTTTCGCTCCTGCAGACCCTCAACGACGCCTACAAGGTGCTGCAGCTGCAACAGCAACGCCTCAACCCGTTCAAATCCCTCTATTTAGCCACGCTGGGGGGCGCCCGGGCGCTCAACCTCGAGCACCAGATCGGCAGTTTCCAGATGGGCAACGAGGCCGATTTTGTAGTGCTGGATTACCAGGCCACACCGCTGCTGCGCTACCGCATGGCCCAGGCCAAAAGCCAGGCCAAAAGCCTGGCCGAACGGCTGTTCGTATTGATGATGCTGGGCGATGATCGCAGCATCAAAGCGACCTTCGTGATGGGCAAGCCGGTGCATCTGCGCGACGGCGCTGTAGGCGGGGATTAAAGCTTCATACAGAGACTGGCAGAGCGCGTTAGGCAGCATGCCAAAGGACTCACGGCCGGCAGCGACGGCGCTCCCGTACCAAACCCATATTGCCGATAGCGCACAGGCGATTCTGGGCGTGACGCTGCCACTTAACACGACCCACACCCCGTGGGTCACAGCGTTCCGGGGACTCCATTCCACACCCCTAAGGCTGTCAGTTTTTTTTACACGCGTGTATCAAAATGGATATCCATAAGAATAAATCATCTATTTATCAACATGATAGCAAACTGGGCCGATTTATGCATAATACCTGTTAAGCTGGCTTTAGCAAGTGTCTATTCAGCCGACGCTCTACGCAGTATCTACTAGGTTGGTCTATCCACTGATTATCCAACCCAACCAACAAAGACAATGGATTGTGGAGGATTTTATGAACATCAAATCAGGTGTAAACGCGCGACCCTGCAGCCGACTGAAATCCAGCAGCCTGCTATTGATAGCTGGATTTCTCGCCGCGACGAGTGCTCATGCCATCGTCAATGACCCCCCCTATTTCGACCTTTATCTGGGTGGCGACGATACGTTCGTCGCGCTTTGCGGCGTTTCAGGCTGTGACTCCAGCCTGAATATGATTGTTGAAGTCGCCGCTATAAAACCCGCCGGCTCAGGGGTTCGCGATACCTTTTTACGGCTACAAAATGACAACGCCAACGTGCTGACTGAGACGGCATACAGTACCGACGGTAAAGAAACAGATCCGACCTTCTTACAGAATGATGCGGACTATGTTAATGGTGCCAAAGACAGCACCGCGGGCAACAGGGATGACTTCAACAATGCCGTTTTACTCTCCGATCTGGATATCAAACAAATAACAGTACTGGGCCAAGGTGTCGTAGATGTTTACCAGATCGTGCTGGACATCAATGAGCCTGGCGGCGATAAGAAGCTGATTCGTCTGGATGAATTTGAAATCCATCTGTCATCCGATGGCTTTTTAAGCCAGTATGATAACGTAGTGTCTGCGGGTGTCTCATCCTTTAGCGACGGAGGTTATAGAGGCCTCGTGTTTGATATGGATTTTGAAAAGACTAATCCAGGGCTGGAGGACGTTGGCGGTCTGATCTTAGATAGCACCGCTGGGGGCAACGGCAGCGGCGATGAGGACTACAGCTTTTTTCTCCCGGTTGAACTGTTTACTAATGCCATAGCAGCAGGAGTCGGTGATGGTAAATATATGCACCTGGTCTCAACCTTCGGTGAAGCGGACGCAGCGACCGCACTTGACGGTTCTGCCCAGTCTGGCTTTGAAGAGTGGGCGGCTGAGTTAGGTGCCGATGTTCCGGACCCTGATCCAGGCAATCCGATCCCCCTCCCCGGTACCGCATTACTGATGGCCATCGGATCACTCGGCTTGCTGCGCCGCAAGCGCTGTTAATTTAATGGGACGAAGACTCCTCCGTCTTCGTCTTTTTTTCCGCTCGCTTGTATAATCACCGCAACAGAGGCGAGCAATGGCTAGCTTCCACTCAAGATAAATTGATAGCAGCCTGTCGAACTTGACCGGTCATCGTTAGGAGAAGACCGATTTGAGACAGTTTTCGAACTCTTTTGAAGCTGCTAGACCTGCTCTTTGCTCTATACTTTTTTCACCCGCAAAACCCAGTATGAGAGCACAATGAAATCAAAATTAGCTTACCAGGCATTGATGGTTAGTGCCGCCATCGTGCTAACCCTTGCCTCAGCTGTTATCCACAGCGCCGATAATGTCAACACCCTCTATGAAGACGCGATCGCGCGTTACAATAACAAAGAATTTAGCGCCGCAGAAATTCAACTTAAGAATGCATTACAACAAAACCCCAACCATCTCCCGTCCCGGCTATTAATTAGTCGATTATATTTTCATACCGGCGACTTACCGGCAGCAGAACAAGCGCTACAAGCCGCCCTGGAAATGGGTGCGGCCCGGGACCAGGTGTTTGCCCTGTTGGGTAATGTATTGCTCGCACAAAGAAAACACCAGCAACTGTTAAATACGCTGACGACGCCCCATTCAAGCACGCCGGAAGCCGAACTTGTGTATATTTTTCGCGGACGCGCTAACCTTGAGCTGGGCTTGTATTACGAGGCGCAACAGAACTTTGAGCAAGCGGCGGCCCTTGCACCCGACAACATAGAAGTGTTATTGGGACAAAGTGCGGTCATGGTTGCCAATGGCACACTCCAGGAAGCCGAAGTACTGATTGACAGGGCTCAGCGTCTCAACCCTGAATCCTTTGCGGTTTGGTACGAGAAAGGGTTATTGCGCGAGGCGTCGAATGATATCGAAGCTGCCATGGCAAGCTACAATCGCGCGCTTGCATTAAATCCGGCGTCCCACAAAGCGCGGGTAGCACGCGCCACATTATATTTGCAAACCGGTCAGTTTGAAAAAACCCGCAACGACTTAAAATCCGTGTATGAAACAGCCCCGCACGATCTTAATGCCGCTTTAATCTACTCTCAGGCACTGGCGCGCCTGGGACATATAGACGAAGCACAGACCGTTGTGCAAGAAACGCGCAATAGATTAAGTCGAATTAGTGAAAAAGTGATCTTAGAGGAGCCCTTATTATTACGCGCAGCAACATTAATAAAGTATATTTCTAATGAGTTTGAGCAAGCCAACGCATACGCGGTCCAGTATATTTCAATCAGACCCAACAGCCCGCAAATAATTAAGCTGCTGGCCACACTCAAACTACGCCAGAAACTTTATGATGAGGTCATTGACCTTTTATATCCGCTGCAACGGATCCGACCCAATGATGTTGAAGTATTGGCACTGCTGGGGGAAGCATTGCTGCATAAGGGTAATTTTGTCCAGGCATCAACCGTTCTTGAAAAAGCCACATCCATAGAGCCCGCCAACGCCAAATTAAATACTCGCCTCGGGCTCAGTCACTTTGGCATGGGGCTTTCCGAAAACGGCATGACTGACCTGAAGCGAGCCTTTGAATTAAAGTCCGAAGCGAGTATTAGCGCCGGTGTTATTTTGACCCAAGTGCTCTTACGCCAGGGTGAGCAGGCAGAAGCACTAAAGACGGCACAAAAACTGATCCAGCGCCAACCTAACAACCCCGTATTGTACAACCTGCTTGGCGCCGTCTATTTGAGCATGAAAAATTTCGAGGCGGCAAGAGCCATCTTCGGCAAAGCGTCCCTCGCCTCTCCGGGTTTCCAAGGGGCAGAATACAACCTTGCGTTGCTCGACATTCACCAAAAGAGATACCGAGACGCCAGGAGCAGACTAAACACCTTATTTGATCAGAATCCGCAATCCGCCCTTATTTTAGTGGCGCTGTCAGATCTGGAGCTCGCAGAGGGAAACGTTGATCTGGCAATATCCTGGTTAGTGAAGGCCACCGCGTTAAAAGTCTCGTCGCCGCAGGCTATGGCTAAATTAGCCGATCTCTATATGGAAACGGGTGCCGCAGACGAGGCGCTAAAACAAGCCAACAAGATGCTTAAGCGCTATCCAGGATACAGAGATACGCTGCTGGTGCTGGGCCGCGCCCAGATGAATAAAAAGATGCTCAAAGCGGCCATGTATACCTTTCAAAAAGCGACCCGAGAGCACAGTTACTCTGGCGCAACCTTGATTCAGATAGCCGCCTATCAGACGTCATTACAAGACTATAACAAGGCCAGATACACGCTGTTCAAAGCCACCAGATTCGACGAACCCCTGGACGCACAGACCGCATTAATCCGACTGGAATTACTAACCAATAACCTTGATACGGCACAAACCAACGCGTTACAACTGACAGAAGATCCGGCAACCGCAGCGCACGGACAGCTGTTTCTCGGCGAGATCGCATTCAGGAGAAAAGAATACCCAACCGCCCTTAGCGCCTATAAAGCCAGTTTCGATGCCATGCCGTCACCCGCATCGGCTCTGGGCGTATTCAATGCGCGGTTCTTAATGGGTGAACGCAAGCAAGCCCTGCAATGGCTGGAAAACTGGTTGCAGCAACATCCGCAAGACGCGGTAGCACGGCGCAGCTTAGCACGCACTTATTTGTCACTGAATGAATTTCAAAAAGCACAGCAGAAGTATGAACGCTTGATTACGGATGGTCGTAGTGACGCGTTGGTTTATAGTCGACTTGCCCGTATCTACCAGCTTATCCACGACCCACGGGCACGAGAAACGGCGACGCAGGCGCTGCAGATGGCACCCCATTCGGCGACCGTGCTGGACATCTATGGATGGATTCTGGTCACTGAAGGTGAGCCCAGCGCGGGCTTGAACTATTTGCGCGAAGCGGCATCCCGCGATAGCGACCTGCAGATACGCTACCACCTAGCATCCGCATTAAGTGAACTTGGCCGCAACGATGAAGCCCGTATAGAGCTGCAGGCGATACTTCGCTCCAAACCGGAAGTGCCATGGATCAGTAGTGTGCAAAAACTTTACAGCAGTTTGGAAACCAATCCAGTGCCATAGCGCCCTCTAAGCGCCCTCTAGCAGGCCTTGAAAGCGCTGAGGCTGACGGCCCCAGAATGACAACGCTGGGCGCATCCCAACGGATGTTATCGATCTGAGTATGTCTCTTTATTACCCGAACGCAGTAACGCTACCGGCGGACCTGGAACAGGGTCAGCGCTTTACTCTCCCGGCGCTAACCCTGCTGCTTTTGTTGGGCATTCCAGAGCGCAGCATAGGCGCCGTCCTGCGCCAACAGCTGCTGATGGCTACCCTGCTCCAACAGCTTGCCGCCGTCCAGCACCAGAATCTTATCGGCATCGACGATGGTTGAGAGCCGGTGCGCAATCACCAGGCTGGTGTGGTCGCGCGACAGCTGGTTGATCGCCCCGAGGATCGCCTGCTCGGAGTGCGAATCCAGCGATGAGGTGGCTTCGTCAAACACCAGAATAGGCGCCCCCTTAAGAATGGTACGGGCGATCGCCACCCGCTGCCTTTCCCCGCCGGAGAGCTTCAGTCCGCGCTCACCAACCTGGGTGTTCTCGCCATCGGGAAGCTGGGCGATAAAGCCCTGCAGGTGCGCCATGCGGATCGCGTCATGGACCTGCTCATCACTGGCCTCGGGACGACCGTAGCGGACATTCTCAAACAGCGTGTCGTTAAACAGCACGGTATCCTGGGGCACGATGCCAACGACCTTGCGCAGCGACGCCAGACTGCACTGGCTGATATCCTGGCCATCGATCAGCACCCGCCCGGCATTGCAGTCATAGAAGCGAAACAGCAGTTTGACCAGGGTCGATTTACCCGCACCGCTGGCCCCGACCACCGCCACGGTCTGGCCCGGTTCGATGCTGAAGCTAAGCCCGCGGATAATCTCGCGATCCGAGCGATAGCCAAATTCGACCTGTTCGAAGCGCACCTCGCCGGCCTTAAGCACCAGTTCGCGAGCGCTCTCCACCTCGGCCACCGCAGGCTTGACCCGGAGCAGGCTGAACATATGTTCGATATTGGCCATCGAGCCCTTGATCTCACGGTAGACAAAGCCGAGAAAGTTGAGCGGCATAAACAGCTGCATCATAAAGGCGTTGATCAGCACAAAGTCACCGATGCTCATCGTCTCGGCACGCACCTGCTCAGCGGCCAGCCACATCATCCCGGTCATCGACACAGCGATGATCAGCGCCTGACCGCCGTTGAGGGCAAATAGTGACAGGCGATTCTTGCGCCGTGCCTGCTCCCAGTTACCCAGCTCGACGTCATAACGGTCGGCCTCGAAGCGCTCATTACCAAAATACTTGACCGTCTCAAAATTCAGCAGGCTGTCCACCGCGCGGGTGTTACTGGCCGAATCGGCCAGATTGGCCTGGCGCACATATTTAGTCCGCCATTCGGTGGCGACGATCGAATAGGCCACATAGAGCGCGATCGAGAGCAGCGGAATCAAGCCAAAAGCGGTCCCGTAGTTGATGAACAGCAGTCCCACGACCATCAGGATCTCGATCAGGGTCGGGCCGATATTAAACACAAAAAAACGTAGCAGAAAGCCGATCCCGGTGGTGCCACGCTCGATATCTCGCGACAGCCCGCCGGTACGCCGGTTGAGATGAAAATCCAGATCCAGACTATGCAGATGCTCAAACACCTGCAACCCGATCCGGCGCATCGCCCGCTCGGTCACCCGACCAAACACCGTGTCACGCAGCTCGCCAAACAGCACGTTGGCAAAGCGCGCCATGCCGAACGCCAACACCAGCCCCAGCGGCGCCAGCAACAGCCCCTGGGCGCTGCTCTGGTCCAGCGCATCGACGATATGTTTGAGGATAAAAGGCCCGACTACGCTGGCGCCCTTGGCCAGGATCAGACATAGAAACGCAATTGCGATGCGCGGCTTATAGTCCAGCAGATAGGGCAGAATGCGCTTTAGCAATTGCCAATTGATTCGACCGCTATCGTGCTCAGAGAGAGTGCCGTGGCGCATAGCAAGAGTTATCCGGGAGATTAAAAATCTGAGTATAACAGTAGGACAAGCGAGGTAACTTGCCCGAACACCATTAGTCCGCATTGACATACCGCAGCCACCCCTCTAACGGGCAACAGGCTCCTAGCGTCGAATGATTACAGTTACCCATCACCAACGCTGTTTGTTATCCTCTGTGCAGACATTCACGCGAGACGGGTTGCTTCTTTGGAGCATTGAAACAATGCAGAAAAACTGAACATGTCAAAAATAACCATCGCACCAAGTCAGCTTCGGGTCGGCATGTTCATTCAGTTGGACATGTCATGGCTCCGGCATGAGTTTCTGAGCAATGATTTTAAAATCAAAGATGAGAAACAACTGGCCGAAGTCCTTCGCTTAGGTCTTAAGACGATTAACTACGATCCATCCCGTAGTGACATCGAGCCAGAACTCTTACCGCCGAATACCCCCGCGCCTCAGCCAAAGCTCTCCATCGAAGCGCTGCAGGCGCAGCAGCGACAAGAGCAGCAGCTAGAACAAAAAAAAGTTCGGATCCTAAAACTAAAAGAGCGCAGGATGAATCTGGGCCGGTGCGAAAAGGCGTACGCGAACGCTGTCGGTTCTGTGCGTAAAGTTATGAGCAACTTGATGTCGCAACCCGCGGCCGCGGTCGAGGCGGCGGAAGAGATGGTTGGCAGCATGGTCGATCGGCTGATGGCAGATCCAGAGGCGACCCTGCAGCTGGTCAGCATCAAGGGCAAGAACGAAAGTAGCTACTTCCACTCCATCAATGTTTTTATCCTGTCACTGATGCTGGGAAAACATCTCGGCCTGGATGACGAGCAGATGCGTCATCTGGGGATCGGCGCGCTGTTTCATGACCTGGGACACGGCGAAATACCCAGCAAGATACTGCGCTCCACTCAACCCCTGAGCAAGCCAGAGCTACTGCTCTACCAGATGCACCCCCGGTATGGCGTAAAGATGGCGCAAAGGATCGGCACGCTGCCCGCAGCAGCCATTGATATTATCGGGCAGCACCACGAGATGAACGATGGCAGTGGCTACCCACAAAAGCTCAAGGGCCCTCAAATCAGCCAACTTGCGCAGATCGTCGCCATCGTCAATAGCTACGACAATCTCTGTAACAGTATGAATTCAGCCAAATCCTTCAGCCCCTTCGAAGCGATGTCTTATATGTATGCCAAGCAGAAGGGGCGCTTTGATCAGAAGATCCTGTCGCTCTTCATCACTCACATGGGGGTCTATCCGCCCGGCACGGTGATTAAGCTGGAGGATGGCAGCATAGCCACGGTGATTTCCACTAATTCCAAGGCCTTGCTAAGGCCCAATGTGATGATCTACGACCCCTGCGTCCCAGCGACTGAGGCCGCCATCATAAATCTGATCGATGAGCCGTTGAAAATCACCGAGAGCATCCGCCGTTCTGCAATTCCCAGCGAAGTACTGGAGTACTTAAACCTGGGTGGCAACCTCAACTATTTTATCGACCCGGCAAAGAAACAGCGTTGATCGAACAACCACGACGACTGCTCGTGTCCAAGTCTGTAGCGACCTGTTGATCGCGAGCACAGGTCACGCAGCCCCGCGTGGGCGGTTAGGATTGAGATTGGGCGAAAAAACCTGCGAACCGGCCCCTTGCGCAAACAGCCCACTGGATCTGTCGCAACCTGCTAACTTGCTTTAAACATCACAAAGCCAGACGGGGCTACCGCAGCCAGAGGGCGCCGTAGCCGGCCGAGCATAAAGTCAAATACCTGCTGCCCCAGCTTCCCGCGCTGCATGCACTGCTGAAACGAATGACCACAGTCATCCAGAATCTGAAACTCATAGCGGGTGCCGTAGCCGTGCTCGCAGGCAGCCGCCTGCATCTCTTGTACCCAGCGCCAGCCGCGCTCTAGCCGGTGCGCGCCCTGCTGCGCATCGATCCCCGCAGAGGTTTTCAGGCACCGGTCTCGCTGCGTATCCTGCGCGCCAACAAATACCGCCATTGGCACCTCAAACAGCTCAGCGGATAGACCCAGCGATCCAGAGAATCCCTTGGGCGCGCGTATACCCTGCGGAAAAGCGCGCCTGGGGTCGGGAAAGGTATACCAGCCAGGCGCCCCCATGGACACGGAGTGCACCCGCTCGGGGTGAAACATGGCATACCGGTGGACGAACTGGCCACCGCCCGAATAACCAAACAGTGACAGATGTTCGGTACGCGCCCCGGTCAATTCACCTACCTGGTCGACAACCGCATCCAGGGCCTCGTCGGGCCGACTACAGAGCCCTGCCTGGCGCAGCCCCAGACGCTGATAGGCGGGAAACCGGGTAGTACTAAAAATCGGGGCGATAACGACCACGCCATAACGTTCCGCCAGTGGCGCGAACAGGCGCACCTGAGCGCTGGCATTGCGTGAAACACCGTGCACGGCCACCATCACCGGGGCGCCTTCCCCTCCGGCGCTGGGGACATAGAGGTAATAATCCAGCTGCAGCGGATTGCGGGACCGATGCCGGGTGATCTTTCCCGCCAAGTGTAGCTGCTTGTTGTAAGCCTGGTTTGCCGGGTAACTGTGGTCACTCGGTTGGGTCCGGCCCAACCTCGATTGATCAAAAATACCCAGCGGACTCAGCTCTGCCTTAGCCATATTCATGCGACCACCCTCAACTCATTACTGAATAACTGCATAGTGGGACCGGGACGCGACAACAACACAACAGGATCGCCCTGCTCGATGATGCCGCCGTTACCCAAATGCCATAGCCCATCCATCTTTCGAATCCGCTCAGCGCGGTGACTAGCCAACAGCAGAGTACCCTCAAACCCGACCAGGATTCGGTCGAGCAGAGCCATTGAACTGGCATCGAGATTGGCATCGACTTCGTCCAATAACAAAATTTTAGGATCTCCGAGTAACGCCCGTGCCAGAATAATTCGCTGCCGTTGCCCCAGCGACAGATTCATCCCCCCTTCGCTAAGCCGGGTTTGCATCCCCCGAGGCAGTTCCGCCACGAGCTCCTCGACCCCGCAGAGCGCACACACACGGGCGACCTCGGCATCGGGTGCATCCCGCCAGCGATAGCGGACGTTGTATTCAATGGTACCGCGCAGCAGCGGCAGGTCTGGACTCACCAGCGCAATCTGGCGCCGTATCGATGCCAGACTGGCGCCCTCCAGATCGCAACCATCGATCAGCACCTCCCCGCTATCGGGCCGAAGCTGGCGTGCGATCAAACTGAACAACGTTGATTTACCCGCGCCGTTAGCGCCGACGATGGCCACCCGGCTACCGCCTTGAATCTCACCCTGGAGCGCCTCAAAGGCCCCGTTCAGGCTGATCGCGTTCAAGCGCACCGCACCCCGCCTGACAGGGAGTGGTTTGGCCTGGGATTGATCGCGGATCGATCCGGGAATGGCCAGGAAGGAGCGGATCTTCTGGCGCGAAACCTGATAGCCAGACCAGTACTCATGGATCCGCCCCAGATCCCTGAGTGCCGGGGTTAACATCCCCAGCACCGACAGCGCCGCGACCAGACTACCGGCACTGGCCCGCCCTTGAGACACCTCCAGGGCACCTAACACCAGCACCCCGGCAACGGCAAGCCCGTTGGTCGCTTCGGTGATCGCACGCAGCCAACCGACCTGTGTCGCCCGATCAATCATCGCGCCGCTCAGCCGACGCCCCTGCTGTGCCAAACGGCGGCGCTCCCGGGGCTCCTGGCCGCACACCTGAACCACCGGCATGACGGCTATTTTTTCGCTGATATTAGCCGCCAGCAGTGCCCGGCAGCGACGTGTTTCTGCGACGGCGGCTTGCATCTTGCGCCCGCTAATTAACGCGGCCACCGCGCCCATACCGAGTAGCAACGCCACCAGTGCCGCTAAGGGGGTATTGATCCAGGCTAACGCGATCAGGGTAATCACGGTGGTCAACGCCGCCACGATAAGGCGCGCTACCCCCAAACTGACCCACTGCCGCAACGCGGTCAGATCACCAATAAATCGCAGCAGATGGCCGCCGCGACTGCGTTGTTGCAGGGTACGCGGAGCAAGCTCGGTCAGGTGCTTGAACAATAACTTGCGTACCTGCAGCGCATAATCCTGGCCCAGCTTTTCCGCGTCGATGCGCTCGCGCATACGCAGTCCGGCGGCGCTTAACGCCAGTGTGATAAAGCCTGTGACGATCAGCGCGACCTCCCAGGAAAGTTGCAGCGATTGCTCCGTTAACCAGCCGTCGAACACCGTACGCACCAACAGCGCGGTGCCGATCGTGACCAGGGCCTGAACAACACTGTTGCCGACCAGCAGTAGCAGCAGATGCCGCCGCCGACCGGCAAAGATGGTTGGAATACGCATCGCTCTCAGCTCCCTCTCGTCTGGCCGCACTCTGCTATTAGACCTAAACCCATGATGAGGAGACGGCATAGCTTAGCGATGCGGGCTGCGCCGGGATCACCTCAACCCGATCAGCCTCTGCCAGATGTTCCGCCAGCCAGCTGGCACGTGTCAGCGCCCTGGTCTCGACCACGGGCACGTCCAGCACCTGCGCCGCTTCACGGCTCGCCAGGGGCGACGAGGTCAGGACCCCGCTGACAGCCGAGGTTTGCAACCCTAGCTGCGCCAGATGTTCGACCCCCGCCTTGGCACCCAGTGCATCGCTGGCGGCAAACAAGAGATGATCCACACCTGCGGCAAACAGCGGGGACGCCAACAAGGCCGCCGTTTCTGTCTGGTACAGGCCATCGGCAATCTCCAGCACGACCACATCCACCCCCTCAATCGCCAGATGATGGGTCAATTGGCTAAAGATGGTTTGGATCTGCTGCGGCTCGAGCCCAAAGGTTGATGGAACGCCGGTATCGGTAAAGTCGTACACCGAATCTGCACCAGAATCCAACAGTGCCCAGCGATCGCCACCGGCCCCGGTTCCGGTAATTTTGGCCGCGCCGACGCGCTGACCGGCGCGTTTCAAGCCCCGTACCAGGCTGGCAGCAACGGTGGTCTTGCCTGCATTCATGGCCGTACCCACTACTGCAATCGTCAACGGCCGCCGCGTGCTCACAGGTGCCTTCGGCAACCCCCAATCCTTCAGATTGATCCGTCCGCCATCGGCATCGGTGAGTAGCCCGAGCGGCTGGATAGCCGTGGGCGCTTTCATCCGCTTATGGCGATTGACACTCAAGGACGCCACCCCTCCTGCCGCCACCAGATGGCAGGGGCCTAAGTCCGTAGGCAGATAGGATTCGAATTGATCCGGTGCGTAACGGGCCCCGTAGCAGACGATGATCTCATCGCCATGAAACAGAGAGGCACGACGCCCATCGGGCCGTTCAATCCGTGCATGCTGGCCGATTTTTTCGACTCGGGCCAACACCAGATCACCCGCCTGAGGGCAGACATCACCGGTCAGCAGCTGAGTCGCGCGGGCAACGTCTACCCGACGCGTATTGTAGGACGCCTTGGCCCGCTCCCGTCGCGCAGCGTCCAACTCGATAAATTCCATCGCTGGGGTAACGGTGGGTATCCGTGCGGTGTTACTGATGACTTCACTGATGTACATATCCGAGCTCCCTCGTGGCTGGCCACGCTGTCAGAGTAATTGAGTAGTGGGGTTATTATCCTGCCAAGCCCGAAGCGCGCGCTACGGACCTTGTATGGAAATTCACTCGACTCAGGTCCGGCTAATTAATCGACCTTAGCCGGAACCGGTTCGGACCTTGGTCCGACACTGTCATGTTGTCGGTTAATTAATAGGGTCAACGACAGCCGACTGCCTCCTGGGAGGTTGACCGAGAATAGCGAGCGTAGCGAGAGAGCTGTATTTTGAGTCAGATTTATCGTTCATTTGCGAAGATAAATCGGCAGGATAGCCGATTTACACAGCCATAGCTGCCCGTAGGGCAAGCTGCAGGGACGCAGCTTGTGAT
>JBALTG010000038.1:0-35669 GCA_036964625.1 Motiliproteus sp.
GGCGGAGCAGATGGATAAGTTTTTCAGTGGTGATCAGTTCGATCAGGCTGAAGGTTACGTGCCGACAAAAAAATAAGCCATTTGCAAAGGCGGGCGGGTGATTAACAGGGCGTGTGACAGGGCATGTAGCAGAGTACATTCATGCGCTCAAAAGTGATGATAAAACGACGCTTGTCGCAACGTTGCTGTAATGGCGAAGACCATGGCGTACGCTGAGCAGGGGGGGGGGCACCGCCTGCCGGTGGTGATCGCGCTGTTAGGGGGGATCGTGTTGATCCTATGGCAGGTGGCCGTCTGGACCCGGAGCAATGAGCTAGGGCTGTTACAGCGCTCGTTGGAGCTGAACCTGTCACGCTATACCCTGAGTCTCAAAAGTGAGCTGGAAAAATATCAAAATCTACCCGCCCTGCTGGCCAGGGATCGGAGCTTCAAAGAGGCGCTCTACGACCCTGATAACAGCATCGTCGTCGCGACCTTAAATAACTATCTGGCCGATGTCGGGCGTATTACCGGTGCGTTAGATATCTATCTGATGTCCCCCGCCGGGGATACTCTGGCGGCGAGTAACTGGAGTCAGCCGAACTCCTTTGTCGGTAAAAATTTCATCTATCGGCCCTATTTTACCCAGGCAATGAGTGGGCGTGCGGGTCAATATTTCGGTTTGGGCTCGACGTCGCGCAAGCGTGGATACTACTTTTCCCATCCTGTTTTTACCGCGGATAAGGTTGTCGGTGTGGTGGTGGTTAAGATCGACCTTAACGATATTGAGGCGCAGTGGAACGATGATCTGACCGATCTGCTGGTGACCGATGTTGACGACATTATTTTTATCAGCACCCGGAAGGCCTGGAAGTTTAAGAGCCTAGGGCCGCTATCCGAGTCCGATCTGAACCGGATTGTCGGTAGCTTGCGTTATGCGGATCAGGATCTGATCTCCTTGCCGATCACCCGGCGCGAAAAAATCGGCCCTGATGTCGAGTTGGTGACACTGTTGGAAGGTGCCGATGCCACGGCTGAGCGCTCGCTGGAGCGCCTTTCCGGTAGCCGCTATATGCTGGTGCGCCAGCCCCTGCCCGAAGCCGAATTGAATGTGGTGGCGCTGGCCAGGCTCAGCCAGGTTTCGGCGCGGGTATGGGGTGCGGTGGTGCTGACGGCGGTGGTGCTGACAGTGCTGGTGCTGTTGGGGCTCTTTTTGTTGTTGCGGCAGAAAATAGTTCATGAGCGACGCCGCTTTAAGGAGCAGGCAAACCGGGCTCTGGAGCTGAGCGAAGCGCGGGTGCGGGCGGTTATCGATAACACCCAGGCGGGCCTGATCACGCTCGATGCTCAAGGCCGGATAGAGTCTTTTAATCCCACCGCTGAGGCGCTGTTCGGCTACGCTGCGGCGCAGATCGCAAGTCGCTATTTCAGTGTCCTTATTGCCCCGCCGGATCGCCCGGTGTGCTGGCGCACGATCACCGAGCCGATGGACCTGCCTGTCGATGCCCAAGTGCCGGTGATTGAAGCGCAGGCAAGGCGTCAAAACGCTGAGCTGTTTCCGATAGAGTTGACCCTGGTGGCGGTTTGGTACCACGGCGAACGCAAGTTTATCGTCACCATTCACGATATGACTGAGCGCAAGCAGTACGAGCAGTCATTGCGAGAAGCACGGGATTTTCTGGAGCAGCGAGTGCAGGAGCGGACGCAGGAGCTGCGGGGGGCCAATAATCGCTTAAGAAGCGAAATTGAGCAGCATAATCACACCCAGGAGGCGTTGATCCAGACGGCCAAACTCGCGGTGCTGGGTGAGCTGTCGGCGGGCATTAATCATGAGCTGAACCAGCCAATGACGGCGATTCGAGCCTACGCCGATAACGCGCGTCAATACCTTGAGCTTAAGCGGATGGATCGGGTGCAGGAGAACTTGCTGGAGATCTCCGGGCTGACCGAGCGGATGGCTAAGATAATTTCGCCGTTAAAGGTGTTCTCGCGTAAGAGCAGTGGGCAGGCGGAACCGGTCGCGCTCAAAGCAGTGCGCAAAGGCGCGATGTCGATTCTTTATGGTCGCTTGCATACGGAGCAGGTTTCGATCATCTGGGCCGAGCAGATCGATGAGGTCCTGGTGATGGGCGATATGGTGCGGCTTGAGCAGGTGATGGTGAACCTGCTCAGTAACGCGATTCAGGCGATGCACGGCTGTACCCGTAAACGAATTGAAATCGACTCCCAGTTACTGGCTGGCAAGGTGTATCTGAGTATTCGTGACCACGGTCCCGGCATCGATCCTGCAGAGCAGGGCCGCGTGTTTGAGCCGTTTTATACCACCAAGTCGGCAGGTGAGGGGCTGGGATTAGGGTTGTCCATTTCAAAGCGGATTGTAGAAAGTCTGGGTGGTGAGCTCAGCGCAGGAAACCATCCGGATGGAGGTGCTTGTTTTCGTCTGTGCCTGCAGCTGGTTTAGGGCTGGGCCTGGTGCTGTGATATATAAGTGCTGTGATATATAGGTGTTTTGTTTGTCTTGGTGCCAGGCATTAGCGTTGCCTAATGTAGCTCTATAGGATTTTTTCCTATTTTTAGGCCAGTGCCGCTCGATATCCTCTTTTTATGTGATGTCTGGACGTAGATCAATGCTTTGTCTTCTATTAAGCGCTAATCTGCATTCCTTTAGCGTTAGCACGTAATAAACATCAAGGGTTCAGCCATTTTTTCACTTTTGTGCGCATTTTGTTGTTATCGGTCACTGCCGTTTTAAGGAAGTAAACATGAGCAAACATCGTTTTAGTGTGATCCCCGTCGGTCTCTCGGCGTTGTCAGCGATATTGTTATTATGGCTTGGTGGCGCCTCCCTAGTTGCCTGGGGGTTTGCGGCTGGCGTGGTAGCGGCTGGTTTTGTAGCTGCGCGCTATCTGAACGCGCAGCATCAAGTGTTGTTGCAGAACCAGGTCGAACAGTCGGCGGCCGCGTTGCAGTTGAGCGAACAGCGTGTTGCCGCGATGGGCCAGACCCAGGAATTGCTGGGGCGAGCGCTGCCCATCCTCAATCGCCATATTTCCAGTGTGCGCGTTCAAACTGAAACCGAGATCGGTGCGTTGACCGCGCGTTTCGGCAGTCTGATTGATCAGCTATCTGAGGCGATGCAGCAGTCCCAGGGTGAGGGCAGCGGCATCCTCGGGGTGATTGAGCAGAGTGAGCATAAACTCAACGAGATCTTGCAGGTGTTAGTCGAGATCAAAGAGACCAAGGCTTTGGTGCTGAATAAAATTAATGCCTTGGCGGGGAGTACGGCAGAGCTGGATGGCATGGCCCAGGATGTTGGCAAGATTGCTGAGCAGACCAATCTGCTGGCCTTGAATGCGGCCATTGAAGCCGCGCGGGCTGGCGAGCAGGGGCGTGGTTTCGCGGTGGTTGCAGATGAGGTCAGAAACCTGTCCAAGCTGTCCGGTGAAACGGCCAAGAAGATTCGCGCCTCGGTAGAGGAGGTGGCCCAGGCGATGCATCAAGCGCAGCAAATTGCCGAGCAGAGCAGCGAGCGGGAAGCGCAGGCGGAAAGCCGGGCGCAAGAAAATATCAGCACGGTGCTGGCACAATTCCAAAGCGCTGCAGCGGTGTTGTCGGACGCGTCGGAGCAGTTACAAGCGCGCAACCGCAATGTGCACCAGGATATCGGTGAAGTGATAGTCGCGCTGCAGTTTCAGGATCGCACCGACCAGATTTTATGCCAGGTTGTGTCCAGTGTTGATGCCCTGAGTGGAGAGGCGAATAGTTACGCTGAACGGCTTGAAAGCGGTATTCAGCCGATCAATATTGAGGCCTGGTTAAAGGAGATGGAAGGCGGTTACGTGACCCGCGAGCAGCGTCAAAATCATGGAGAGACAGGAGTCGAAGATGAAATGGACAGTGGCGAAATTACATTTTTTTAAGGTGAGTTATGAGTAACAAAACCATATTGGTCATCGATGACTCGGCGTCGATACGTCAGGTAGTGGGAATGACTCTTAAAGGTGCTGGCTACGATGTGATTGAAGCAGGGAATGGCAAGGAGGGGTTGGATAAGCTCAATGGGGTAAAGATCAACCTGATCATTACCGATATCAACATGCCGGTAATGGACGGAATCAGCTTCATCAAACAAGCAAAGCAGCTACCCCGCTATAAGTTCACGCCCATCATGGTGCTCTCGACCGAGTCTCAGGATGGAAAGAAACAGGAGGGCCAGGCAGCGGGTGCTAAGGCCTGGATTGTTAAGCCGTTTCAGCCGCCGCAGCTATTGGCTGCCGTTGCCAAACTAGTGTTGCCTTAATCGCCTCTAAGGCATAGGAGCAGGATAATGGACGTCGAAATTAAGGTTGAACGCAATGGCGCGCAGAGTCGTTTGTCAATCGTTGGCGAGCTCTGTATCTATGACGCCTCCGAATTAAAGCCTCAGTTGCTGGAACAGTTGTCGCAGTGTCAGGAGCTTGAACTGAACCTGGCGGATGTTAGCGAGGTTGATTGTGCCGGGTTTCAGTTACTGTATCTGCTGAAGCGCGAAGCCAAGGCTTTAAATAAGCAGTTACGCCTGGTTAATCACAGTCAGGCCACGTTGGATATGCTTGGTTTGCTGAATATGGAAGCTTACTTTGGCGATCCTGTGATATTGGCCAGCTGAACCGGAACGGAGGTAGGGCATGAAAGATATGATGGAACAGGCTCAGGAGACGTTTGTTAACGAGAGCCTGGATTTATTGCAGCAGATGGAGATCTCGCTTAATCAGTTGGTTGGCCAGCCCGACGATGATGAATTGATTAACTCGGTGTTTAGGGCCGCGCATACGATCAAAGGTTCGGCGGGATTGTTCGGGCTTGACGCTATCGTCTCTTTTACCCACGAAGTCGAAAATGTCCTCGATCAGGTCCGTGCTGGTAAAGTTGCGATCCAGGAGGCGCTGATCGAAGTGTTGCTGGCTTGTCGGGATCACATCGAAGTGCTGATCGAGCAGATTGGTGAACAACCGACCCCGGAGATGGCCACACAATCAGCAACGCTGATTACCGAGTTGTTACAGCAGGCCCACGGCAGTCAGGATCTGGTCACGACCTCAGGTGAAGATCGCCAGGCTGAATCGGCCGAGTCGCCAGCGCCCTATCAGCCGCAACTGGGGCGGGAAGAGAATCGTTCGGTAGAGAGCGACAGCTGGCATATATCGCTGCGGTTTGGCTCGGATGTGCTGCGTAACGGTATGGATCCGCTGTCGTTCTTACGTTATCTGGGCTCACTGGGGGAGATCGTTACCGTCATTACCCTGGTCGATAACATGCCAGCGGTGGCCGAGATGGATCCTGAGAGCTGTTACCTTGGGATGGAGATCGCTTTTAATGGCGATACCGATAAGCAGACCCTGGTCGACGTTTTTGACTTCATCGCCGAAGATTCGTTGGTCAGCGTGATGCCACCCAACAGTAAGGTGTCGGAATATGCCGAGCTGTTAGCCAAACTTATAGAGTCTCGTGGCAATGACAGTACCCGAATTGGCGATCTGCTGATTGAGGTTGGAGCCCTAACCCAACGCGAGCTGGCTCAGGCGTTGGCTTATCAAGGCGATCAAATTGAAGCTGGTGTTAGCAAGCCCTTGGGTGAAGTGCTGGTTGAGCAGAATTCGGTTCATCCTGCGACGGTCAAGGTCGCGCTGGATAAACAGAAAAAAATCCAGGAGCGGCGCAGCAAGGAGAGTCGCTCGATTCGGGTGGACTCCGAGCGTCTCGATCAGCTGATCAATCTGGTCGGTGAATTAGTCATCGCTGGCGCAGGTGCCAGTCTTAAAGCCCAGCAGCGTGGCGATGAGGAGTTGCTCGAATCGGTGTCGTTGATATCGCGTCTGGTTGAAGATATTCGCGACCGCTCCTTGCGCTTGCGGATGGTGCAGATTGGTGAAACCTTCAGTCGCTTTAACCGGGTGGTGCGGGATGTCGCCAAAGAGATGGATAAGACCATCGCTCTGGATATTCAGGGTGCCGAGACCGAACTCGATAAGAGTGTGGTAGAAAAGATTGGTGATCCGCTGACCCATCTGGTACGCAACTCGATCGATCATGGTATCGAGAGTGCTGAGCAGCGTCTGGCGGCAGGCAAGCCTGAAAAAGGCACGGTACGTCTTAACGCCTACCACGATTCGGGCAATATCGTGATCGAAGTCAGCGATGACGGCGGCGGTATCGATGCGGATAAAGTGCTCGCCAAGGCGATCGCCAACGGCCTGGTGTCTGCGGAGCAGCAGCTTAGTCGGCCCGAGATCTTGCGCTTGATTCTTGAAGCGGGGCTGAGTACCAAGGCGGCGGTCAGTAACCTGTCGGGTCGTGGCGTGGGTATGGATGTGGTGAAGAGAAATGTTGAAGCCCTGCGCGGTTCGATCGAAGTGGATAGCGAGCTGGGTCACGGAACCTCGATCCGGATCAGATTACCGCTGACATTATCGATTATCGGCGGCTTCCTGGTCGAAGTTGGCAGCGCCTCCTACGTTATACCGCTGGATGCGGTGGTCGAGTGTATCGAACATGGCGAAGGCACCGAGGTGATCCGTGAACATGGCGGCCGTTATGTCAGCCTGCGCGGCGAAGTGTTGCCATTTCTGGATCTGCGCGAGCTGTTTGGTGAGGCCCCGTGCAGCGGTGAAAGAGAAAACATTGTTGTCGTGCAGTGTGCCGGACAGAAGGCGGGACTGGTGGTGGATGCCCTGATGGGAGAGTACCAGACCGTGATTAAGCCGCTCAGTCAGATCTTCTCTCGGCTTAGCGGCATCAGTGGTTCGACCATCCTCGGCTCGGGTGACGTGGCGATGATTCTAGATGTCAGCGCGTTGATTCGCGAGGCCGAGCAAAAAACGCTGTTATTAAGCTAAGTTTTTTAACTATTTAACTATTTAACGTTTTAATAATAGAAGGGATATATCATGAGCTGGCGTGACTTGAAAATTGGAAGGAAGCTAGGGATTGGTTTTGGCACGTTGCTGGTGCTGATTGGAATTGCCAGTTATGTCGGTTTTTCCGGCATCAAGACTGTCGGTGACGGGCTGGTTCAAGTGGGTAGCGAGGAGGCGCCTATCGTCGATGCCGCCAATGAGATGAAGATCTCGTTATGGGTGGCGCGTAACGCGATGGAGGAGTTCAAAGGCGCAACGGCGACCCTGGCCACCGACGATGAGGCCGGATTGGATGCGATCGTCGCGACCTATAACGGCGCGTTGACGGAGTTCGATACCCTGATCGAGACCATCATCAATACCTCTGACAATGAGGCGTTGAAGCAGTTGGTGCTCGATTCCGATAAGGTCCATAACGACAAGTTTCAGGTGTCGGCACAGCAGATGATGGACTTGGGGCGTCAGTTATTGGCCGCCAAGCAAAAGGCCGATGATTCGATGCTGTCGATGGAGCAAGCCTTCGATCAAGTGGTTGATAATGCCGATGCCGCTGAAACGATTATCAAGCAGATGATCGAGCAACGGATGGCGTCGACCAGCGAGGCATTTGAGTACAAATCGCTGTTGACACGCGATGTACCGATGGTCGATATGGCGATGGAGCTTAAGAATACCATCCAACTAAGTCGGATCAAACTGGAAGAAGTTGCCCAGATGACCGAGGCTGGTGAAGTTAAAGCGTTGGAGCAGGAATATCGGCAAACCGTCGTCATGTTTGACCAACTGGTTGTCGCCGCGCTAGAAGGCGGTGAGATTGATGGCACTAAGGCGTATGCCTTGACCGATGCCAAAGCGATTAAATCCGTTGAGGTTCTGGATCAGTTTCATGCGGCATTCCAAACGGCGGCTGAAAACGTTATTGGCTTGCAGCTTCAGTTGATCGAAACCAGTGAGGCTGCTGCGGCGGCAATGGCGCAGCTCGACGGTTTCGGCGACGAAGCCAAAAACTTGTTGAGCCGGGTGGAGCAGCTGGCGGGCGCTGAAATGCAGGGGGCGATGGATCGGGGTATGGCCGCTGAGCAGCAAGCCACAGTGGTACTGCTTTCGGTTGCGCTGGTATCGATTCTACTGGGGCTTGGACTAGGGATGATCATCACCCGTTCGGTAACCGGCCCGTTGCAGGAGGCTGTTACCGCCTGTAGCGCCATTGCCGAAGGTGATCTGAGCGTTAAGCTGGAGTCTACTGCTAAGGATGAGACCGGCCAGCTGATTCAGGCGATGACGGCGATGAGCGACAAACTGTCTGAGGTGGTGGGTGAAGTCACCAGTGGTGCGGATGCGTTAGCCAGCGCCTCTGAAGAGGTCAGCGCGACCTCGCAGAGCCTGAGCCAGGCAACCAGCGAGCAGGCTGCCAGCGTTGAGGAGACCAGCGCGTCATTGGAGCAGATCACCGCGTCGATCAAGGAAAATGCCGAAAACGCCCGGGTTACCGAGGGCATGGCACTGCAGTCCTCGGCGCAGGGTAAGGAAGGCGGCGTGGCCGTCGCTAGTACCGTCGAGGCGATGCGGCATATCGCCAGCAAGATCGCCATCATCGAGGATATCGCCTACCAGACCAACCTACTGGCGCTGAATGCTGCCATCGAGGCGGCACGTGCCGGCGAGCATGGTAAAGGCTTTGCTGTAGTTGCTGCGGAAGTACGCAAGCTGGCCGAACGGTCACAAAAATCGTCGAAGGAGATCAGCGAGCTGGCGTCCAACAGTGTCAACGTTGCTGAAGAGGCCGGCAAGCTATTACAGGAGATGGTGCCGAGCATCAGTAAGACTGCCGATCTGGTCCAGGAGATAGCAGCGGCTTCGGGGGAGCAGGCCTCAGGCGTTGGCCAGATCAATTCTGCCATCAACCAGATGGATCAGATCACCCAGCAAAACGCCTCTGCCTCTGAAGAGTTGGCGGCGACCTCGGAGGAGATGAGTGGTCAGGCGGTGCGGTTGCAGCAATTGATGGGTTTTTTCAGGCTCGAGGATCAAGGTAGCTCGGTCGCGTCCGGCGCTCCGCGAGCAAAGCCCAGGACCAAGCCTCAAGCGGTAGCGGGTGGATCTCGCCCTGCTCCAGAGAGTGAATTTGAGCGCTTTTAAGGAGGCCGTATGGGACAGATAATGGAGATGCAACAGAGCGGCTCTGAGCTGACTGTCGAGGAGCCGTCTATTCAGCAGTTTCTGACTTTTTCGCTGCAGCAGGAGCTGTTTGGACTCACTATTTTGCCGATTAAAGAGATCATCGAGTACGATCAGGTGACCACCGTGCCGATGGTACCTGCGTATGTGCGTGGGGTGATCAACCTACGCGGTAATGTAGTACCGGTGATCGATCTGCCCGTGCGCTTTGGTTGGAGTTCATCACCGGTCAGCAAGCGTACCTGTATCGTTATCGTTGAGGTCGCAAGCGATGAGGAACGTTTTGATATCGGTGTCGTTATCGACAACGTCAGTGAAGTGCTGGAGATACCGGCGCAGGATATCGGCTCGGCGCCGAGTTTCGGAGCCCGGGTCCGGACCGACTTTATTGCTGGCATGGCTAAGGTCAACGATGCCTTTATCGTGCTATTGAATATTGACCGGGTATTGGCCGTCGATGAGTTGTCGCAGCTTGGAGGGATGGGCCAGAAAACGGACGTGTTATCGGAATAAGCCATAAGGTTACAGTCAATCTAACCGCACGGGGTCTATCTGATCACGTGCGGTTTTCTTGTGAATGAGGGTGATGCTTTGCCGATCGATGAAATATCAGGGCCGGTGTTTAAACAGTTCCAACAGCTGATTTTTGACCAGGCCGGAATAACGCTGTCAGAAGCCAAAAAAAGGCTGGTGGTGGGGCGGCTGGCTAAACGTCTTCGGCATCATGAACTGGATTGCTATGGCGACTACTTTCAGCGCATGATCAGTGGTCAGCTGGGGAGTCAGGAGCTGCAGCTGGTGATCGATCAGTTAACCACCAACGAGACCCATTTTTTTCGTGAGCAAGCCCATTTCGATTTTTTGCGCGATCAGCTCCTGTCGCAGCAGGGAAAAGGGAGTGGTTTTCGGGTATGGAGTGCGGCCAGTTCATCCGGTGAGGAGGCCTACAGTATCGCGATGGTACTTCACGACACCCTGGGTAAAGGCGCCTGGGACGTGTTCGGTTCTGATATCAATAGTGAGATTCTGGCCAAGGCGACCAGTGCGCTCTATCCGATGGGCAGTGCGGATGAGATTCCGGAGCGGTTTCTAAAGCGCTATTGCCTCAAGGGGGTGCGTGCTCAGGCCGGTACCTTTATGATAAATAATGAGATTAAGCAGAATGTGCGGTTTTCTAAAGTGAATCTGAACGCACCCCTGCCCGACATCGGTCAATTCGATCTGATCTTTTTGCGAAATGTGATGATCTATTTTTCGATGTCCACCAAGCAGTCTGTGGTTGCGCGGATGCTTCCTAAGCTTAAGCCGGGCGGCTATTTCATCGTCGGCCATTCCGAAAGTCTTAATGGCGTGACCGACCAGCTGCAGTCGATACGGCCTACCATCTACCGTAAGCCCACCGTGAGTGCATAAGTCTTGAATAATAGTGGGTGCTGATGAAAAAAGTTGTTCTGAGTCCCGGCGAGTTCTTCTTCGGTGCTGGTGATGAAGAGATCAGAACTCTGCTGGGATCTTGTATCGCGATCACCCTCTGGCACCCTCAGCGCCGTTTGGGTGGAATGTGTCACTTTCTTTTGCCCAGTGCGGGTAAGCCGCCAGGCCGTACCCTTGATGGCCGCTATGCGGATCAGGCAATGGCGCTGTTTCTGGCCGCGTTGAAACGAACCCGTACCGCGCCTAGAGAGTTTCAGGTGAAGGTCTTTGGTGGGGGTAATATGTTTCCCGATACGCTGATGCAGAGTCCGATAGGGGAACGAAATATTGAGGCGGCGCATAGCTTGTTAAGCGGGCATGGATTCCCGGCTCCGGAATCTCATGTGGGCTGCAGTGGCCATCGAACCGTAATTTTGGATCTGGCGACCGGTCATACCTGGTTGCGTTGGAAGAAAGGGAACAACCTGCTGTTATGAGTGTTAACAAAATAGGTGTGTTGATTGTCGATGATTCGGCGGTAGTCAGGCAGGTCGTGAGTGCCATTCTGTCGACTGATCCGGCGATCGAGGTGATCGCTGTCGCAGCAGACCCCATCTTTGCCCGCGCTAAAATGGACCAGCGTTGGCCTGATGTGATCGTGCTGGATATTGAGATGCCGCGTAAAGATGGCATCACTTTTTTGCATGAGATAATGGCCGAGCGGCCGACCCCTGTGGTGATCTGTTCCACCCTTGCCGAGGCTAATTCAGAAACGATGCAGCGGGCCTTGGCGGCGGGAGCTGTGGATATTATTACCAAGCCCAAAGTGGGCCTGAAAGGCTTCTTGCATGAATCGGGGAAGCAGCTGATCGATGTCGTCAAAGCGGCCGGTCAGGCCAAGGTAAAAATCCTGGCCAGGCGCGCTGCCGCCCCTCTGGAGGTGAAGCCCAAGTTGACTGCGGATGCGGTGATGCCGGTGTCCAGGGCCTTAACCGGGATTCAGACAACTGAAAAGCTGGTGGCGATAGGAACCTCTACCGGGGGTACCCAGGCCCTGGAGCGGGTGCTGACAGCGTTACCCAGAGTCTCTCCGGGAATTGTTATCGTGCAGCATATGCCAGAGAAGTTCACCGCCGCTTTTGCGCAGCGTTTGGATGGCTTGTGTCAGATTACGGTTTCGGAAGCCCGGCACCAACAGCGGGTGTTGCCCGGACATGCGCTGATCGCCCCCGGCGGTAAGCATATGCTGGTCAAGCGTAGCGGTGCCCAGTTTCATGTCGAAGTGATTGACGGTCCCTTGGTCAACCGCCATCGTCCCTCGGTGGACGTGTTGTTCCGGTCGGTGGCGGCTTGCGCGGGCCAGAATTCTCTGGGGATCATCATGACCGGCATGGGAGACGATGGTAGCCGTGGCTTGCTGGAGATGTGTCAGGCGGGCGCTAAGACCCTGGGTCAGGATGAAGCGAGTTGTGTTGTCTATGGCATGCCTAAAGAAGCATTCAAGGCGGGTGCGGTGCAGCGGCAGGTGTCGCTTGATGACATTCCCGCAATGATTATTGATTATTTCCATTCCTGATATGTGTTAATTTAAAATTATCAAATGTTTAACGTTGTTTATTTACGCGCGTTTGGTCATCGTTAACGAACAGGTCGTTTAGATTTAATGGATTACAGGCAGTCCTTCTGCTAATTATATTGAATTGCTTGCTGAGCTGGCGGTCTGAACGCTGAGTGTCAATGTAAGCAAAGCCCGTTGTTGGAGTGGTAAATGAGCAGTCATGGGTTAGGCCTTAGGCTAGCAGGTGTGAACGATAAAGCACTGAGTGTTTTTGCCTGGGTCGATCTGCAACACAAGTTCCTGGCCGATACCTATGATCAGTTATTGATTAGCCCGGATCGCAAACATATCTCTCGTTGTCTCTACCTGGGTCACAAAATTCAGCACGTCTGCAAGCATCACTCGATGGGGGTGTTGGCGGCACTGCAGCTGAACCGTAATCCACGCAACCAGAATATCAAAGAACTCTATGCCGCCGTGTTATGCGAGATGATCGGGCGGCAAGCAGGTATGACGCCCTCGGCACGGTTATTACTGGTTTGTGCCGCGCTGACTCAAGATATCGGTATGCTCGACCTGCAAGACGATCTTCTCGACAAACAAACCACTGCAGTGACGGATGCTCAGCGCCGGCTGATTCAGAAGCACCCCTTAAATGGTTTGAAGATTCTCCAGCAGGCTGGAGTAAAAGATGCGGTCTGGCTCAGTGCGGTAGAGCAGCATCATGAGCGGCTCGATGGCAAGGGTTATCCGCAGGCGCTGAGGGGCGAGCAGATCAGTCAGGCCGCGCGGATACTGTCGTTAGCGGACATCTACGTGGCGATGTCCCGTCCCCGGGGTGATCGTCCGGCGCGGTTGCCGCGTGACGCCATGAAGCAGATCTTCCTTCGCCGCGATGAGCAAATCGATGCCGATCTGGCCAGATCGTTGATTACGATACTGGGTACTCAGCCACCAGGAAGTTGGGTGCGGCTGGCAAATGATGAAGTTGCGGTGGTGATCCGGCGCAGTGAAACCCCCGCATTTCCCGTCGTCGGTGCAGTGCTTGCGGGGGACGGTGAGCACCTGGATCAAGCGCTTATTCGGGATACCAGCGACCACGCCTTCACGATGGTAGAGATGGTTAAAGCGCCTTTCCATTTTAATCTGGGCGCGATACTGAGTTCGCTTTGGCCGGACATCATCGACGGTTAATAAGTTCGCCCCGTCACACCTCCTTGTTCCCCGATCTTGAGCGTTCATTGTTGCTGCTAATTCGGTATCATCAATAGCTACTTGTTATTGTTGGATGCCGAGCCCAATGGATTTAAGTTTGCCTACCGTTATCCTGATTGATGATGAAAAACATATCCGCTCTGCCGGTAGTCAGACCCTGGAGCTGGCTGGCTATCAAGTGAAAGCCTTGGATAATGCTGCATCCGCCCTGAACCATATCAGCGACGATTGGGCTGGCGTGATCGTGACCGATATTAATATGCCGGGCATGGATGGATTGGCGCTGATGGCGCGGGTGCGGACCATTGATCCTGATCTGCCGGTTATCCTGATCACCGGTCATGGTGATATCTCGATGGCGGTTAGCGCGATTCGTGCCGGCGCTTATGATTTTATTGAGAAGCCTTTTCCTGCCGATCTGCTTGCCGATGTGGTCAAACGGGCCATGGAAAAGCGTGCACTAACCATAGAAAACCGCAACTTGCGTCAGGAATTACAGGCTCAAAGTGCGCCGGGACCGCGTATTATTGGTAAAACTCCGCCGGTACAGCGAATGCGCCAGTTGCTGGCGCAGGTTGCGGATACATCGGCGGATATTCTGCTGATGGGAGAAACCGGTACCGGTAAGGATCTGGTGGCACGTTTTATTCATGAAAATAGCCGTCGTAAAGATCATAATTTTGTCGCAATAAATTGCGGTGGTATGCCGGAAAATCTGATTGAAAGCGAGCTGTTCGGGCATGAGAAAGGTGCCTTTACAGACGCTAAACAACGACGTATCGGCAAGCTCGAACATGCCGACGCTGGCACGCTGTTTCTGGATGAAATTGAAAGCATGCCGATGTCGTTGCAGGTCAGACTGTTACGGGTGCTGGAGGAACGGTCGATCGAACGGCTCGGTGGCAACGATGTCATCTCGCTTGATCTGCGTATCGTCGCTGCCACCAAAGCTGACCTCAAAGCGCTCAGCCAGCAAGGGGGCTTTCGAGAGGACCTTTATTATCGACTCAATGTTGTTCGGGTCGATATACCGTCGCTGCGCGAGCGCAGCGACGATGTGCCGCTGCTGTTTCAGCATTTCGCCCTGATCGCATCGGCTCAGTTTCAGCGTGAGGTGCCTGCGTTGAGTCCGGCGCGGGTTCATAGTTTGGTCAGCTATGCCTGGCCGGGCAATGTGCGTGAGCTGCGCAATGTAGCAGAGCGCTATGTGTTACTGGGAGAGAGTTGTACTTTCGAGTTTGATCGGTTGATCCCGCCGCTTGATCAGAGCGCCGCAGGCTTGAGCCTGCCGGAGAAGCTCGAACGATTTGAAAAAATGTTGATTGAGGAGGCGCTGGCGCTGAGTGGCGGAGGGATCAAGGAGGCGCTGGCGTTGCTCGGTTTGCCGCGCAAAACATTGTACGACAAAATGCGCAAGTACCAGCTCGATAAACAGGACTTTAAAGACTAATTCAGGCTGCCGTAATCGGAATTATTTTCAAGCGGGCTGATGATCAGGCAGGGTATCGTTAGTTCCGATTATCACTCATTTCCACAGCCTCGCTGTAACACAGGGCGCCATCCCGGTAGCGCCCGATGAGCCTCATTCACGGATTATCAGCCGGACCCTCAGTGTCTGGTTTGCATAACTCCCCTTTAGAATCACAAGCGAACTAAGCTAAGAGGATCTAAGCAGTCTCCCTTAGTGCCCGAAAATACGGTCGCAGCACCGGCTTCTGTTGTTATGAATAGTTATCAATAGCTATCAATAGCTATCAATAGCTATGACATAAAGAGTCATGAAGGGGTGTGGAGGTAAAAACCATGCGTGTTATACCGGCGTTTCTGGGCATCTCTCTGATTCTTTGCAGTAGCGCCAGTCTAGCGGTTCCAACGTCCGCTGTTCCCGCCGCCGTGAAGGGCTTGCCTAGTCAGGCGGCCCTGATGACCGGGGGGCGTCACGCTTTGGCGGCAGGCCGTTTCGAATCACTGGTAGAGGCCTCCGAATACTATGCCACGCTGGCTGAGCTCGGCTGGGCTGCTGTTGATGCAGGGCCATCGCTCTCACCCGGGCAGCGCCACCCTCAAATTGGCACATTGCGTACGCTGCTGAGCCTGTATGGCGACTATCAGCCGTCCGCTACAGTTCCGCAGTTCGGTGCAGGCCAGCGGCGCGGCACCGCTGAGGCGCGGCTAACGCTGTTTGATGAGGCGCTGGCAGAGGCGTTGCGCAACTTCCAACGTCGGCACGGGCTCAGCGCCGATGCGGTACTTGGGCCGAAAACGCGTCTAGCGCTGAATGTTTCACCTCGGGTGCGCAGCTATCAGCTACTGCTTAATCATGAGCGCCAGCTGGCATTGCGCAAGCGGGTGCCCAAACAGTATGTGCAGGTCAATCTTCCGGAGTTTCGATTGCGGCTCTACCAGCAAGGCCAGTCGGTCTTGGAGATGAAAACCATTGTGGGTCGGAAATCTCGCCGTACGCCAGTCTTCGACAGTCAGATCCGTTCATTAATCGTCAATCCCGGCTGGAATGTACCGCGCAGTATCGCCTACAAGGATATCCTGCCCAAGTGGAAGCAGGATGCCGATTATCTGGGACAGCATAATATGCGTATCGTCGCCGGTTTCGGGTCGAATAAAGTCTGGATCGACGAGGCTGAGGCTGATCCTGAACAGCTCTACCGCGGCCGCGCCTATCCGCGGTTGTACCAACTGCCGGGGAGCCGTAATGCCCTGGGTAGGATTAAGTTCGATTCGCCCAACGCCTCTGCCATCTACCTCCATGACACCCCGGTTAAATCGCTGTTTAATAAATTTCAGAGAACGTTTAGTTCGGGCTGCGTTCGGGTTGAGAATCCCCGCCTGCTGGCACGCTACTTATTAGGCGCGCAGGCGATGAAACGGACCCTTGACGATTTGCTGGCGGGTTCTACGACCCAGCGTGTGCGTTTGCAGGACCCCGTTGGGCTCTATCTGACTTACTGGACGGCCTGGATTGATTCGCGCCAAGGGGTGCAGTTTCGTGACGATATCTACCAGCTTGATCAACGGCCGCAAGATCTTACTGAATTGACGCAGGTATCTGCCGGTGAACGGGGACACGGGAATGGATCGTAAGGGCTTTAATCGTCGTGGTTTCCTCAAGCTGGCTGGAGGTGCCGTTGCTTCAGGGGTTGCGATGCCGAGCTGGGCCAGGACACAACCCGGGCGTCAGCAGGAGCAGGAGCGTGCGCTGAAGTTATTGAATCTGCATACCGGTGAGCACCTCGAAGCGCCGTATTGGCTTGAGGGGGAGTACCTGGATGAGGGCTTGGTACAGATTAACAGGGTGCTGCGGGATCATCGTAACGGTGAGATTTTCGAGATGGACCTGCAGCTGCTGGAGTTGTTACATGAGGTTCAGCAGCAGCTGGGGGCGAAGCAGCCGTTCCATGTTATTTCGGGGTATCGATCGCCAGCAACCAACCAGATGCTACGCCAGCATAGCGCTGGGGTGGCGAAAAAGAGCCTGCATATGGAGGGTAAAGCGATCGATATCCGTTTGCCTGGTGTCGCTCTTCGGGACTTGAAAGTGGGTGCGCTGGAGTTGGGTCGTGGCGGCGTGGGTTACTACCCTGGCAGTGAGTTTGTGCATCTGGATGTAGGCAGGACCCGGTTCTGGAAGGGCTGAAACCATAAAGGAGTCAGTGCTTTAGACTTTGGTATAGAGATGATTGGCGGATAACCACCCATTTACCAGGGTGCCAGGGTGGCGGGTTTTCACCCAAAAATCAGCTATTTCTGCATCCTGGCATTAAATGCCGCTTATATAATTTTTCTTTGCTGGTAATCTCCTGTTTTTACAGCGCTTGTTTTAATTGGCGCGATAGATGCAATAGTGTCTTCTAGAGTCGTGCGTGAAACTCGCAATCACGTACGACCATAACGACAATAAAATGGTCAATGAGGAAAACCCTATGCGTTTTATTACAGCAGCAGTCGCTACTCTAGCTCTGACTGTAGGTGCCCAGGTGGTAACCGCAGCTCCGATTGAGATCAAATTCTCCCATGTGGTCGCTGAAAACACCCCTAAGGGGCAGATGGCTAACAAGTTCCGCGACCTGGTCGCCGAGCGGTTGGCAGGTAAAGTCGTCGTTAACGTATTCCCAAGTTCACAACTGTTTGGCGATAACAAAGTGCTTGAGGCGATGCTGCTAGGCGATGTACAGATGGCTGCGCCGTCCCTGTCCAAGTTCCAAAAGTACACTAAGTCGCTACAGATCTTCGATCTGCCATTCCTGTTCAAGGACATGGACGCGGTTGAGCGTTTCCAGCAGGGACCTGCTGGCCAGAAGCTGCTGGGTTCTCTGGCAAAGAAAGGCCTGGTGGGTCTGGGCTACCTGCACAACGGTATGAAGCAGCTGTCTGCTAGCAACGAGTTACGCGTTCCTGCCGATGCGGCGGGTAGAAAATTTCGTATTATGACTTCTGATGTGCTGCAAGCGCAGTTCGAAGCGATTGATGCGGTGCCTCTGAAGAAGCCTTTCTCTGAAGTATTCACATTGCTGCAAACCAGAGCGATCGACGGGCAGGAAAACACCTGGTCTAACATCTACTCAAAGAAGTTCTTCGAAGTTCAGCCGTTCATTACCGAGTCCAATCACGGTGTTCTGGACTACCTGGTCGTCACCTCTGCCGAGTTCTGGATGGAGCTGGACAACGGCCTGAAGGCAGACATCAAGAAAGCGTTGGATGAGGCAATCGTTTTCGGTAACGGCGTCGCAGCCGACAAAGGCGTTAGCGACAAGCAGGCCATCATAGACTCCAGGCGCTCACAAGTGGTTTCTATCACCGATGCCGAGCGCAGCCAGTGGGTTGATGCGATGAAGCCAGTTTGGAAGCAGTTTGAAGGCCAGATCGGTGCAGATCTGATCGAAGCAGCGGTTGCTTCTAACAAATAACGCCGACATTCAGGGGGTAATCTATCTGCCCCTTTTTAAAGCAGGGGCTTCAAGTTCCTGCTTTACTCTAGATCAGGACTGTTTTTAACGGCTCCTAAGGCATACGTCATTGTGCTCGAGAGGTGTCCGGTGGGACATCCAACCGACCAATCCAATGCTTACAGCAGACAGACCCATCCGGGTTTCCACACCGTGATGTCACAGGAGTACCAGCGGCATGCTAGGTAAAATGATTAATCGACTGGAAGAGAGCTTTCTGTGCCTCTTACTGGTCTCGATGACGCTGCTGGTGTTCGCCGAGGTGGTTGCCCGCTTTGGTTTCAACGCCGGTATCCACTGGGCGCAGGAGGTCACGCTGACGATGATGGCTTGGTTTGTGCTCTTCGGCGCCTCCTACGGGGTTAAGGTCGGTAGCCATATCGGTGTCGATGTCTTTGTTAAGATGTTACCGCGCGATGTGCATCGCGCTGTCACGATGGTCGCGATTGGACTGTGCCTGTTCTACTGCGGACTGTTCCTGTACGGCTCCTGGGTCTATGTGGGCAAGCTTCATATGATCGGTATCACGATGGATGATGCGAAAGTCATGGGAGAGGAGGTTCCAAAGTGGATTCCAACGTCCGTATTGTTAATCGGCTTTAGTTTACTGGTTGTTCGTTTTCTAGTGCTTTTTTGGGGCGTGATCACCCACAAGGCTGATGGCTTTCACCTGGCGGATGAGGCGAAAGAGAGTATGCATATCGCCGATCAACTCAAAGCAATGCAAGAGAAAGAGGAATCCAAGTAATGGCTACCGCAACCCTGTTCCTTCTTCTGTTTGCCTGCATGTTTATGGGTATGCCGATCGCGATTGCGCTTGGTCTTTCGAGCGTCAGTACGATACTGATGTTCTCCAACGACTCGCTGGCATCGATTGCACTGAAGTTGTTTGAGGCCACCTCTGAGCACTATACGCTACTGGCGATTCCGTTTTTTATCCTGTCGTCGGCATTCCTGTCGACCGGCGGGGTGGCCAAACGAATCATCGATTTTGCTATCGACAGTGTTGGCCATATCAAGGGTGGTTTGGCGATGGCATCAATCATGGCCTGTATGCTGTTTGCAGCGGTTTCCGGTTCCTCTCCCGCGACCGTCGCGGCGATCGGCTCGATCGTTATTGCAGGCATGGTGCGCTCGGGCTATCCAGAGAAGCTGGCAGCCGGTGTGATCACCACCTCGGGTACTTTGGGGATTCTGATTCCGCCGTCGATCGTGATGCTGGTCTATTCCGCCGCGACCGAAGTGTCCGCGTCGCGGATGTTTATGGCCGGTTTGATTCCCGGGGTGATGATGGGCTTTCTACTGATGGTGGTGATCTATATTGTCGCCCGTGTCACTAATCTGCCCTCCCAACCGTTCCCCGGTTTTCTGCAGTTGGCCAGGTCTGGTGGTATCGCCATGGGTGGTCTGATGCTAATCATCATCGTGCTGGGATCTATCTACGGCGGGATCGCCAGCCCTACCGAGGCGGCTGCGGCAGCGGCTGTTTACGCTTTCTTGGTGGCCGTGGTGGGTTATCGCGATATGGGTCCGATCAAGGGCGTGCCCTGGCGCAAAGAGGGCGAGGGGATGGGGTCGGTATTTGTGCGCAATACGGTACAGATGGTAGGTGCTATTCCCCGCAGTATCTATAACAAAGAAGTCAACAAGGTGGTTTTGGACGCGGCCAAGGTGAGCATGATGCTGCTGTTCATCATCGCCAACGCGATGCTGTTTGCTCATGTGCTGACTACCGAGCGGATTCCGCACTCCGTCGCCGAGACGATTATGCAGTGGGGCTTGCCGGCTTGGGGCTTCCTGATCGTGGTCAATGTTTTGCTGCTGATCGCCGGTAACTTTATGGAGCCGACCGCGATTCTGTTGATCATGGCGCCGATTCTGTTCCCGATTGCGGTGCAGCTGGGTATCGATCCGATCCATCTGGGTATCATTATGGTGGTGAATATGGAGATCGGGATGCTGACGCCCCCGGTGGGGCTCAACCTCTTCGTGACTGCGGGGATCACGGGGCACAACATGATCTGGGTAATCAAATCGGTACTGCCGTGGATGTTGTTGCTGCTGTTCTTCCTGATGCTGATCACGTATATCCCACAAATTTCACTGTTCTTGCCCGAGTATATCGATAGCCTGAAGGGGTATTGATCGGTCGTTGCTAGCACCGTTAGGGCAGGCTGATATCTGCCCTTAGCAAAAAACCGCACGTTAATGTGCGGTTTTTTTTGGCTATGTACTAATTAGCTGTTGCAGGCGGATAGCAGAGAACACTTAACGGCTCCTGTTGCTGACCGAAGGCCAGCGGAGTATCAGGATGACGCCCCATTACCCTTCTAAACCGATGGAAGTCAGCCTGAAATAGGCCCGCTAGGGGCGAGGCAGGAGCCGAGCCGGGGAGCACGACAAGGATGTCGTGTTTGCCCGCCTCAGGCTGGCTTTCATAGCGCGAAGCGCGTACCCGAAGGGCGGTTTGGTCGGGGCCGCCTAGGATTCTTAAGGATATGGCGGCGCATATCCTTAAGGTACCCGAGAGGGCGCAAACGTCGATATCGGGCCGATAGGGACCGCTGTCCTTCTCACATCTTCCACAACAGCTAACTCCTACATAGCTTTTTTTGGAGCCCCCTAAAATCTACCGAAGTTGCGTGGAGCTAATTGGTTATCATGGGATAGCATTGGTGTTCGACCCATGTTGACGCATCCTTGCGTCTCCCATTCTCCCCCCCCCTGGTCGCTATTCTCGGTCAGCCTCCTAGTCGCGGTGAGCCAGCAGGGTGTTCATCATCGCCCGCAATGCCGCGGGTTTAATGGGCTTGTGCAGAATCTGTGCACCGTAGTCGGTGGCATCCTGTTTGACCGCATCGGTGCGGTCAGCCGTAATGACGATCGATGGGATGGTTCTGGACCAGTGCTGTTGTAGCGTTTTTAATGCCATGATGCCGGTATGAGTCTCCCCCAGATGGTAGTCAGCGAGGATGATGTCGGGCTCAAAAGGCGTGGTGTTGAGCGCGCTAATCACCGCGCTTTCGTGGGGGGCGGTATAGACCTCGCACGACCAGCCTTTGAGCAGTGCAGTCATCCCCTGAAGGATGTTGGGTTCGTTGTCGATACAGAGTACTTTGACCCCGCTCAGGTTGCTGGCGCGTATGCCGGCGGCGCCGGTACTGCTGCTCTGTTTAACCTGGGCTGCATCGCCCAAAGGGACTTCGATACTGAATACCGTACCCTGGCCTGGCCAGGAGCGGACCTGGAGGCGATGTTCGAGGATACGGGCGATCCGCTCGGTAATTGCCAGACCCAGGCCCAGACCTTTGACCTGAGAATGTTTGGGGTTGTCGATGCGGCGGAACTCTTCAAAGACTTCGCTGATTCTGTTTTCAGGGATACCGACGCCGGTATCCCATACCTCGATGCGCAGGTGGTGGTTAAGGCGGCGGCAGCCTAGCAGGATTTTGCCTGACTGGGTGTAGCGAATGGCGTTAGAGAGGAAATTCTGCAGCACCCTGCGTAGTAACTGCGGGTCGCTGTAGATCACCTTGTTGCAGCCAACGTTGTGGAAAGTCAGCTGCTTTTCGCTGGCCAGGACGGTGAATTCAGCCTTGAGGGTGGCGAAGAGTCTGTCGAGGCAGAAATGACTGGGCTTGGGTTCAAGCGCACCCGCATCGATTTTTGAGATATCCAGTAGGGTGACCAGTAGCTCTTCAGCAGCCTTGAGCGAGCCGTCAAGGTTGTGTACCAGTTCGTCGGTGGTGTCGTCGTGGTGCTGTTGCGCCAGTGCCGAGGCAAACAGGCGGGCGGCGTTGAGTGGTTGCAACAGGTCGTGGCTGGCGGCAGCCAGGAATCGGGTCTTGCCGATGTTGGCCGCGTCAGCGTCGGACTTTGCTTGACGCAATTCGTCCTCGATCAGGGCGCGGATGGTGTTTTCCTTGCGCAGTTCGCGGTTGATGGCGGTGATCGCCTGAGTGCGCTCGTACACCCGAAGTTCCAGGTTTTCGTTGGTCTCCTGCAGGGCGATCTCGGCCAGACGGCGCTCGGTAATATCCTGATAGAGGGTGAAGTAGCCAAGAATATCCCCGTATTCGCCGATATGGGGGATGTAGGTGACATCGGCAAAGCGTATTTGGTTGGGCGTGTGCGCGGGGAGCTTGGTTTCAAAATTTTGCCTCTCGCCCTGGAGTACTTTGGTGATGAACGGGGTTCGGCTGTCGTATTGCATCGGTGTTAAGACTTTATAACAGGGGGTCCCGGAGATGTTGTGGCGGTCTTTAATCTCGAAGGTTTGCGCGTAGGCTTTATTGACGAACAGGTAGCGCCGCTCTTTGTCGAGATAAGCGATCAGCACGGGGACGTTATCGGTGTACAGGCGGATGCTCTGTTCGCTCTCTCTGAGTGCCTCTTCGGTGCGCTTGTGTTCGGTAATGTCCAGATAGGTGTTGACGTAACCGCCACCGGGCATCGGGTTGCCCTGCACCTCGAGCACGGTACCATCCTGGCGATAGCGGATATACGAATGCGGCTTGCCTGATTGCAGTGTCGCGATCCGCTTGTTGACCTGGGTCGCCATATCTCCGGGGCCGTACTCACCCATCTTGGCGTTGTAAGTGAATATGTCGGTGACCGGGCGGCCGATGCAGACCAATCCATCCGGGTATTCGAACATCTCCAGATAGCGCCGGTTCCAGGCAACCAGGCGCAGTTGCTGATCGACTACGCTGATCCCCTGGTTGATGTTCTCGATCGTAGATTGCAGCAGTGCACGGTTGAATTTCAATACCTTACTGGCTTCATCGACGATGGTGACGACGTCCCCCAGTTGCATGTCACGACCGCGCAGGGTCGAGGCCATCAGGATGCGGGCCGATGAGGCGCCGATCACCCCGGCGAGCAAGCGCTCGATATGACCGATTAACTCGCTGGAGGCCCGGTCGCCACTGATGGGCGGGTCTTCACTGCGCAGGACAGCAAAGCTGTTGAAGGCATTGCGGGCGCGGTTAACCCCCAAAAAACGTTCGGTGAGCAGTTGCAGGTCGCCGACCGTGGTCTTGCCGTTGAGCGTATGCGAGCTTTGGCTGCTGATCGAGCCCTGCGTGTCGATGTAGTTACTGGCCTGGATGCGATCAATCAGGCGCTGATTGGAGTGCCTGGATATCAGCACGAACAGGCAGGTGTTGAAGGCCAGGCTCCAGAATGTGCCGTGGGTCAGGTCGTTGGTAAATTGAATACCGAACAGCGCGTTGGGGTGCAGCCAGTGGTTTTGCCAGATCATGGCATCAATACTGTCGGGTATAAGTCCGACGTCTGACATGATCGGCAGTACCAGGGTATAAAGCCAGATTGCAAAGCCTGCACTGATCCCGGCGAGGGCTCCCTGGCGGCTGCCCTGCTTCCACCAGACAGCGGCGAGAATAGCGGGGGCAAACTGGGCTACGGCGACAAACGCGAGCAGACCGAACGATGCCAGACTGCCGGTATCGCCGAAGATGCGATAATAGAAGTAGGACAGTAACATCAGGTTGAAGATGGTCAATCGGCGAACGCGGAGCAAAAAAGAGCCCAGGTCGTTTTTACGCGATAACTTAAGCCAGCGTATGCGCAGCAGCATTGGCATCACTATGTCGTTACTGACCATGGTGCTGAGGGTGATGGTGGCGACGATAACCATCGATGTCGACGCTGAAAGTCCGCCGATAAAGGCGAATATTGCCAGGGAATCTTGATTGGCGAATAGCGGCAGGGTCAGCACGAAGCTATCGGCATCGACACTGCCGTCGGGAAAGGTCAGCATCCCTGCGGTAGCGATGGGGATAACAAACAGGCTCGACAGGATCAGGTAGCCCGGGAAGATCCAGCGGGCCATGCGCAGGTCTTTAGGGTCCGCGTTCTCCACAACTGAGACATGAAACATGCGCGGCAGGCAGATGACCGCGATTGCTGCCAGTAATGTTTCAGTAATAAAACTGTTATCGATAAAATCGACCCTGAAGTTCTCATTGTTCGCGAGCTCCTCGGCGGCGCGGCTAAACAGGTTATCGAAACCATCGAAGATACCAAAGGTGACGTACAGCCCTACCGCGACAAAAGCGGAGAGTTTAACGATCGACTCGAATGCAATGGCCAGCACGATCCCTTCGTGGTGTTCGGTGGCATCAATGTGCCGGGTTCCGAACAGAATCGAAAATAGCGCCATCAACAGGGCGACGAAGAGTGCGGTATCGCTGCCGCTGGAGGCGTCTCCAGCGGCTGTGGTGAGAGCGTCGTAGCTCATCGCAACCGCTTTAAGCTGCAGCGCTATATAGGGGACGATGCCAAGCACAGCGATACAGGTGACCAGAACGGCCAGACTTTGGCTTTTGCCATAGCGGGAGGCGATAAAATCGGAGATGGTGGTGATGTTCTGTTGTTTGCTGACCAGGACGATCTTGGTAAACACTTTCCATAGAAAAATAAAGGTCAGGATGGGGCCCAGGTAGGTGGCCAGGAACTCCCAGCCGTTGGTGCTGGCACGGCCCACGGCACCATAAAAGGTCCAGGAAGTAGCGTACACAGCCAATGACAGGCTGTAGATTACGGGACGGGTACGGGAGTTGAAGATCCGCTTGGCATGGCGCTCGCCAAAAGAGGCGATCGCAAAGAGTACGCCAACGTAGGTCAGCGAGATCAGGATGATAAACCAGCCGTCTAATAAAGCGTTTTGCATGCGTGGTACCGTTGTTTGTACATAATAAGATCATACCAAGGTCTGAATAATGGGCGCTTAAGACCATCGTCTAGCAGAGCCGTCGTGCCTACATTGAAATATCATATCTTCTTGAATAAGCAGGTATTTGTTTGTTTGTTTAACGCGCTGTTGCGGTCAGAATACGCGGCTGAGACTAAAGTCGGGGATTTGTTTGGAATCGCAGTTTGTTAAGTTGCACACTGTAATCTTTTATACCTGATTTTAATAACAACAACAGAAGGAATGCGTCATGAGCATTAGTAAAGAAGATGCCCAGGCTTATTGGAAAGAGAATATTAAAATCATATTCTCTTACCTAGTGGTCTGGTTTGCGGTCTCTTTTGGCTGCGGAATCTTGTTCATTGAAGAGTTGAACTCCATCGACTTCTTCGGATTTCAACTGGGCTTCTGGTTCGCTCAACAGGGATCCATTTTCGTTTTCTGTGGTTTGATCATTGCTTATGCCGCAAGCATGAACAAGCTCGACCAGAAATACGACGTACACGAGTAATAGCACCCATAACAATAATTTAATAGGACGGCTTTCTCTATGGAAACCCAAGATATCCTCAATTTTACCTTTATCGGTGCATCCTTTGCGCTGTATATCGGTATCGCGATCTGGGCACGTGCTGGATCAACCAAAGAGTTCTATGTTGCTGGCGGTGGTGTACACCCGATCGCAAACGGCATGGCTACCGCCGCTGACTGGATGTCAGCTGCATCCTTTATCTCCCTGGCGGGTATTATCTCCTTTATGGGCCGTGACGGCGCCGCTTACCTGATGGGTTGGACCGGTGGTTACGTAATGCTGGCGATGTTGCTAGCGCCTTACCTGCGTAAGTTTGGCAAGTTTACCGTGCCTGATTTCGTTGGTGATCGTTACTACTCCAACTTTGCGCGGGTAATTGCGGTTATCTGTACCATCATCATCTCCTTCACGTATGTGGCAGGCCAGATGCGTGGCGTAGGTATCGTATTCTCTCGCTTCTTGGGCGTAGGCATTAACGAAGGTGTTGTGCTGGGTATGGCGATCGTATTCTTCTATGCGGTATTGGGTGGCATGAAAGGTATCACCTACACCCAGGTGGCTCAGTATGTGGTACTGATCCTGGCTTACACCGTTCCTGCGCTGTTCCTGTCTTTCCAGATCACCGGTCACATCCTGCCGCAAACAGGTTTGGGTGCTACGCTGGCGGATGGGCAATCGGTACTGGCAACGATCAACTCGCTGTCAACCGAACTGGGTCTGAAGGAATACACCGCCGGTGGTAAGTCCACGCTGGATATGTTCTTCGTTACGGCGGCGCTGATGTGTGGTACAGCAGGTCTTCCGCACGTTATCGTACGTTTCTTCACTGTGCCTACGGTGAAAGATGCACGGACCTCTGCGGGTTGGGCGTTGGCGTTCATCGCTATCCTTTACACTGCGGTACCGGGTGTGGCGGCGTTCGGAAAGCTGAACCTGATCAATACCGTAAACGGCCCTGAAAACACCGGTGTGGCTTACACCGCTATGCCTGAGTGGTTCAAGACCTGGGAAGAATCAGGTCTGATCGGCTGGAGTGACCTTAACGGTGACGGCAAGGTGCAGTATGCTGCCGGTAAGGCGTTTGCCGGCAAGGGCAAGCCTGCATTCGGTGAAGGCCGTAATGCTAATGGTTCTCGTGTAACTACCAACGCTGCTAGTGGCAAGTTCGATGCGACTAAACAGCCCTTTGCTAACGAAGTCTACGTTGACCGTGACATCATGGTGCTGGCCAACCCAGAGATCGCTCAGCTTCCCGGTTGGGTAATCGCGTTGGTTGCTGCGGGTGCGGTTGCTGCGGCACTGTCGACTGCGGCAGGTCTGTTGCTGGTGATCTCTACTGCGATTGCGCACGACTTGATGAAGAAGACCATTAACCCGAAAATCACCGAGAAGCAGGAGATGATGTATGCCCGTCTGGCTGCAGTCGGCGCTATCTTGGTTGCGGGTTACTTCGGTATTAATCCTCCGGGATTCGTTGCGATCGTGGTGGCCTTGGCCTTCGGTCTGGCCGCCTCTTCATTCTTCCCTGTCATCGTTATGGGTATTTTCTCTACCCGGATGAACAAGGAAGGTGCGATTGCCGGTATGATCGTTGGTATCGGTTCTACCATGGCCTACATCGTCTACTTTAAGTTTATGGGTGGTACTAAGGACGAGTTGTTCATGGGTATCTCGCCAGAGGGCTTCGGTACTGTGGGTATGATCCTGAACTTCATCGTGGCGTTCATTGTGTCTTCGATGACTCCACCACCACCTGTTCAAATTCAGGAGCTGGTTGAGAGCATTCGTATTCCACGTGGTGCCGGTGACGCTCACGCTCACTGAGTCTAAAAAGTGACCTAGTCACTGTTCGATAGGGCACACCTTCAGTTACTGTTGGTGTGCCTTTTTTGTTTAGGGTGTTCGTTATTATTTGAAGTTTGCGCAAATGTTATCAGGCGGGTGTGCAGTCAGATAACATCTGCACAGTTTTCAGCAGGAGTTACAGTCGATGGCACAGGAGTTTAATACCAGCAATCTGCCCTTTAGTTTGCTTGAACCGGGCGAGCTGGTGTTGCTCAAAAACAGTCTGGATATCGGCTACTACCAGAAGGGTGAGAGCCTGATCACGGCTGGGGAGGAGCCTGAAGGGTTGTTTATTATCCTCAAGGGCAAGGTGCGCGAAACTGAATCCAAAGGGGGGGCGGATGAGCATGTTTTCGTTCACTACAGCAATGACGATTATTTTGGTGCCTGGTCGGCGCTGAAGGGCAAGGCGATCCATAATTTCGTCGCGGAAGAGGAGACCATTGCCCATATTCTGCCAACCAAGTCACTGCTGGAGCTGGTCTACAGTAATCCTGGTTTTGGTGATTATTTCAGCCGCACCCTGGCGGCCAAGACTGAGATTCATGAGCAGCAGGGCGGCGATCAGGGGATGGCCGAGTTTATGCTGGCGCAGGTCGACGGAGAGACGATGCGCGAGCCGCTGATCGCGCCGGAAGATGCTACGATCAAGCAGACCACCGCGCTGATGCGCGAGCGTCATGCCGACTGCGTGCTGGTCAAGAAGGGCGGCCGCTACGGCATTGTTACTGGTACCGACCTGCTCAATGCGGTGGTGCTAAAAGAGCTGAGTTTGGCCACGCCGGTGGCGGATATTGCCAGCTACCGGTTGATTACCGTTGAAACGGGCGATTATCTGTTTAATGCGTTGATTTTAATGACGTCTCAGCATATAGAGCGGGTCGTGGTGATGAAGGAGGGGCGGCTCAAAGGGGTCGTTGAGCTGACCGATGTATTAAGTTATTTCTCCAGTCACTCGCATGTGATCGGGCTGCGGATTCAGCGCGCGACTTCGATTGAGGATTTAGCGCGTGCAGCGCTGGGGATAAATGATCTGATTCGCTCGCTGGCCTCGCACGGGGTTAAGGCCCGGTTTGCGATGGATCTGGTTTCGGCAATGAATGAGCGGGTGATGTCCAAGCTGTTCACCCTGCTGGTTCCTGAAGATATTTTGCCGCATGTGTGTCTGGTCGTGATGGGGAGTGAGGGGCGCGGCGAACAGATTCTGAAGACCGATCAGGACAATGCCGTGATTATGCGCGATGGCCTGGATTGGCCGGAGCGTGAAACCGTGTTGGCAGCCTTTACCCGGACCCTGATCGAGTTTGGCTATCCCGAGTGTCCCGGGAATATCATGGTGTCCAACCCCTATTGGGTCCAGCCTCTGGGCGACTGGACCGACCGGATGAGTCGTTGGGCCAATGATGCACAGGGGGAGTCGTTGATGAATTTGGCCATCGCCGTCGATGCCAAACCGGTGGCGGGGAATCCTGCGTTGTTTAAAGCTGCTCGGAACTGGTTTTTCCGGCAGATGCATGACAATGAGCTGTTTTTTTCCCATTTTGCCAAGGCGTCGCTGACGTTTGATACGCCCTTGACGTTTTTTGGCGGGATTAAGACCAAGGATCACACCATCGATATTAAGAAGGGCGGAATTTTTCCCGTTGTGCATGGTGTACGTACGTTGGCGTTGCAAAACAGAATTATCGAAACGAATACCTTTAGGCGTATTGATGCCTTGATCGAGGCTGGGGTCTTACAGCGCCAGCAGGGGCGGGATCTGGCGGAGGCGTTATCGATCTTTATTCAGATTCGTTTAGCGCAGCAGTTGCAGCGCATGGGTCAGGATGACTTTAATGAGTCGCCCAATCATGTCTTTACGGATGCTCTGGACCGGCTCGATAAGGATCTGCTGCGGGAGTCGCTGAAGGTGGTTAAGGAGTTTAAAAAGACTCTTGCGCTACGTTTTCACCTTGATCGTTAAGGCTGGGCTGGTCTAGGAAGGAGAGTTATTGTGCTGCGACAATTTAGAATATATCGAGATAAGAAGCTGTATCGGGAGGGGCCCTACGCGGGGTTGTTTGAGCCGTATACAGGCGACGAGGTGGTTTCCCTGGATTGTGAAACCACCAGTCTGGATGTTAAAAAGGCAGAGATCCTGTCGATCGGAGCGGTCAAGATTAAAGGCCGGCGGGTGAAAACCAGTGAGCGGCTGGATATTAAGTTGAAGCCGCCTAAAAGTTTGACCGGTGATTCGATTAAGATTCATAAGATCAGGGCGATGGATCTCTCCGAGGGGATCGAGCTCGAAGAGGCGTTAGCGCAGGTGCTGGCGTTCGTGGGCAATCGTCCGATTCTGGGTTATTACGTCAATTACGATGTGCGCATGCTGGATAAGTTTCTGCGCCCGATCTACGGCTTCGGTCTGCCGAACAAGGCGATAGAGTTGTCGCATGTGTATCACGATATCATCAAGTGGAAGTCGGTTGGCGGTGATACTGACCTGCGCTTCGATACCATTGCCAGTAAGCTGAATCTGCCCATTCTTCAGCGTCACACGGCGCTGGGTGATGCGATCACAGTCGCGCTGATGTATATCCGGCTAAAGCATGGAGTAGCACCCTAAGAGGCTTGGGTGGGCTAGGAGCCTGTCGGACCCTCAGGTTTTTTAATGTCGGGGGTGGTTGCTAGGGGGCGTGTTACGGTCTGGTGGCATCACTTGCAGCCACGCTCTCTCCGCATCTCTAGCGGTTACCCTGGTGGCTTCCGGGGGTTTGTTGGGTCAGGGATCGGTTTCTGGGTCTCGGTCCTTTATTTTTTCTCCTCTCTCCTCTCTCCTGGCGTGATCGTTCCTTTGTGTCGATACGGCAGCATTTACTCCGGATCGTTTGGCTCGATAGTTGCATTAAGTATACGGTAATTGCTTAATGAGCGTTTTGGCGGCATTTTTCTGTCACTTGTGACGCATGGGTTAGAATTTTACGTAGATTGCGCCATAATAGTGGCACTTTGTCGGGCGGTAGGGTGAAGGGGGCGATGGTGACCGATCGGGTTGATATTCAGAATGTGTTGAGCCAGATGCGGGCATTAAAAGCACAGGCTCAGCAGGGTGTGGGTGGTTTGAGTGGCTTCGCACCTGCGGCGGCGCCCGGGGAGGTTGCTGGCGTTAAGGCGGGTGGTTTTGGTGATCTGTTTAAGCGTGCGGTCGATAGTGTGAGTGAGACTCAGTCTACCGCCAAAAAACTGTCATCTGCCTACGAGCAAGGCGATCCCAGTGTCGATCTGCCTCAGGTGATGATTGGGCTGCAGAAGGCCAGTATTTCGTTCCAGGCGATGACCCAGGTTCGTAACCGCTTGGTGGCGGCGTACGAAGATATTTCTAAGATGCCGATCTGATCAGGAGGCTGAGTTAAGTGGCGGTAGATAACGCACCCGTAGCTTCGGGCTCCATGGTGGCTGGCTTTGGCGCAGCGGCGGGTTTTAATCGGCTGGGTATTTTTCGCCAAATCGGGCTGATGGTGGGTCTGGCTGCCAGCGTGGCGATCGGTTTCGCGGTCGTGCTGTGGTCGCAGGAGCCGGATTATCGGCCGTTGCTGGGCAACCTCAATAATCTTGATGCTAATGGCATTATTGATACCCTGCAGCTGAATCAGATCCCGTATCGTATTGATAATGCAAGCGGAGCTCTGCTGGTGGCTGCGGACCAGATTCACCAGGCGCGGTTGAAACTGGCGGCGGAGGGGCTGGGGGCGGACAATACCGTTGGTTTTGAGTTGCTCGATAAAGAACAGTCGCTCGGTACCAGTCAGTTTATGGAGACAACCCGGTTCCGGCGCGGGCTGGAGGGCGAGCTTGCGCGAACGATCTCGAGTCTGGTGGCGATAAAATCGGCGCGGGTGCATCTGGCGCTGCCCAAACGGTCGGTGTTTGTGCGTGATGCCCGTAAGCCGACCGCGTCGGTATTTATCCAGCGTTATGCGGGCCGCGAGCTGAGTAAGATTCAGGTTGCGTCGATTGCCAATCTGGTAGCGTCCAGCATTCCTGAGTTGAAAGTGCAGGATGTGACGGTGGTGGATCAGAAGGGGCAGTTGCTCAATAGTCATAATATTGACGCAGAGGTCGGTCTGGCCGCCAAACAGCTCGAATATACCCGCAAGGTTGAAGAGCGTCTCAACGGTCGGGTCCGGAGTATTCTGGATCCGGTGGTGGGGTCCGGGCGTTTTCGTGCCGAGGTATCGGCGGATGTCGATTTTACCTCCGTAGAGCAAACCGATGAGCTGTATAACCCAGATCTCCCCGCGTTGCGCTCGGAACAGACGATGACCGAAAGTCGGCTGAGTTCTGCGGTTGGCGGTGGTGTTCCGGGGGCGTTGTCAAATCAACCTCCGGGTGCCGCGGTAGCGCCTGAACGAGGTGCGAGGGCCTTGGCGGCGGGCTCAGGCAGTGGTGAGAGCGGACGTAATCAGTCTACCCGCAATTACGAGTTAGATCGCACCATCAGCTATACCCGGCATCAGCAGGGACGGATGCGGCGCTTGACGGTGGCTGTCGCGGTCGATGATCTGGTCCGGCGCGATCCTGCCAGTGGTGAGCTGAGCCGTCGGCCCTGGAATGAAAATGACCTTAAACGGCTGACCCTGCTGGTGCGTGACGCGGTCGGCTACTCGGCGGCGCGTGGTGACAGTGTAAACGTGATTAACACCCCCTTTGCCGAGCCCGAGGCGATCGAGGCGATGCCGGATGTGGCTGTCTGGGAGCAAGATTGGTTCTCGAGCCTGGTCAAGCAGGGCGGTGCAGTGCTGGTTGTACTGTTCATTGTGTTTGGTGTGTTGCGCCCCATTCTGAAAAATCTTGCCACAGTCGCGGCTCCGGCTGATCGGCTTTCCGGTGGCGAGCTGGAAGGTATCGGTAGCGATTTTGGTGCTGAGCCGGAGTTGGCGGTTTCCGGTGACAGTCTGTTGCCGGGGCCTAATGATACCCATCAGCGCCAGATCGATGCGGTACGTACCCTGGTTGCCGAGGATCCGGGTCGAGTGGCGAACGTAGTGAAGCAGTGGCTTGCCGATGAGCAATAACCGAAAGTTAACCGCGCTGGAGCGGTCTGCGATCCTGCTGATGAGCCTGGGCGAGAGTGATGCTGCCGAGGTGCTCAAGCATATGGGGCCTAAAGAGGTGCAGCGGATCGGCGGGGCGATGGCTGAACTGGCGAATGTGCAGCAGGACCATGTCGAGATGGTGATGACCGACTTCCTCAATAGCGCCGGTAATCAAACCGGAATTGGCGTTGGTTCGGATGCTTATATCCGTACGGTGCTGAATCAGGCGCTGGGGACGGATAAGGCGGCCGGGGTTATCGATCGCATTCTGGAGGGGGGGAATACGCGTGGCCTGGATACGCTTAAATGGATGGAAGCGCGCCAGGTCGCAGATGTGATCCGGTATGAGCATCCGCAGATTCAGGCGATCGTGGTCTCCTATCTCGATAGCGATCAGGCCGCAGAGGTGATGGCATACTTCGATGAGCGCGTTCGGCTGGATATCCTGATGCGGATCGCAGCGCTGGATACGGTTCAGCCGAGTGCGCTTCAGGAGCTTAATGATATCCTGGAGCGGCAGTTTTCGAGCACGGGTTCGACTAAGACCACCAGTATGGGTGGGGTTAAAGTAGTTGCGGATATCATGAACTTTTTTGATACCACGACTGAGGCTTCGGTGATGGAGTCGATCTCTGAGGTGGATGAGGATCTGAGCGAAGAGATTAGGGATCTGATGTTCGTGTTCGGCAACCTGGCAGATGTCGATGACCGGGGAATCCAGGTCATTCTCCGCGAGATCTCTACCGATGTCTTGATCCTTGCACTGAAGGGGGCTGATACCGCGCTGCAGGAGAAAATCTTTAAAAATATGTCCAAGCGGGCGGCTGAATTGCTGCGTGATGATCTGGAGGCTGCGCCGCCGGTTAAGGTGAGTGATGTTGAGAATGCTCAGAAGGATATCCTGGTCGTGGCGCGGCGTTTGGCCGATGAAGGCGAGATTATGCTGGGTGGCAGCGGCGAAGCGATGGTGTAGTGTTGAAGTGGTTGTGGTGTAGGGATGATGTGGTTGTGGTGTTGTGATGGTGTGGTTGTGGTGTTGTGGTGTTGTGATGGTGTGGTTGTGATGGTGTAGCGGCTTTTCAGGGTCGGAGTTGAGGTGTTTTTGAGCGATAAAAAAAATGCGGATGGGCTGATATCCGCTCGTGATCTGCCGCCGCTGAAGGCCTGGGCTTTTCCGCAGGTCGCGGGCGCCCACGTGGTCAGATCTCCTTTTAAGGACCAGCAAGCCCCTGCGGCTGCGGCCTCAAGCGTGAGTGTTCCGGTCAGTTCGGGTCCTTTGACCGTCGCCGAGATGGATAAATTACGTGCCCAGGCTCGGCAGCAGGGGCACGCAGAGGGCCTGGCGGAAGGGCGTAAGCTGGGCCGTCAGCAGGGTGTTGACGCAGGACAGGCTGAAGGGCATAAAGCGGCTTACCAGAAGGCCGAGATAGAAATAAACGACCTTAAAACGCGCTTGAAATCGTTGCTTGAGGCGATGCAGCGGCCGCTTGAGCAGCAGCTTGAGGGGTTGGAGCAGGCACTATTACGCTTGGTGGTCGACACGGCTGAGGCGGTGACCAAGCAGGAGCTGGCAACCCGCCCCGAGTTGTTGCGACAAGCCGTTCAGGAGTCGTTGGATGCGTTGCCGCAACAGGCGCAGCAGCTCTGTTTTTTCGTTCATGCGGATGATGAGGAGGTACTGCGCGAGTGCCGACAGCAGGAGCGGGCTGACTGGGAGGTTGTCGTCGATCCTACGCTGTCTCGCGGCGGGATAAAGGTCCGCGGCGAGTGCAGTTTTCTCGACTATACGGTTGAAAATCGCTTTAGTCAGGTGGTGCAGCAGGTGCTGACAGGGGCAGAGTCAGCACCTGCTCAAGGTGGGGCGGATGATGTCGCTGGTTGAACGTCTGCAGCAACGCAGTCGTCGACCGCTGCGCTCGCCGCAGCCTCAGGTTGAGGGGCGCATCACTCGCCTGGTCGGGTTGACACTAGAAGCACGGGGACTGCGGCCTGCGGTGGGTAGCTATTGTCGCATCGAGGTGAATGCGCAGACCCAGGTTGAGGCCGAGGTAGTGGGGTTTGGCTATGATTCGGTCTATCTGATGCCGCTGGTGCCGGTTGAGGGGCTCTATCCCGGCGCCAAGGTGGTACCGCTGAGTGGCAGTAGTAAGGTACCGGTCGGTCCTCAATTGTTGGGCCGGGTGCTCAACGGTTCGGGCCAGCCACTGGATGGTAAAGGGCCGCTGCAGGCCGAGGCCGAGGTGGGGCTGAGTGGGCCGCTGATCAACCCGTTATCGCGTCAACCAATCCATCAGACCCTGGATGTCGGAATCAAAGCAATCAACGCGCTATTAACCGTCGGTCGTGGTCAACGAATGGGGTTGTTTGCAGGCTCTGGGGTCGGCAAGAGTGTGCTGCTGGGGATGATGACGCGTTTCACCGAGGCTGAGATCATTGTGGTGGGTTTGATCGGTGAACGGGGTCGAGAGGTCAGGGAATTTATCGACCATAGCCTGGGCAAAGAGGGGATGGCCCGGGCGGTCGTCGTGGCGTCCCCAGCTGATGATTCGCCACTGATGCGGTTGCGGGCCTCGGAGTTAGCCTCGCGCATTGCCGAGCACTTTCGTGAACAGGGCAAAAATGTATTGTTATTGATGGATTCGTTGACCCGTTACGCCCAGGCGCAGCGCGAGATCGCCTTGGCTGTGGGTGAGCCGCCAGCGACCAAAGGCTATCCGCCATCGGTTTTTGCCCGGTTGCCGAAGCTGGTGGAGCGGGCCGGTAACGGTGCCGAAGGCGCGGGGTCCATTACCGCCTTTTATACGGTGTTGACCGAAGGTGATGATCAGCAGGATCCGATCGCTGACGCGGCGCGGGCCATTTTGGATGGCCATATCGTACTCTCGCGGCAGCTGGCTGAAGAGGGGCACTATCCGGCGATCGATGTCGAGGCCTCGATCAGCCGGGCGATGCCCCAGGTGGTGTCGCCGCAGCATCTGCAGCTGGCGCAAAAACTTAAGCAGCTCTACTCCCGTTATTCGCAGAATCGCGATCTGATCAGTGTTGGTGCTTATCAGGCCGGATCCGATCCTGAGATCGATCATGCGATTGAGCGGGTGCCGCATATTCGTACATTCCTGCAACAAGGGCTCACCGAGCGAGTCAGTTTTGATGGCAGTGTGCAGCAGCTGCATCAGGTGCTCAGCCCTCCTGCTGCTAAGCAAAATGTTGCCCAGCCACCGCGCTAGGAGCCTGTCGGACTTGGCCGATCGTAGCGAGGGAAATACGATTTGAGGCAGATTTTTCGTTCATCCGAGGCGAAT
>JBALTG010000039.1:0-35212 GCA_036964625.1 Motiliproteus sp.
CTATAGCGCAGTCGCTGGCGCAGCCGTCGGATACTTTTTGCAGACTGAAAATCCTATGGTTGCCGTCGCTACCGTGTTCGTCGTTTGCCTGCTTGGCAGCCTGTTGAGTGCCGCGTCGGTCACCTCAACGACGGTGGCCGATTCCTCTGACACCTCCAACGGGGTCGAAATCGTCTCCGCTGACGATGTTAACGATGACCGTGAGGGCGGTGTAGTGAAGTGGTTTAATGTCACCAAGGGGTTTGGCTTTATCACCCGTGATCAGGGTGATGATGTGTTCGTTCATTTTCGTTCGATTCGTGGCAGCGGCCACCGCTCCCTGAACGAAGGTCAGCGGGTTAAGTTTGAAGTGGTTGAAAGCGATAAAGGCCTGCAGGCCGAAGATGTGTCAGTAGTCGCCTAATCCTCTTCATCTACGCGCGACAGGTCCTCTGTCGCGCTTGTTAGTTACCCTATGCTCTTTTGTTCCTTCCTGATTACCCACAAAGCTCAGCCATGAAGCAGCCGATCTATGCACGCGCGCTCGGTTGGCTGAAGATCATGGGTGGCGCGCTTATGTTTGGCCTGTGCCGGGCACGCATGCGTGCCCGGGGAGACGGGGGTGCTGCGCTACATTTTGGACTGCAGGTAGTTGGGTAAGCCTATTTTATCGATCAGCCCCAGTTGCTGTTCAAGCCAGAAGGTGTGGTCATCTTCGGTATCTGCCAGCAGGACTTCCAATACCTGGCGGCTGTTGTAATCCGCTTCCTGCTCGCACAGCGCGATCGCTTGTTTAAGAGCCGCGCCGACCTGGTATTCAACCGCCAGATCGTTCTTGAGCATCTCCGGGACATCCCGGCCGATCCGTAGCGGGTCGCGGGTCGCCAGGTCGGGGCGGCCTTCAAGAAACAGGATCCGTTCGATCAATTTTGTAGCATGGCCCTTTTCGTCCTCGAACTCGTGGGCGATCCGTTCGTGTAGCTCTGGCAGGCCCCAGTCGCGGTACATCTCGGAGTGGATAAAGTACTGATCCATTGCGGTAAGTTCGTTGGCCAGCAGCTGGTTAAGCATATCAATGATGTTTTGGTTACCTTTCATGGGCGTTTCCTCAGCTCATCTGGGCTTGCAGATAGTTGGCGATACCGGAATTCTGAATCAGGTATTGCTGGGTTTCGATCCAATCAACGTGTTCCTCTTCGTACTCCAGAATCTCCTCCAGAAGATCTCTGCTGACATAATCTTGCTCGGTTTCGCACTCGGCAATCGCTGTGCGTAGCGCACTCAGCTGCTCCAGCTGCAACTCAAGGTCGCAGGCGAGCATTTCGGCGCTATGCTCGCCGATTCGCAATCGATTGAGGTTTTGCAGGTTGGGCAATCCCTGCAGAAACAGGATCCGTTCGATCAACTCATCCGCCTGCTTCATATCCTTGATCGATTTCTTGTAAGCCTTGTCGTTAAGCCCATCCAGGCCCCAGTTGCGGAACATCCGTGCGTGCAGGAAATACTGATTGATAGAGGTGAGCTCAAGCGTGAGAATATGGTTCAGCTGCTTAAGTACTTTGGTTTGACCTTTCATAAACATCACCTGGCGATAAGTTGACGAACTGAAACAGAAGAAGTCTAGTCGCTGACCTGTGGCAGCGCCAATGGCTGAGTCGAGTGGGTGATGATGCCGCCAGGGGCTCCCTCGGCGGCGCGTTGATTGGCCCAGCGCAGGCCGTTGGAGAAGGCCGACAGGCTGGCGCTGCGCAGTGGCACAAAGGGTTTTTGGTGTTGCTTGCAGAATTTTTTAACCCGCAGGCAGGCATCGTGGCTAACGCAATCAATCGGGCAGAACACCAGGTCTGCGCCCGATAGGCTGCTGCACAGGTCTGCCCGGCTGTCTTCCTGACCGCCATCGTGCAGGGTTAATTGGCCGTTGAGGGTTTCAACGTAGCTTCTAAGGTGTGGGTAGAGTGTCGGACGGCCTCCAATATACGCCAATCGTTTGCCGCTCAGATCGATTGCCTCAGTATCACTCGACGGGTGGCTTGGTTGCTCCGCCGGTGCCAAGCGCAGCAGCAACTGCTGCAAGGCCCGCTCAAGGGTATCCCGCTCCTGGTGTGCCTCATCAATCTGTTCGATTAAGCCGTTGTGACCGTGCTTAAGCTCCGTCAACCGCTGCTCGCGCTGGGCCAGCTGGGCGACCAGCCAGGTCTGTTTGCGGCTGAGTAAACGCTGCGCTTGATGCGATTCAGCCAGCTGTTGGCGCAGGGGTCGTTCGGGCTTTTCGGCAGGTGCAGAGCGCGCCTGCATTGCGGCAAGGGCACATTCTTGCGCGGTTAATTGCTGCTCTTTTTTAGCCAGCTTGAGCTCAAACTGCTGGCGCTGCTGCTGCAGTTGCTGCTGTAGCTCGGCGACCTGCTGCTCGAGCGCGCTGCTATGTTTGAGGTCGGCCCGGTTCGAGGCACCCTGCAGGTGCGACAGCATATGTACATCCCCCAGCACCTGATCGACCAGTTGGCGGCAGCTGTGGCTGTGGCTTAAAAGCGCCCAGAAGGGGCCGGATAGTTCGCCGTGCCTGAGTGCGTCGCGCCAAAACTGACGTTGCTGATCGAGCGATCTGAGTTGGCTATAGGCCTTGATCCAGCGTTGGAATTTACGATCCAGCAGCTTGTGAAGCCGGTGCGCCGTCGCCCCGTTGTGCTCGGCCTGGCCGACAATGACGGTATGCAGCTGGTGATCGCGCGGGTTTGGCGGCAGGGGCAGCGAGCAGTTACGTTGTACCTTGTTCAGCTCGGCCATGCTCAGGCAGGTACCGATAATGGGGCAGTGGTAGTGGCGTGGCATCTGCCAGAGCTTGGTCCGGGTCTTGGTATTGGTCGTCGCGGTTTCGATTTCTGATTCGCACAGATCGCACATAGATTGCCCGCCAGGAAGCTGTTTGCTGAAAATCTAGGAGCCTGTCGGGCTTGGCCGATCGTAGCGAGGGAAATACGATTTGAGGCAGATTTTTCGATCATCCGAGGCGAATAGCGGGCTATTTAACGAGGGTGAGCGTGAAAATATGACCCCTCTCTAATTTAAGAGAGCCGGGTTTTCCGCAGTAGATCAGTGTTAAGTCCGACAGGCTCCCAGGTTTAGGTAGAGGTCATCATAATCAAGAGTGGTTATCATTTGCAATAGTGTTGATAATCATTCTCGTTTGCATTAAGATTTCCCTATCAGTATTTAACATTCGGGTAACTACTATGTATGTCTGCGTATGCAAAGCCGTCACCGACGCTCAGGTACAGGACCGCGTGGCGATGGGAGGCGATTCTGTCCGTGCCCTCAGTCGTTGTACCGGGCTGGGCACCGAGTGTGGTAAGTGCATTGGATTCGCTCGAGAACGTATTGCGCATCATCAGAGTGCTCGGCATGAGCTGGGCCAGCAAGTTGCCTGAGTCGGTGAGAGCAGTCGCGGGCCGCTGGCCAGCGCGCTAGGACGTTGATCTCGGTCTATCGCTGAATACGACCGAATGGCAAGCCCTGCACCACTGTCATCAACCGATCAATACTATCCGTCACTTGTTACATCTGCAGGGGCATTGACGTGAAGGGAATCACTAATGCCGCGGGCGCATGGGTGCGCGGGAGCGATCAATATCATCGCTTCTATAAAAGACCTCTCGGTCCTCGATAAGATAATCACGCATCTTTGGCAGCAAGCCTAAAAAAGGGCTTCACGCGCCCCCGTGCTGTTAAGACGTCTTCCGCAATAACGAGCGCCCCCGCAATCCAGTCTGTCTGGCTAATGTGACACATTAGTCGAAACTAAATATTGCAACGGTGTGGCTGGTTGCGCTTTGTCTATCACCAAGTTTTGGTCATCCGATACGGGTTCAAGTGGCAACAGCGCATGCCCGCGCAGGATTTCGAGCATAGAAGCATAGAAAGTTTCCGGGGGGGAGGCTGAGGTCTCTGAGCTACGTGATGGGTGTGAGTTTTCGGGGAAATGGCTTTTATTCTCCCTATACTGCAACCTTCGCTCTGGCAGACGAAGGCTCGTTATTCAATGATGGTTTTGCTGATCAGGTTGTTGCTGCCCAGTAGTTTCTGCCCCAGTAGGCGTATGATTTTTGCCGAGTATCTTCGAGCCCTCTAATGACACAGTATATGAATAGTTTTATGGTTAGGTGATTGAATGGCGCGCTGCTACTCAGTAACCAAAAACAGGGTGTGCGGTAACGCGGCTGAATATTTGCGTATAAGGAGAATGTGCGTATAACGAGAATTTACGTATGAAATCTAAACGGATGCTGACCGAATCTGATGTTCAGATTGGTAAGCCGTTGCCCTGGTCGGTCGTTGATAGCCAAGGGACTCTGCTATTGAAAGAGGGCATGCTCGTGACCTCTGCGCGGCAACTGAGTCGGCTGATCAATCAACAGGCTTACATTAACACATCGAATATGCCAGACACGGCGGGTCGAGCGGCAACAAAGCTGGTTATGGCTAAGCGCGACGCTCCAAAGAAAGGCATAACCACATTTGACTGGGTTGGTGCCCAGGTGGATCGGCTGCAGAGTGCCTATTGTGCCGTAGAAAAGGGTTCTGGCGATGGGGTTCAGCAGATTAAGGCCGTAGCGATCCTGATCCAGAAAGCGGCGAACCGTAATGCGAGCGCCATGATGGGGGGCTGTACCCTGCATCAGGGCAATTCTTACACCCTCAGTAAATCTATCCACATGGGTGTTCTTGTCGAGCAGATTGGCAAGCGGCTGCAAGTTGGTGAAGCGGCGCGGTTTTCGGTTATCTGTGCGGCACTCTCTCATGATATAGGCATGTGGCTGGAACAAGATCAGATGCGTATGCAGATTGCGCCATTATCCCAAGAACAGCGCGCACTGATCCAGTCTCATCCTGGCAGAGGGGTTGAAAAACTTAGGGCTGCGGGTGTGGTGGATAAGGCGTGGCTATCCTGTGTTGGAATGCATCACGAACGCGCAGATGGCAGTGGCTATCCCGAAGGGATCAAGGGCGAGGCGATCATCCCACCCGCGCGTATGATTGCCGTTGCCGATATCTACGCCGCCATGACCCGGCAGCGCGGCGATCGAATAGCCATGACCAGTAAGGGCGCTCAAAAAGAGGTTTTTCTCTCCAGAGGCGAAATGATTGATGCCACTATGGCCCAGATCTTCATTAAAGAGATCGGTATCTTTTCTCCCGGAAATTTTGTGCTTCTTGCCAACGGCGAGGTCGGCGTGGTTTCTGGGAGGGGAGGTAATGCGGCGACGCCAGAGGTTTCGGTGATTATCGTTGCGGATGGGCGCGCACTGCTGAGCGCCCAGGGACGCGATACCTCGGATAAAAATTGTTCTGTCGTTAACGTGATCCCTTGCCCCGATCATCCCGATCTGCAGAAGGTTCTGGATACGGTCTGGGAGCTAATCGCGTAGTGGCGTTCGCAGTCGGGTTAGTGTAGAGCTGTGGAATGTGAGCTCGGGCCCCATCTTCTTCTTAGCCTGGAAGCCACGAAGTGGCGTCCTAGCAGGCTGTTGAAAAACTGCTAGAGACTCGGCGCCATCGAGCAACAGGCCTCAATGTACAAGCAATACCCGTGTGCGAACGGGGGCATTTTGCCTGGCAGCTACAGCGAGAATTTGATGGCTTTCCCCAGTGCGGCCACCTGGAATACGGTTTTTTGCGGATTTGTTGTGAAGACTGCAAGCACGAGCGCATAGAGCAGCTGTTCACCCGCTATCCCAAGCGCCAGTTTATTCTGGTGGCTGACTCCGGTGTGAACAGCCCTGCGGTCTACGCAGAAACGGTTACCGAGTTGGTCAGTCTATGCTCGGTCCGCCTCCTAGCTCAGAGATGGCCTTAAAAATCCGACCGGCAAGCCTCAGCCTGGCGGTCGGTAGGGATGCAGATACCCAGTAGTGAGTACCGGAGCAAACCCGACCCGCGAGCCTCAGTCGCCGATCTCCAGCTCAATCACGGCAGAGCTAAGACTGTTAGTGCCGCTATTAAAGGTTGCAGCCTCGACCGACACCTCATTGCCTTCACGCAGCGCCGCGAAGAACGTCTCTGCTGTGGCCGGCTGATCCTCGATGAAATAGTCAGCATCCACACCCCTCTCTACGGTAATGTCGAATAGGCTGAAAGTCTGATCCGTGGCATTGATAGAGTCCTTATCCACAGGGCCTCGCACCCGGACATCATCAGGATCGGAGCCACCCTTGTCCTTTACCTCGCTGGCAAACAGCGTCCCGCTATTATCGATAAAGCCATTGATCCGCACCTGGTCCCCGCTCGTCAGTCCGCCTTCAACCTCCGTCTGGGCGGTGATCAGCACCGTTAACCCCAACAGCTCCACGCTATCCATCGCCAGCAGTGTCGCCGGTCCTTGTAAGCGTACCCGGGTCTCGCGGAAGCGAATGCGATCGACCTTTAACAGACCGGTGTTGGTATTAAAATCACCACGCACATTGAGCTTAGCACCCAGCTGAATATCCTCCAGGGTACCGCCCTCAAACGCCACGGTGCCGGGGTTAAACACAACCTCCTGCTCACCGACCTCGAACTGGATCAGGCCGCCGCTAGTTACCGGAGCCTCGGTGACAAAGCCTTCGAACTCGCCTTCGATCACCGTAGCGGCACCGGTGACACCGAGGCGATCAGGGATACACTCGACATCCGTGACTTGCGTCAGGGTATCAACGGCGCTGAAGCTTGTGGGGTCACCGGGATCCGCCTTAACCACGACCCGGTCGCCCTCGCTGAGCCCGGTACCGCAATTACTCGGCGAAATCACCCCGAAATCCACTGCCTGAGCGCCGATCGAGAAGCGACTACCTAACAGGCCTTGGACCCGACCAACCAGCTGCCAGCGGTTCAATCCCTCGTCTTTAAACTCAAGCCGGCTGGCTTGAATCACATCCTGCTCATCGACCGGCCCCGAGACTTCCAGCTCATTGCCAACTATCAGCGATCCAAAGCTCACGCTAACAGACGGGTGTGGAGAATCATCTTCAATAAGAGTATCGCCGGTGACCACCACCGTTTGGCCCAACACGGTCAACGGTGCCAGCGAGGTGATCGGTCCCTTGACCTGATGCAGCACCCGTACCTGCTGTGCCACGCCCTGACTATAATCCAGCCCCACGGTCATACCGACGTTCAGATCAGACTCCGATACCGATTCACCATCGATGCTGATTTTAGCGTTATCGGTTTCAAACTTACCGCCACCATTAAGAAAAATACTGCCAATTCCGGTGATCGAACCTGAACCGGTGCCGCCGATGCCGCCGCCAGCCAGCGATCCACCGCCTGAGCCAGCGCCGCAAGCCGCTAGCACCGCGGTACTCAGTAGCAACGTGGGTACATTGAGTATCTGTTTCATGGTTGTTTCTCCTGCTTGATTAAGGGGTGCAACTCTTCTTCAAAGAAGAAGATCCCAACGCCTGCCCGATAGCGCCCCTCAGCAACAGGCACTGACTGTTCATCACGGTCATGCTTGGCGAGCCACTCATCGTACTGCTTCAATAACTTTAACGAACTACGATCTGACAGCTGCCGAAAAGCCCGTACTGCTTCTGCCGGCAGGTTGTCGTATGCCACCTTCAATTGAAAACGGCTGTCAATCGCCGCTGCCTGCAGGTTATGGTCAATCGTACTGACCAGGTCCCGTACATCGTTACCCAGCACCGCCAACTGTTCTGCCTGATTAGCCGAAGGCACATAAGCCGCCTTATAGAGACTGAGCCGCCCCGCTTCGTCCTCGCCCAAGGCGCCAACCCGTTGTAACTCATCGATCACCGCACGCACCGGCATATCGCCGCTGTAACGGCTGACCAGGGTTCGGAAACTCGGCTCGGCACCCTCGATACTGAGCGGCAGCGGCTGCCCTTGCTGACTAAAATCAGGGTCTCGGCGCCAGCCACTGATCACCCGCGCACAACGACTAAAGCGCTCATCGAGTGCACTCTGATCCTGCTCCGGCAGGCGCTTGATCCGCAGTACCTCCTTGCGACTTAAACCGGTCAGCACCGCCACCCGGGAGTTGGTTTGCTTGCGCCCGGCCAGGACAAACTCTTCATCGGCGACCTGCACAAACACCTGGCGCGCAGCTTCTGCAAAGCTGCCGAACGGGATATTGAGCCGGATCATGATTCGCACCAGAGGCCGGAGTAATGTTGTCAGTGCGGTCAATGCCGACTGTTGATCAGTAATTTTCATATTTGGGATTATAATCCCAAATATTGTTTTATCAAGAAATGAGTGAAATTTTGTTGGGGAGATAAACAGGATGGCAATGTAACCCTTCGATTTAGAGCGAGTTTTAAACGTAAAAAAAATGAGCTGAGAGCCAGGTGATCCACGGCATTCATCCCCCTGGCATAGAAAGACCCTCTACGTCCGCTTTCCTCCCAAGCATTGCTGAGCGCAGGATCGCACTAACGCCTAGCAACCTGCAGGACTTAACACTGATCTGCTCGGCAACCGCTGCTGTGTGGTACTACCTCCGGCATCCATGCCGGCGTTCGGGAAAGGTGTCTTTGGCCAATTTTTACGCTATTTTCGTTAAATAGAGCTACTACTAGCCTTAAAATTGTGGCGTCGACAGGAGTGGAGGCATTGCCTCTAAGGTAGCGTGCTCTTGCTCTTGCTCTTGCTCTTGCTTCAGGCTTCGACATGCGCCCTGTGCTGACGCAAATGTTTCGATGAATGTATTAGATTGCGGGATGGGCAGAAAAAGGTCTGAGAGGCCGCAATGGACCGACGCTTGTTGCTGCAAGATTCACCAGGCAATGACCGCTATGGAGAAACCGGCTTAAGTTGCGCCTTGGCAGAAACGGTAACTACCGAAACCGCGGTGTCATTATCAGGAAAAGTTACCTGATCGGGATGCCGCTGTTTATCACGCTTACCGAAGTAGCGGTTATAGTTTCAAGAATATCGTGGGCTACATTATTCCCGGTTAAGCTGGATGGTTAAGCAACAGGCTCAGATCGAGCCAATACGTTAGACCGGTGGTACTGTCTGGGCTGGCTGAAACCGGCTAATGCGATTGATTTAAACAATGTTTACGACTAATAGTGGTTTTGTTGATCGAGTCTGATGGCTATGATGATGGCTTTGATTTGTATTCAGGGAGCCCGCACGATGGACCGCAATCCGAAGCCGCAAACGCTTAAGCTTAAACACAATGACCAGCAGGCCGTGGCGCTGGTGCAGGCAAGGGATTTGGAGCCGGCTCGGGTTCTGTGCAGCAAGCTGCTGCGAAAATACCCTCAGCTTGCCGATGCACTTTACCTGCTGGGCGTTATCAGTTTTCAGCAGATGAAACTGGATGATGCCGCTGAGCTGATGTCGAAGGCAGTGCGGATCGCTCCCGCTAACCTCCACTACGCGTGTGAACTTGCGCGGGTTGAAAAAAAGCGCGGTCGGCCCGAGTCTGCGGCAGCCGCTATCGGTGCCGCTGTATAACGAGATCGGTATCTTCTGTTACAAGTATGGTGAGATCGCCCAGGCAGCGGAGTGTTTTAGCCAGGCGCTGGCGCTGCAGCCGCAGGACAGCCAGCTGATGAGTAGTTTGGCCAAATGTTATTTCGACCTGTTACAAGCCGATAAGGCAGAGGCACGGTATCGGCTGAATCTGCAACAAACCCCGGCGGATAAGGCCAACCTGAATAATCTGGCCACGCTGTTACGGGTACGCGGTGAGGCCGAGGCCGGGCTGGCGTTGTATTCCGAACAGGTCCGGCTGTGCCCTGATGATCTGGAGCTGAAAACAGCCTGTGCAGACTATTTGCTTGCGATGGGGAGTCTGCCTGAGGGGGAGGCACTGTGTCGTGATGTGCTGGTAAAAAACCCCATGCACCCTGGTTCGACGTTTTCCTTGGCTCGGATATTAAAAGCAGACCGGGTTAGTGAAGCGCTGCAGATCATGGAGGCATTCATCGCTAAGGCTCCCGGAAATGCTCAAGCTCAATGGCTCTGGGCATCGCTGCTGGTTAGTTGTGGTCAGGTAGAGGCGTCAATGCAGGCTTTATCTAAATCGCTGCGGATATCGCCTGATAATATGCTCTTTCATGATGATCGGGCGTTTTTTAGTCTTTATCTGCCTACCGAGCAGCAGGATCATCTGTGCCAGTTTCATCGGGATGCCGCAGATGCGCTACAACGTAACGTTTTTTGCCGGCCGTTTAAGCCAGCCTGCGATCCGGATCCGCTGCGTCCGCTGACCATCGCTTACATGTCGCCGGATCTGTATCGCCATTCGGTCAGCTATTTTCTCGAGCCATTGCTGCGCGGCCATGACCGCGAACAAGTCCGGGTAATTGTCTACTCCGATGCAACCAACCGGGATGCGGTCAACCAACGGCTCAGAGGTCTGGCGGATCAATGGTACGATGTTGCGGGCGTCGGCGATAACGGCCTGCGCGCGCAGATCATCCGCGATGGGGTTGATATTCTGATCGAACTGGCGGGCCATACGGGTAACAATCGACTCGGGGTGCTGGCTGCGGTTGCCGCGCCGGTTCAGGTCAGCTACCTCGGTTACCCAAGCCCTCTTGAGTTACCCGCGATACCGTATCGTGTCACCGATGAGTATGCCGACCCGATGGCTGAGGCAGGCAATGAACGACATCAAACACTTTGCCGCTTGCCCGGTGGTTTTCTCTGTTACCAAGCGGATGCGAATGCCCCCGAGGTGGCGCCGCTGCCGTGGGGTCGAAACGACTACGTGACGTTCGGCTCCTTCAATGTCCGCGAGAAGCTGTCTATATCCACCTTGCAAATGTGGGCCCGGATACTGGACGCCGTGCCCAACAGCCGGTTACTGCTCAAGGCGCGCTGTTTTGCCGACCCCTTAATCCGGCAGGCGTTTATCGACCAGTACGAGACGCTAGGGATCGCTGCCGAGCGGTTGCAGGTTATGGGGCACGTGAAAAAAGTCGACTCGCATCTTGCGCTCTATGCGGAGGTGGACATCGCCCTGGATCCATTGTCCTACAACGGTACCACCACCAGTTGTGAGGGGTTGTGGCAGGGTGTGCCGATGGTCTCGTTGCAGGGCGATCGACATGCCTCGCGGGTCGGCAGCAGTCTGTTGCATCAGCTGGGGTTGGGTGAATTGGTGGCTATGGATGAGTCTGACTATCTGCAGATCGCCACCCGACTGGCGAGCGATACGGTTCGATTGGAGGCAATGCGCACCTCGATGCGTGAGCGGATGCGGCACAGCCCACTGATGGATGAACAACGGATCGGCCGGGAGATGGACGCGGCTTACCGGCAGATGTGACAAACCTACTGCGAGGGTGCCAGCTGACGAATAAGAGAGTAGGAAGACGCTATCAGCTGCGTTGCCGGTATGCAGGGACTGCCCTCAGCACCTTGTCCGCGCAATGAGCCGGATTAATAACCCGGCGTTGCTGCAGGTAAAGCGCGCCGATCTCGCCTATCCTGATGCATGAGATGCGCGGACTGTGTGAATTGTGTGAATTGTGTGCTTTGTGCAGACTGTGCGGTTTGTGTGAAGAGTTTAGCAAGCCTGATCGATAATAAAAATTAATAGAGGCGTTTCGATGGCAGCGCAGATTCTTCTGGTAGACGATGAACCCAATATCCTGCTGTCGTTGCAGTTTCTGATGAAACGCGCCGGCTACGAGGTAACCACCGCCACCGATGGCGAGCTGGCCCTGGCCCAGGTCGAGGCGTGTGTGCCAGACCTCATTCTGCTCGATATCAACATGCCCAAGCTCAACGGCTATGCGGTCTGTGAACGTATCCGTGCCAACCCCGCCTGGCAGCAGATCCGGATCGTACTGCTGACCGCCAAGGGCCGGGAGGTGGAAAAAGAGAAGGGGTTGGCGTTGGGGGCCGATGATTACATCACCAAACCGTTCTCCAATCAGGCGCTGATCGACAAGGTGCAGGCCCTGCTCAGTACGGATCGGTAGCCGATGAACCTGCTGAGCCGTTTTCGCGCCCTGATTCTCCTGCCCCTGCTGTTGCTGCTCTGTGTGGTGCTGCTGTGGTGGGCGATCCCGGAAACCACCCTCAGCACCCGCGTACTGACCGCGCTGCTGGCCGCTCTTGGACTGCTCCAGCTGGGCTTGTTGTACCAGATTAAACACCGCCTGCTGCGCCCCCTCGCCAGTCTCGAACGGGGCGCCGAGATTATTCTTAAGACCCATGCGGCGCACGACCTGGAACTGCCCGCCGAGCATCTGTTGGGTGGCTTGCCCGAGAGCCTGCACGGCCTCGGTGATGCACTCAGCCAGGCGCGCACCGAGGTGAGCAGCGCCCTGCGCAGCGGTGCCGAACGGGTGCAGAGCCACAAGATTTACCTGGAACGGGTGATCCAGGGGCTCGAAGAGGGGGTGCTGGTGTGTGATGCCGGTGCCCGGATTATCCTCTATAACCCTGCCGCCTACCGGATATTGCAGCAGCATCCGGCGCTGGGTCTGGGGCGACTGGTGTACGATCTGCTGCCGCGGATTCAGTTGGAGCATACCTTCGAACGGCTACGTCAACAGCAGGATGCGGCGGGTGATTTCATCTGTACCCTGAACGATAGCGAACAGCTGCTGCGCTGTCGCACCAGCTTGCTGTTCGCCCATCCCGATGCGGATCACAGTGCCCGTGAAGAGCAGGGGGCGGTGATCGCCTTTGATGATGTCAGTCTTCAGCAACAGCGGCTGCAGCAGCGTTACCGGCTGTTTAGCGCCACTCTGGAAGGGCTGCGCGGGCCACTGGCCAACCTGCGCGCGGCCACCGAAACTCTGACCGACTACCCCGACATGAGCAGCGCCGAACGGACCGAATTTGACCGCGTAATCGCTGCCGAAAGCCGTCATCTCAGCGACCAACTGACCCAGTTGGCCGATAGCGAAGGCGCGCTGGTAGGGCAGGAGTGGCAGCTGGCCAATATCTACGCCGCCGATCTGATCCACCTGCTGCACCGGCAGCTGGGCGCCGATCAATTAACCCTGACTCTGACCGGCGTGCCTCTGTGGCTGACCACCGACAGCCAGGCGCTGGTGGCGCTGTTCGATCATCTGATCCACTGCCTGGCCGAGCTGCGCCAACTGCGCCAGTTCGATATCGAAACCCTGTCCGGTGAACACGGCATCTACCTCGATCTCAGCTGGCGCGGTGCGCCGCTGACCCAGGCCGAGCTCGAAAGCTGCCAGCAGACGCCCCTGACCAGCGTCGTCGGCCATCCCCGGGCGGATGAACTGGCACGCCAGCTGGGGGGCGAACTCTGGAGCCAGCCGCATCCGCGGATCGACGGCATGGCGATCCTGCGCTTACCGCTACCTGGCGCGGATATGGGCGAGCCCGAGCGACCCGGCGGCATACTGCCAGCTCGGCCGATGGTCTACGACTTCGATCTGTTTCAGCCAGGGCCGCAGCATGACTCGCTAATGGATACGCCGTTACGCCAGCTCAATTACGTGGTGTTCGATACCGAAACCACCGGCCTGCATCCCGAGCAGGGTGACGAGGTGGTGTCGATCGCCGCCGTGCGGATCGTCAATCAACGCATCCTGCCCGACGAGAACTTCAACCAGCTGGTCAATCCCGGCCGTCCGATCCCGCGCGATTCGATCCGCTACCACGGCATCAACGACGCACAGGTCGTGGACGCGCCCTCCCTGATCGAGGTGTTGCCGCGCTTTAAGGCGTTTGCCGAGGGTACGGTGCTGGTGGCCCATAACGCCTGGTTCGACATGGCGTTTATTCGCCGCCGCGAGGCCCAGTCCAGAGCCTATTTCACCAACCCTATCCTCGACACCCTGATGTTGTCGGTGTGTCTGCACGGTCATGAGGTGGAGCAATCGCTGGATGCGATCACCCAGCGCCTGGGCATCGATATCCTCGGTCGCCACTCCGCGTTGGGCGACAGCCTGGCCACCGCCAAGCTGTTGCTGGCCCAGATCGACCTGCTGGAAGCGCGCTCGATCATCACCCTGCGCGATGCGTTAAATGCGTACCGTTAGCCGCGGCTGCCGCGCTCCCCGCATCCACGCCAGCGACAGGATCTACGCTGTTCACCTTCGCTGCGGTCAGCGAGGAGGTTGACGATGAGATCCGGCCACACCCGGCTGCTGTTTTTTGCCGCCGCCACGGTATTGCTGCTGCTCAACTATCCCTGGCTGTCGCTGTTCTCCTCGGCCCAGCTGTTGTTCGGGCTGCCGCCGCTGCTGCTGTACCTGTTCGGGCTCTGGTTGGGGTTTATTCTGATCATCCGGGTGATCCTGAAACCTGTCGCTCCGAGTGACCGCTCCGCAGCGCCACCGGACCGGACCGGAGCGGCTATCGAGCCTGCGACAGCTTCAGATTCAGCTACGACCACAACTAGAGCGACAACCACAACTAGAGCGACAACCACAACGACAGAACCGACTAAAACACCGACGCCAAAACCAACGACAACGCCAAACCGCGCGCCGCCCGATGCTTAGCACCAGTGTCATAATCATCTCCATCAGTGCGTATCTGGCACTGCTGTTTGCGATCGCCTTCTTCGGCGACCGGCGCGCCGAACAGCACCGCAGCATCATTAGCAACCCCTATATCTACAGCCTGTCGATCGCGGTGTACTGTACCGCCTGGACCTTCTTCGGCAGCGTCGGCTACGCCGCCCGTAATGGGCTGGGCTTCTTGCCTATCTACCTCGGTCCGACCCTGATGGCCGCACTCTGGTGGTTTGTGCTGCGTAAGATCATCCGCATCTCACGCAAACAGCGGATCACCTCGATCGCCGACTTTATTGGTTCACGTTATGGCAAGAGTGCCCGCCTGACCGGGATGGTGACCCTGATCGCGGTGCTCGGCATCCTGCCCTATATCTCCCTGCAGCTGAAAGCGATCGCCAACAGCTTCCTGATTATCAGCGACGCTCCCAGCTTGAGTCTGTCCAGCGCGGCCGCCGCGCTGCCGCTGTGGCACGATACCGCGTTCTATGTGGCGCTGCTGCTGGCCGCCTTTACCATCCTATTCGGCACCCGCCATCTGGATGTCACCGAACGCCACGAGGGGATGGTGGCAGCGATTGCGTTCGAATCGGTGGTGAAGCTGCTGGCGTTTATGGCGGTGGGTGGCTACGTCACCTTCGGCCTGTTCGATGGCCCCGGTGACATCTTCAGCCGTGCCGTGGCCAAACCGGAACTGGCCCGGTTGCTGACCATGGAGGCGCTACCCGGCGGCTATTCCAGCTGGTTTTCGCTGACCCTGATCTCCATGAGTGCGGTGCTGTTTCTACCGCGCCAGTTTCAGGTCGCGGTGGTGGAGAACGTCAACGACGAGCACCTGCGCAAAGCCAGTTGGCTGTTTCCGCTGTACCTGCTGCTGATCAACCTGTTTGTACTGCCGATTGCCCTCGGTGGGCTGTTGTTATTTGACGGTAGCGGTGTCGACCCCGACACCTTTGTGCTCAGCATCCCGATGGCGCAGCACGCCGAGTGGCTGACCCTGTTGGTGTTTATCGGCGGCGTCTCGGCAGCCACCGGGATGGTGATCGTCGCCACCATCGCGCTCTCGACCATGATCTCCAACGAGCTGATCATGCCGCTGTTGCTGCGCACCCCGCTGCGGCAGAGCAGCGAGCAACTGGCGCTGCCTGACGACCTGTCGCGCTGGGTGTTACGCATCCGCCGCGGTTCCATCGTGGTGATTCTATTGCTCGCCTATCTCTATTTTCGCCTGGTCGGCGAATCTTACGCGCTGGTGAGTATTGGCCTGGTGTCTTTTGTCGCCGCCGCCCAGTTCGCCCCGGCCATTCTGATCGGGATCTACTGGAAGGGCGCCACCCGCGCTGGGGCACTGGCTGGGCTGAGCAGCGGTTTCCTGATCTGGGGTTACACCCTGATGCTGCCCGCCCTGGCCAAATCGGGCTGGCTGCCGCTCAGCCTGGTCGAACAGGGGCTGTTCGGTATCGCCTTCCTCAAGCCCTACGCGCTGTTCGGGTTGGCCGATTTGGACCCGATCACCCACGCGGTGTTCTGGAGCCTGCCGATCAATGTGTTTCTGCTGGTGATCGTGTCGCTGCGTGCAGACGCCAGCGTGATCGAAAAACTCCAGGCGCGCGAATTTGTCGATGCGTTCAAGGATGTCGAACCGGGTCGTGGCCAGATTGATGTCTGGCGGGGTACTGTCACTGTGGCCGCGTTGCAGGCACTGGTGGCCCGCTTTACCGGTAACAAAGCCGCTGCCCGGGCATTTAGGCGCTTCGCCCGTGAGCACGGGTTTAACCTCGCCGAACAGACCCTCGCCGAGCCCCATACCCATCTGGTCAGCTACGGCGAACGCCTGATCGCCGGGGTGATCGGCGCCGCCAGCGCGCGGGTGATGATCTCGACCCTGTATAAGGGCCAAACCCTCAATATCGACGATGTCATGGATCTGCTCGATGAAACCTCGCAGGTGGTCGAATACAGCCATCAGCTGGAGCAAAAAACCCACCAGTACCAGATCGCCACCCGCAAACTGCGCGCTGCCAATCAGCGCTTGCAGCAGCTCGACCGGCTTAAGGACGACTTTGTCTCCACCGTTAGCCACGAGCTGCGCACGCCGTTGACCTCGATCCGCGCCTTCTCCGAAATACTCCTCAGCGAACCCGATCTGGCGTGCGCCCAGCGTCAGGAGTTTCTGCAGATCGTGGTCGATGAAACCCAGCGCCTGACCCGACTGATCAACGACGTGCTCGATCTGGCCAAGATCGACGCCGGCAAAATCGAGTGGAAGATCGCGCCCAACGACCTCCGCGCGGTGATCAACGACGCCACCAAGGCGGTGTACCAGCTCTATCAGCAGCGCGACATCGGCCTCAGCCTGTCCCTGCCGGACAGCGATGCGCTGGCCGAGTTTGACCGCGACAGGATGCAGCAGGTGATCATCAATCTGCTCTCCAACGCCGCCAAGTTCTGCGCCGCGGGGGAGGGCCAGGTGCGGGTGAGCCTGGAGCCGAGCCCGCAAGCGTACACCCTCTGCATCGAAGACAACGGACCCGGCATCACCGCCGATGCGCATGCACGGCTGTTTGATAAATTCGAGCAGGTGGAGGACGAACAGCAGGGCAAGCCCAAAGGCTCAGGATTGGGGCTGGCGATCTGCAAAGGCATCGTCGAACACCACCAGGGCCGCATCTGGCTCGACAGCGCGCCGGGAGCCGGCAGCCGGTTTTATGTCAGTCTGCCCAGGGGCATGGACGGCTAGTCGCTCCGGGTTAAGATCGACAGGTTGGCGCGGGTTGGAACCGGGATGCCGGTTCCAACCCAGTCTTGGCTTACTTGGCGATTACCGCTTCTACGCCGGTGGCGGTGTCGAGGGCCCAGAGCCCGGTGGGACTCGCATTTAAAAAATAAGCAGTACGATTTTCTTCATCGTAGGCGAGCCCGTTAGACACGGTCACCGTGTTCATTATTTTTTCCTCTTTCTGACCAGTGGCGAGATCAATCATCCATACGGCTTTTTTGAATCTGTCGGTCACCAACGCGGTTCGTCCCAAGCTATCCACTTCAACATCTTGAGCCCAGGAGGTGTCAGCAACGTCGGTTCGCACCAGCGTAGCCGGATTAAGGCGAGTCAATTTTCCCGCCGAAATGTAATACAGTAATCCACTGACCGGATCGTATGCCAGATCCGACGCCTCGTTGTAAACAAAGGGAGGGGGTCCGGGGCCCAAGCGGCACCACTACCCACTTCAGCACTGGCGATGATCCGGGCCCTGGCCGTGGTAAGATCCAGCTCATAGAGGGCAGTCTTGGAGGCAATAAACGCACGCTGACCGGCACTGTCGAGGGCCACGCTGCGATAGCTGTCGATCGGGTCCCCCGCTGGCGCCAGCGTGCTGGAGATTAGCTGCCGGCTGCCATCGATAGGATGAACGGTGAGCAACTGATCCTGATCGGCCACATACAGCAGTCCATCGGCCGGGTTGTTTGCCAGATCCCATGGCGACGTAAATGCGGGGCCGCTGCCGACCAAGGCATCCGACACCACAGTCCGCAGACCGCTAGCGATATCCAGCTTGATGATGGCGTCGCCCGGTGCATCAGCGATATAGAGCGCACGCTAGGCGGCGCGAAACACGAGATCCCCCGTCTGAGCTACCGACGGACCCGCACCCACAAACTCCGTATCCACTCTTCCCCAAGCGTAGGTCGTCAAATCAACCTCAAGGATCTTAGCACCCCTGCTATCAATCAGTAGCCGCTGACGTTGAGAGCCATACACCATGCTCAGCGCACAGCCGAATGCATCGGCCGTCAGTACCGATGCAAACTCTCCTGTTGACGGGTCTTCGCGCATGATTGAGCCATTTGTGCAAAAGGCATCGCTTGCCGACAGGTACAGGGTCCCGGTGGCCGTATCCTCAACCACTGCCCTGCAGTGACGATGGCCAAGGCTCGTCAAAAATTGCGGTGCGATATCCGCTAATTCGGTCAACTTCGATCAGCGAGTCGCTGCTCAGCATCAAGAGGGTGCCGTTGGCTCGCAACATCAATCTCCGAGTATTGCCCCAGGGGCCCTGATCGGTCGAGGGGGCACTTAGTAGCGCTCGGTGACCCGAACTCAGGTCGACGCTAATGATTCCGTTGTTGTCCAGTACATAGGCAACCCCCTGGGTGAAATCCACGGCTATATCCCTCTGGCCGTCGAATACCGGCGCCAGGCCATCGCTATCATCGGTGATGAGGGTCGATACGCCAGTGGCAATATCAAAATGATAGATGCCGCTGTAGCCATTGATCTATGCCGCGTTACTGCCCGGTATCGGTATCATCCGTAACGGGTAGCGGGTGTTTCTGCCGACCCGGGTTACGCGCCCGTCCGTGGCCTCCATGACATACATATCGTATTCGCTGGAGTGAAGTAGCAGTTGATCGTTGTACGTGTTGTAGGCCGCTAATTTAATACCATATGCCAATATTCCCGTCTTAAAACCGGTGCCCTCGGCCAAGAAGGTCAATCCTGCCTGGTCGGTGACTTCCAGGCTTAGCGCATGTTCACCCCAGCCCAGCGAGGAGAGGTCCGCGGTCCAGGTGTTGAAGCCGTCAGTTGAGGTCGCCTCGATACCGTTGACTCGCACTGAAGCCAGCGCCACATTGTCCCAGGCGCGGCCCGACACCGTCATTTGGGTGCTCTTTAGCAGCGCCGTCTGCCCCGGCGGGATACTGAAGTTGGCGCTGGGCGGAGTGGAGTCGAGGTCGTTGTCGCCCAGGTTCAGGGTCAGGAATCCATCGATGATGGCGGCGTCATGCGCTGCGCTGAGTTCGCCCCCGAAATCCTCCCAGCCTTCGAAGTAGCTGTTATCGTCGATGATCAGCCACGCTGATGCTCTTGTCGGCGCTGTCGCCGTCGGCCCAGACCAGGGCGCCGCTGCTCGGCTGGTAGTCTTCGCCGACGATGGCGCTGCCCGCGCCAGACAGCGTGACCGGCTCGCCACCGGTTTGGGTCTAGATGTAGCCGACGATGCTGCCATCGCTGTCACTGCCGGTGCCGGAGAGGGTCACGACGCTCTGCTCGTTAACAGCCTGATCCACGCCGGCGTTGATGCTGGGGGCGCGGTTCCAGGGCGTATCACCCCACTGGGTTTCGAGCCAGGCCGTCCTGGCGGTGCTGTCAAATTCAACCGCTCCGGCATGTAGTTGCTCGACCAGGGTGTGATGCGTAGAGTCGGCATCGGGTAGCAGCGCACGGTAGTCGATCCGGGTCTGTTGCAGGTGGTCGGTGGGGTGGAAGAACGCCAGATCGCGGCTGTCCAGCTGGCCGTCGCCATTGAGGTCCTGGGATAGCAGTGAGCCCGCCAGCCGGTCCAGACGGGAGGCCAGAGCGGCCTCGTCGGTCAGCAGATCCTTGGCGAACAGCCAACTGATTTCAGGCAGGGCGCTGACGTGGGCTTGGCCCGCGCGCCAGTCTGCAGCTCGGGCCAGGGCATGCACGGTGCCCTGGTTGGGTGTCGGATCCAGGTCGCTGCCGCCGGTGGCGGTAACCAGCACCCATGCAGCGTCGGGCAGCTCCGGCAACGTCAGCGTAAAGCGCCCTGCGGCCTGCAGGTCGCGGCTGGCGTTGGCTTGGATCGGTCCCTCGATCAGCCCCCCGATCGGATTGTTCAGGTCGGTTAACCGGTAGGCGTTGATCTCGGCGCCAGCTAGCGGCCCCAGAACCGCTTGCGCGACACTAGGCGCGACGCTGGGCGTGACATTGTGCGCGGGGGCTTCACCGCCGCTTCCACCGCCACAGCCCGCCAACAATAGAGACAGCGCCAGTGCGGCGAGTTTGGGGGACGTAGCCAGTCGAGTGAGCGCACGCATGTAGAGCTTCTCCGGTTGAGTATGATTCACGGAGAACGGCCGGGTACGGCGCTGTAAGACAGTATCGACGCACGCGGCGTCGTTCTGCGATGCGCGGCATCGCATTCCTCTCCCTGGCAGCCGAGATCCCTACGGCTTCTCCTTCGCTCGGCTAAGGCCTGCTTGAGCAACAATCCTTGGGATTGCGGCGGCGGTGTTAACAGCCCCAGTCCACGCTGGCAATCAGCCAAAGTCCTGTGTTAGCGCACGAATAACAGCGTGTTAAGGGTTGGACATAGGTAATCAGGAGTAATTTTGTCGATCTGAGCATGAAACCTTATAGCTCTTTTGTAGCAGTGTGTAGGGCAGGGCTTAGCGCGCTTGCCGTGCCTCAACCCAGGCTCGGGCCTTACTTTCATTACGGGTAAAAAATACCGGCCGACTGGTCGGCAATGGCAGGCCATCCCAAGCCAGCGGTTGGCAAAACACCCACCAGCTGGACTCCCCTCTGCTCTCGATCTGGAACACCTCGGTTAACTGCTGGCGCAGGTAGGCGACACGGCTCATTGACTCTTTACCTCTGGGGTTGCTGTTGGGCATGATTGCCTGGTCTTAAAAGTTGCTTGGTCTTAAAGGCTGCTTGGTCTGAAATGTTGCGTGGTCTTAAAAATTGCTTGGTCAGAAAAGCGGGCAGGGCTTAAAGCGCCGCAGTTAGGCGGCACCGACCCAGAAAAAAGACGACACCAGCGCAGTGCCATCGTCGTAAAGGGCGGCCGCCGCCGCTCAGTCTGGGAGATTAACCCTGCGGGTTAATCGAGACTGACAATTACAGCCAGCCGCGCTCTTTGTAGTAACGTACAGCGCCGTCATGCAGCGGGGCAGACAGGTTGTTCTTGATCATCTTCGCCGGGTCCAGGTTTGCAAACGCAGGGTGCAGGCGCTTGAAGCGGTCGAAGTTATCAAACACCGCCTTAACCACCTGGTAGATCGCCTCAGGATCCGCCTTGGTCGAGGAGACAAAAGTCGCACCTACGCCGAAGGTGGTGGTATCGGCATCGCTGCCATTGTACATGCCACCAGGGATAGTCGCAGGCGCATAGTAGGCGTTGTCGCCGATCAGCGCGTCCACTTCAGCACCAGACACTGTAATCAGCTTGGCATCGCAGGAGGTGGTCGCCTCTTTGATCGAACCGTTGGGGTGTCCCACGGTGTAAACGATCGCATCGACCTTGTTATCACACAGTGCCTGAGACTGCTCGGACGCTTTTAACTCGGATGCGAGTTTAAAGTCATCCATGCTCCAGCCTTTGGCATCCATCAGCACTTCCATCGTGCCACGCTGACCAGAGCCAGGGTTGCCGACGTTGACACGCTTGCCTTTGAGATCGTCAAAGCTCTTGATTCCGGAATCGGAACGAGCCACCACGGTGAAGGGCTCTGGGTGGACCGAGAACACTGCGCGCAACTCGTTGTTAGCGCCCTTGCCGGCAAATTTACTGGTACCGTTATACGCGTGGAACTGCCAGTCGGACTGGGCCACGCCCATATCCTGGCCGCCATCGCGGATCGCATTCAGGTTGGCGACCGAGCCGCCGGTAGAGGGGGCGGTGCACTTGATGTTGTGCTCTTTCGCGCCGCGGTTAACCAGGCGGCAGATCGACTGACCAACCACGTAATAAACGCCGGTTTGGCCACCGGTACCGATCGTGACGTACGTCTGCTCGGCGGCCATCGCGGCGCCGCTCTGAGCGCCCGCTACGATACCGGCTGCGATGACGGAGCTTGCAAAAATCTTCTTCAGATTCATATGTTTCTATCCTTTATTGTTGTTCTATCGACTCAGCATTAGAGTCGACGACGGATGCGGCTGGGGAGACCGCGTTCATAGCCACAACTGCTTCTGGTTGCGAACAGGCTGCTAAAGGTCAGCAGACGGTCAGCCATAGTAATCAGCGCGTCTGACAGCCAAGACACTTGGTGCGCCAAATAAACCTCCTGTCGCGCCATATTGTTCGTAATTATGCGTAGGCAGGCCTGAACAGCGAGGTCTGAGCTACCGCCATCCCAGTCGGAGTGCTAGCATCGTCGCCATTAGACTCCGATGCCGCCGTGAGTTGTCCTCCTCGACTTCGGCGCTCGCATCAGCATCAATCACAGGAAATTCAGGATGCACTGGCTGTCACAGCTCAAACAGTACCGGCGCGAAAATCCACTGGCGGTCAGGCTGTTGGCTTACATCCTGCTGTTCAGCTCGCTGATCACACTGCTTTCGACTGCGCTTCAGCTCTACCTTAATTACAGCAACGAGCTCTCAGTCATAGATGACCGGATTCAGCAGATGGAGGCGACCTCGCTGGGCAATCTGGCCAACGATGTCTGGTTGATCAATGGCTCGCAGATCCAGACCCAACTCGACGACCTCTACCAGCTCCCCGATATGCACTATCTGCAGCTTGACACCCAGTTCGACGAGCGCTTCAGTGCCGGCGAGCCACCACCGCCCAACATCCCTCTGATTCAGCGCAGCTACCCGCTGGAACACATCACCCCGGAAGGCGAGCGCTACGCACTGGGCACACTGCAGATCAACATCAACTTGCAGCGGGTGCATCGGCACTTAAAAGAGCAGATCCTGGTGATCCTGGCCGCTCAGGGGGTCAAAACCTTCCTGGTATCGATCTTTATTCTGTATCTGTTCTGGGTTCTGGTGACGCAACACCTCGGGGCGCTGTCGCGCTACGCCGGCAGCTTGACGCTGGACCACCTCGACCAGCCGTTGCAGCTCAAGCGCCGCCACCAGCACGACGATGAGTTAAGCCAGGTGGTCAACGCCATTAACGGCATGCGCCTGTCGCTGATGGATGATATTGATAAGCGCAAACAGGCGGAGCGGGCGCTGGCGGAGCTCAACGAACAGTTGGAGGCCCGGGTGCGGCAGCGTACCGGTGAGTTGGAGCAGATGAACAGCGAGCTTAACCGCACCCTGGCACAGCTCCGGGGCACCCAGGCGCAACTGGTGGAGTCAGAAAAGATGGCGGCACTGGGTAACTTGGTCGCAGGGGTCGCACATGAGATCAACACCCCGCTGGGTATCGGCCTGACCGCCGCCACCTTCCTCCGTGACCAGGCCTATGCGCAGCAGCGCGCACCTGCTCAACAAGCGCAACACGCAGGGGATGAATTTCAGGCGCTCGCCATCGAAAGCTGCGAGCTGATCACCACTAACCTGCAGCGCGCCGCACAGCTAATTAGTGCCTTCAAACAGGTCTCTGCAGACCAGTCCAGCGAGCAGCGACGCATCTTCGATCTCGGTGACTACCTGCAGGAGGTGGTCTTGTCGATGGCACCCCGACTAAAGCGTAGCGCACCCCAAATCGACATAAGCTGCCCGCCAGGGCTGATCCTCAATAGCTACCCGGGCGCTTTCTACCAGATTCTCTCTAACTTGATCCTGAATTCACTGATCCACGGCTTTGCCGAACAGCCGGGAGGCCGGATCTGGATCGAGGTGAACGTAACCGCAGACGCGATGCAGCTGACGTACCGCGATAACGGTGTCGGGATCGACGCCGCCGTGCGCGCCAGGGTGTTCGATCCGTTTTTCACCACCCGGCGTAACCTTGGCTGCAGTGGGCTGGGGCTGCATATCGCCTATAACCTTGCTTCACAAATTCTCCAGGGGCGCCTCTGCTGTCTGGCGCCCGACACTGAACAGGCCCCGGGCGCCAGCTTTCGGATCGAACTCCCCGAGAGCCATCGCCATCAGGGCTAGTCCGCCGCCAGTCTTGTTGGCCGGTCTTCAGCGCTGTTCCATCGCAGCGATCATCTGGTTGACGGCGGTCAGGTGCTCGGGCTCGTTGTGACACATACCCTGGAAACAGGCGCTCAGGTCCAAAAATTCTTTGAGCTCCATCTTCTGCGCCATCTTCATCAGCCGCTTGGTCAGTCGGGTGGCTTTGGGCGGCTGCGACGCGATCCGCAGCGCCAGCTGCTGGACCTCTGGCAGCAGGTCTTCTGGCGCGGTAACCGTCATCACAATGCCCAGCTCCTTCGCTTCGGCGGCGTCGATCACCCGACCGGTCAAGGTCAGCTCGAACGCACGCTGGTAGCCGATCAGGCGCTGCATCAACCAGGCACCGCCATCGCCGGGGATGATCCCCAGATTAAGAAAGGTCTCACCAAACTTGGCTTTGCTGGAGGCGATCCGGATGTCGGCCAAATTGGCCAGGTCGAAACCGGCACCGATTGCGGCACCGTTGACCGCCGCGATGATGGGGACCTCGACCGCCTGCAGCGCCAGCGGAATACGCTGAATGCCGCGCCGGTAACGCTCGGCGCACTCGGCCACATCGCCGGCGAAATCACCGCCACGATTAGCCATGTCATGGATATTGCCACCGGCGCTGAAGGCCGATCCGGCGCCGGTTAGCACCAGCACCGACACGTCGTCGCAGCGGTTAACCCACTCGGCGGTGGCGATAATATCGTCGATCAGCTGCGTGCCGGTGAGGGCATTGCGCAGATCGTGGCGATTGAGGGTCAGGGTAGCGATGCGATTTTCCAGTGTTAACAATGCGTCGGTCAATAGTGGCAAGTCGGTCATAGTGCGAGATCCTGATTAGCGAGGAGCCGCAACAGCAGCACCGTTGCGGTCAGTAATAAATGGTTAGCAATAAAGTCTGCCGTCATCGGACACAGGGTCCGTCAGCGGCGCTGATTCGACAATAGTCATTTTTTGACCTTATTACCATCGGCGTAAGCTGCCACCCCATTTGACTATAATATGTCTAGATGTTTCTACTATCCCGTCCTGGCCGTAAAATGGCTTGGTCAAGCACCAACCCTGCTACTCCGATCCTATCTATTGAGAATGACTATGGCTGGCACAGAGAGACAGATAACCCTCAGATTTCTTTCAGAACCGGCTGACGTGAATTTTGGCGGCAAAGTCCATGGGGGCGCGGTCATGAAATGGATCGATCTGGCCGCTTACGCCTGCGCTGCGGGCTGGAGTGGCAAGTATTGCATCACCGCTTATGCCGGTGGCATCCGCTTCGTGCAACCGATCCATGTCGGCAATATTGTCGAGGTGAGCGCCAAGGTGATCTATACCGGACGCACCTCGATGCATATCGGTATCGATGTGCGCGCCGGAGATCCAAAAAATTCAGAGCGCCACCTGACCACCCACTGCATTGTCATCATGGTCGCTGTCGACGAGGCAGGAAAGCCCGCGCAGATCCCAGAATGGATCCCGGTCACCGAGAAGGATATCCATCTGCAGCAGTCGGCACTGCGGCTGATGGAGATGCGCAAGAAGATCGGCGCGGAGATGGAAGCGCACGTCAAATAGCCCTTCTGTCGCTACCAGGCAGGAACTGTGGGATGAAAATAAAGTTTCATCCTTAAAAATAAAGTGTCATCGTAAGTCCGTCAGCCACTGGCCCAAACCGGACGCTTTGTCAGTGACCGGTTATGGCAAGTGTTGCGACAAACCGGCCATCAACCTGGAAGAATAGTCGGTAGCAGATCCGCTCGCTACGGGCATCTCAGCATGAATAAAATTCAATCTGAAGATAGGTAGGGGAGGTATCGGCCGCTCGAGGGAGGAAGGTTAATGGACTGTCATCCGACTTCAGCAGTCCCGCCCTTTCCAGACATTTCAGGGGGGAAAGGCCTGCCTGATGCATCCAGGTTCTTTTCCCGATAGCGGACGTCATTAGTATCATCGGCGATCTGCTGCACCAGCTCCTTTCCCATGATCTTAATGGCCATTCCTTATCGACAGAACATTCGACCTTGCTGGGTGCGGTGGTGCCAACTACTGGGCGCGCGTTTTCCAACGCAGTGGTCACTTGGTGGAGCTGATCAGCCCTCAGTTCGTAAAGCCATTTGTTAAGACTAACAAGAACGATGCCAATGATGCGCAGGCGATTGTGGGGGCAGCCAGCAGGCCTTCGATGAACTTCGTGCCAATCAAACAGGTTGAGCAGCAGGACATCCAATCCATCCATCGAATACGAACTCGAATCGTCAAGAACCGAACGGCATTAATCAACGAGATCAGGGGGCTGTGCCTGGAGTATGGAATTGTTATTGCTCCAGAGGCCGCGAGGGTAAAACCATCACTGTGTGCGGTGATTACCGAAAGCGATAACGAACTAACGCCATTATCACGAGAGTGTATGAGTGAGCTTTATGACGAGCTTACTGATATTGAAAGCAGATTGAGAAAACTGGATACAAAGATCAGCCAACTGTGCCGGCTGAATGAGAATTGCCAGCGCATACTAAAAACACCCAGGTGTTGGCGAACTAACCGCCACGGCGATTGTAGCAGCCGTGCCCAACCCAAAAGAGTTCCGCAATGGTCGTCATATGTCGGCCTGGTTAGGACTGGTTCCACGGCAATCGTCGAGCGGAGACAAACAGGTTCTCTTAGGTATCAGTAAACGGGGTGATCGATATCTGCGAACATTGCTGATCTACGGAGCCAGGGCGGTATTGAGCCATTATAGGGACTTGGATAATGACTATACCCGTTGGGTTGGCAGGAAAAAGGCGACGCTGAGTGAGTCATAACAAAGCTGCTGTCGCATTGGCCAACAAGAATGCGCGGATTATCTGGTCAATATTAAATACGGGAGAGGAATTTTACGCCGCAGTGCAAGCGTCCGCTGCCTGATACTCAATATCGGTCAGCTTCTTATAACGAACTGGAAACTATCACGAGTTTGCTACTGTTGATTGGAATGATGGTGAATAGGTCATACCGGCTTTTCTAGAACCTGAAAGTTGTCACGGCCCTTGGAGGTCATGGTACTGATGAGGTGGAAGAACGCGGATTTACATCAGGGCACAAGCCAGACTTGAACGCCGAATATATGACCGCAACTCAGACCTAGGAAGTCCATCAGAAATCAACTTGCAAAAGGGGATGGTTCATATAAGTCAACTTAAGGAATTTGACTGCCTGAAGAGATCAATTCTTCGCTGCTAACTTATTGATAGTTGGTTCCAGCGGAGCCTGGCTTCATCCGAAAAACGCCTACCTTTTGGTTAAGTTGACAGCATCCCTTGTCTGTGTCGCTGGGAAGCTATAATCACTTCAGGTGATCAAAGGTTTGCACCTTAATGACTTTGTCATGGCGGCAAAGAGCGGCAAACTAAGCGGATAAAGGTTCCGCCGCCACAGTAGAGCACCTATCGGAACGGAGGCTCAGTGTGATAGTTGAACAGATATGGACGGGTAATGCTTTTCGCAACTTCAATTACCTGATCGCCTGTCCGGAAACTGGTGAAGCCCTAGCCATCGACCCGCTCGACTACCAAAAATGCCTGAGCGCCGCCAAACTACACGGCTGGACAATCACACAGATACTCAATACCCACGAACACGGCGACCACACCGGCGGCAATCAAGCGATGATTGCCGCCACCGGGGCCAAACTCCTGGCGCATCACAATGCGAAACATAGCATCGCCGGTATCGATATCGGCCTATCAGCCGGCGATGTCGTTAAGGTGGGGCGCACAGTTGAGTTACTCGCCCTGGATACGCCGGGGCACACCATGAGCCATATCTGTCTGTTGTCGCAGACCGATGAGCCGGCCCTGATATGTGGGGACACGCTGTTTAATGCCGGTGCTGGCAACTGCCACAGCGGCGGTCATCCGGTGGAACTCTACCACACCTTCACCACCCAGCTGGCCAAGCTGGATGACAAAACCCGGATCTATCCGGGGCATGATTATATTCGCAACAATCTGGAGTTTACCCTTGCTCGCGAACCGGACAACAGGCGAGCACAGGCGTTGCTGAAGGAAGTCTCAGGCCAGAACCCGGCTCACGCGCTGGTATCGACCTTAGCCCAGGAAAAGGACATCAATACGTTTTTCCGCCTGCACAGCCCGTCGGTGATCGCCAAACTGCGCGAGGACTTCCCTGATATGCCCGAACACCCCAACCCGAAAATCGTATTCCTAAAACTGCGTGAATTGCGTAACCGGTGGTGATGCATTCCTTAGTGGCCACTATTTTGAAGCTTGCTGAACCCGTCATCGCAAATCTCCGTAGAAGGCGAACTCGCGCGTGCGCAACGCCCTAGCGAACCCTGCCGACAGCTTGCTGGGAGAGCTTTCGGAAGCACGACGGATGATCGATAGCTTGAATGTTCGCCTGAGAGACACTCAAGCACCTGATGTGGGATGAAAATAAGGTTTCATCATAGAATGACCACTCCTGCGCCCAAACCGGGCATTCGTCTCCTTGTGACCTGTAGGGCAGCAGTCGGCACTAAGAAAACTCTGATTTTCTCAGAGATCAGCATTAATCCATCTTTCCAAACCGAAAGAAGCGGACACTCATTAGACGGGTCATATCGTCTGCTACGGGCTGGTTACGCCACGGAACGGACATTCCCACCTGGTCTGTAGGTACAGTTGCAGTCACTTCAAATTCCCCTCTAGGGGACATCCAGTCCGGGTCTATCTGAGCTGTTGATCAGTGTGCTAGTTTGACCAGTGTTCAGCGCCCAAGATTGACCATGCAAACAGGCTTAAAAGGCTCATGGATACGGGGCTGTCACCATTTATTACCCGGGCAAATTTTGACGCTGAAAGTGGTTGATTCTGCCCGCTGATTAACAAAGTACGGCCAAAATCAGCCGGTTAGCAACAACAAAAGAGGCCTGGATAATGAGACAATCCAGGCGGGTCGGGCAGTTTCGTGCCGCAACTCCCAGTGGCGCTGTCTATCTATTCCTGGCGCCTTCCACAAAACAAACAGCGCCGGAAATGCTATTCAGCCGTTGGGCAGGTTCTCATTAATTGCGGCCTTGACTTCCTTCGATAGTGGATCAACTTGAGACGGCCAAAGTTCAACGAGCTCGCCTGCCGGATCGATCAAATATTTGTGGAAATTCCATGTTGGTACCCCCGCGCTGCCGAACTCATCCTTCACCGCGCGGTAGAACGGATGCGCCTCGGAGCCGACCACCTTTTGCTTGCTCGTCATGTGAAAATCGACTGCTTGTTTTTCTTGCAGAATGCCTTGATCTCTGTCTTGCTGCCAGGTTCTTGATTGCCGAAATCGTTGGAGGGAACCCCGATGACCACAAGTCCCTGATCCCGATAGGTCTTCCACAGCACTTGCTAGGCTGAATACTGGGGGGTGGAGCCGCATTCCGATGCGGTGTTGACGAGGAGAATTGTTTTACCGGTAAAGTCAGATAGTGCGAGCTGTGCACCGTCAATAGACGTGAATTCGAATTGGTGGGCGTTCATTTGCAATACCTCTTAAACACATCAATTTAACGTTATTTCATTTAATATTAAGTCATCAACTAATCGATAGAAGGTAATCACTATGCACTATGCGATATCGACAAGCTGGGGGCCAACGGATACCACTCGGGCTTCCTTGCCTTTTATTTTTGCGGCGTCTGCCCTGCAGGCGGGTGATACGGTGATGATCATGTTGTTTCATGATGCCGTGACGGTTGCGGTTAAAGGGGCGCATCCAAAGATGGTGCCATTCGGTCCACCGCCAAAGTTTAAAGAAGTGTTTTCTAACCCGGATGCGAAGATCATAGTTTGCAAGCCCTGTGCTGAGGTGCGCGGTATTACAGAAGATATGTTGGTAGCCAACTGTACCATCGGCGGTATGAATGATTTTCATGAACATGTTTCACGTCCAGATAGCAAAGCTGTTTCTTTTTAGAAATCAATCAGGTCAAAGATGGTGACTAGTGACTAGTCGCAGGTTGGCATAATCTAATTTATAATCAAAATGTTAGCTTCTTATTTAAATAGTAATTCATTATCCTGCACGCCCTTTTTATTGTATTCATTATCAAGATAGTGGTGTGAACGATATGACCGATGGGTCTTATAAGGAGGAAGCAGCCATGGATAAGGCGCGTAGCGAAGTTCATGAAGACCTTATGAACGCCAAACAGCTTGATCCCACACAACTCTATCTGAATGTGATTGGGTTCTCACCACTCCTTTCGGCCGAAGAGGAGGTTTACTTCTCAAGACGGGCCCTGAAAGGGGATGAAGCTTCCCGTAAAAGGATGATTGAAAGCAACCTGCGGCTGGTGGTTAAGATCTCCAGGCGCTATATCAATCGGGGTCTGACGCTCTTAGACCTGATTGAGGAGGGTACCCTGGGGTTGATCCGGGCCGTGGAGAAGTTTGATCCCGAACGGGGCTTTCGCTTCTCCACCTATGCCACCTGGTGGATTCGCCAGTCCATCGAGCGGGCGATCATGAATCAGACCCGAACTATCCGTTCACCCATTCATATCGTCAAAGAGCTGAATGTGTATCTGCGAGCTGCCCGTGAACTCGCCCAGAAACTGGACCATGAGCCCAGTTGTACAGAGATCGCGGAGATGCTGGATCGTCCGGTAGAGAACGTGAAGCGGATGCTCGGTTTGAATGAGCGGGTGGGGTCGGTGGATACGCCGGTGAGCAAGGATTCCGACAAGCCCCTGCTGGAGACGATTCCTGATACCGAAACCCCCGATCTGGAAACCTGGCTGCAAAGCACCAATTTGGTGGGGCGTCTGGACGAGTGGTTATCCTCGCTGCCGGATAAACACAGTGAGGTCCTGGCCAGACGCTTCGGCCTCCGGGGGTATGAGATGAGTACCCTGGAGGGGGTGGGGCCTGAGGTCGGTCTGACCCGCGAACGGGTGCGTCAGATTCAGGTCGAAGCGTTGCGGCGATTGCGCGAGATCGTGGAAAATAACGGTTTCAGCGATGAAGATCTGCTGGAGTAGATCGAACTTAGATTCCTACTGGGATTTCTACGGGAAGGCTGGAGCCTTGGAGCCTGTCGGGCTTGGTCGATCGTAGCGAGGGCCATTTGATTGTACTCAACGATCTTTGTGATTTCCGGTTAGCTAAATCTGTATAACCCATTTTACCGGTAGCATAGTTCGGGTCTTCAGTTGTCTCAATGCATAGATGATGTTTTCTTGATAACTATTGATTATATGTTGAGAGCGAATAATCATGGCAAACCTAGGTTCCGAAACGGTTTTGAGCGTCCATCACTGGACCGATACCCTGTTTAGTTTTAAAACCAGCCGGGATCCCGGTTTTCGTTTCAAGAACGGTCACTTTACCATGATCGGATTGGAGCATGATGGACGCCCGCTGATGCGTGCCTATAGTATTACCAGTGCCAACTACGAGGAGGAGCTGGAGTTCTTCAGTATCAAGGTACCGGACGGGCCCCTGACCTCAAAGCTTCAGAATATTCAGGAGGGGGATCAGATACTGATCAGCCGCAAACCCACCGGCACCCTGATCAGCGATCATCTGCTGCCGGGGAAAACCGATGGCTGATCAGCACGGGAACGGGATTGGCTCCCTTTATGAGCATTATCAAGGATTCGGAGGTCTACGAGCAGTTCGACCGCATAATCCTGACCCACGGCTGTCGTTATGTCTCAGAGCTGGCGTACCGGGAGCTAATCACTCAGCATCTGCCTCAGAATGAATATTTTGGCGATTTGGCGCGTGAGAAACTGATCTACTACCCCACGGTTACCCGAGAGCCTTTTGATAATCAGGGACGCCTGACCGATCTGATGGAAAGCGGCAAACTCTGTGAAGACCTCGGTCTTCCGCCCTTCAGCTTGGAGCAGGACCGTTTTATGATTTGCGGCAGTCCCAGTATGCTGAAGGATACCTGTACCATTCTGGACAACTTGGGCTTTAAGGAAGCTCGCCATGGCGACCTTGGCCATTATGTGATCGAGCGGGCCTTTGTGGAGCGTTGAAGTTATTGTTAAAGCAGGCGAATATATGAGGAAATGGACTTTCTTGTTAACGGCAAGCGCAAGGAGCAACTCTGGCGATTCGCCTTTGAGCTCCCTCCTGCTATTGAACCTCTGAGCAAGTGCGAGAATTGGGCAATGACGTCCGTAACCACGGGCTATTCAGCCTTATGTCAGGTACTTAATTAGAGGTTTTGTATAAATTCCCCCTATTGAGCTTGATGCATCGGGCGCCTGTGCCGACAGCATGGCCCAACGGCCAGAAGGCTGAAGATGGTGCACGGTAATTTGCCGACATCATTTCCGCTATACATTTCAAAGGGTGATAGTGATGACTTTAGATGACGCACGGCAAAGACTATTCGAGGCTTCGATAGGCTTCGATAGGCTTCGATAGGCTACTTTGGCAGTAGAGAGGAGGCTGACCAGTGGATGGATACGCCGCATATGGGATTGAGCTGTACGCGGCCCAGGGACCTGTTGAAAACAACGGAAGGGGTAGAGCCGCTGATGGAGCATGGTGATACCGCCTGATAGCTATCCAGCCGGCAAAAAGTGTCGGAGGGGGAGACGTTGTGTTCTGGGGGGCAGTCAAAGCTGGGGCTTCGCTGTTGCTAGCGTCCAAATATGATGCTCTCACCACAAACAGCAGATAAAGTGACTCGAAGCGTGACGGCGCGCCGACCAGCGCGCACATCATCTCCAGTGTGGTCAGACGGGTTGTCAGGGTGTTTTACAGGTTTTTGTCAGTCACCGCACCTTCCGAAGCGGAGCTTACTAGGCGGGCATATTTTGCCAGCACCCCTGAACGGTAGCGGGGTTCAGGGCGTTGCCAGTTGGCCAGGCGCTGTTGAATCTGGCCCTCTTCCAAATGCAGGGTGAGTTTTCTGTTTTCACTATCGATAGTGATGCTGTCACCGTCTTCAACAATAGCCAGCGGCCCGCCTTGATAGGCTTCGGGGGTGATATGGCCCACCACAAAGCCATGGGTGCCGCCGGAGAAGCGTCCGTCGGTGATCAGGGCAACATCATTACCCAGCCCTTTGCCCATAATAGCTGAGGTTGGTGCTAGCATTTCGCGCATGCCGGGGCCGCCCTTGGGGCCTTCGTAACGAATAACCAGAACATCGCCCTTGACCACGGTGCCGTCCAGGATGCTTTGCAACGATGCCTCTTCGGAATCAAATACGCGGGCGCGTCCCGTAAAGCCCAGGCCTTCCTTGCCGGTGATTTTTGCGACTGCGCCGGCGGACGCTAGGTTTCCATGCAGCACCACCAGGTGGCTATCTTTTTTAATTGGATTGTCCAGCGAGCGGATAATGTCCTGCTTATCGGGGTATGGTTGTACGTCGGCCAGGTTTTCGGCCATTGTTTTGCCGGTCACCGTCAGGCAGTCGCCATGTAACAGGCTGGCGTCCAGCAGTATTTTCATTAGAGGCAGGATGCCGCCGATATCGATCAGTTCAGCCATCAAGTAACGGCCACTGGGTTTGAGGTCGGCGACCATCGGTACCCGTTTGCCGATCTCGGTAAAATCGTCCAGGTTCAGTTCTACCCCGGTGGAGTGGGCCATGGCGAGCAGGTGCAGAACCGCATTGCTTGATCCGCCCAGCGCGATGGTGACGGTAATCGCGTTTTCAAACGCCTTACGGGTCATGATATCGCGAGGGGTGATGCCTTGTTCGAGCAGCTTCAGGACAGCGGCACCAGCGCGTTCGCAATCCTGTTTTTTGTCTTCAGAGATTGCCGCCTGGGCGGAGCTGTTGGGCAGGCTCATGCCGAGAGCTTCAATTGCCGAGGCCATGGTGTTGGCAGTGTACATGCCGCCACAGGAGCCTGGGCCGGGGATGGCTTTGGTTTCAATAGCATGCAGTTCGTCATCGTCGATCTGGTTGTTGGCGCGTGCTCCCACGGCTTCAAAAACAGATACCACGTCCAGCTTTCTGTCTTTATAGCGGCCCGGTAGGATGGTGCCGCCGTAGACAAAAACGGCGGGACGGTTGAGACGTGCCAGGGCGATCATGCAGCCCGGCATGTTTTTGTCGCAGCCGCCTATGGCGACAACGCCGTCATAGCCCTGACAGCCGACAACGGTTTCAATGGAATCGGCGATTACCTCACGTGACACCAGGGAGTACTTCATGCCCTCGGTGCCCATTGAAATGCCATCTGAAATGGTAATGGTATTAAAGATGACGCTCTTGCCCCCTTCTGCATCGACCCCTCGTGCCGCATGTTCGGCCAGCCGGTTAATGTGCATATTACAGGGCGTTACCATAGCCCAGGTGGAAGCAATACCAATTTGAGGTTTGTTGAAATCTTTGTCTTCAAAGCCAACCGCGTACAACATGGCGCGGCTCGGAGCACGTTCCATGCCATCGACGACCAGAGAGGAATAGTGACGGAGATCAGACTTTTTTTCAGTCATAGTTATCTCGCTAATCTTTGCTGATGTTTAAAGAGATGAATTCCATGAAGATTTTTTCTGCCAGCTGATTTTCGGCAGGATTAAGCCGAGCCGTAGCCCGAGCAGAAATACGCCGCCCCCGACTAGAGAGCAGTCCTTGCCGCTGCTTTTCTTCAAAATATCATTTTACACTTCAGGCTTTCCAGCTCTGAGTATAGGGTGATTAAAAGCTCTTTTCCCTAAAATCCACTGTTGTTGAACAACTGGTCGCCTCGCTTTTCGCCCTTATCGATGCGAAAAAATGCTGAATTCTGCCTCCCTCGCTTGAATATTTCCCTACTTTACATCTATTCAAGCCAATTCTTTCCCTTAGACCAAAGGCCCTCGCTACGATCGGCCAAGCCCGACAGGCTCCTAGACACTGAGTAGTCAGGTTAGTACCCCCCATTAACAACAGTGACCCCATCATTTCCATCAAGGCGCACACGACCCGTGTCAACAAAGGCATTATGTATAGCCTGAAGGTTTTCAATCCGTGCTTTGGGGGTGCCTTCAAACGTTTCCATGCGTTTAATGGTAGAGGCTCCAACACCGGACTTTGATGCAAGATCTTCCATTGACCATCGCAACGCAGCACGTGCCATTCTGATCTGTTCTGAAGTTATTAATATCACGCGGCTCACTCGTCAACAGTTTTAGTCAACAGTTTAGCTTAAATGGCGCAGATGTGAACCATTGTAGCTTGATGAAAT